>NZ_JAPZBC010000001.1:3485000-3785000 GCF_027460265.1 Streptomyces sp. WMMC940
GTTCCCGGGTCTCCCGGTTGCGCACCAGGTCCAGGGCCCAGAACGCGCCCAGGCCGCGCACCTCGCCGACGGAGGGGTGGCGTTCGGCGAGTTCGCGCAGGCCGGGGCCGAGGACCTGCTCGCCGATGCGGGCGGCGTGCTCGACGACCTGCTCGTCCTCCATCACCCGGATCGTGGCGACGGCGGCGGCGCAGGCGAGCGGGTGGCCGGAGTAGGTGAGGCCGCCGGGGTAGGGGCGCTTGTCGAAGGTCGCCGCGATCTCGGCGGAGATGGCGACGCCGCCGAGCGGCACATAGCCGGAGTTCACGCCCTTGGCGAAGGTCATCAGATCGGGCACGACGTCGTAGTGCCGGGCGGCGAACCAGGCGCCGGTGCGCCCGAAGCCCGCCATGACCTCGTCGAGGACGAACACGATGCCGTACCGGTCGCAGATCTCGCGGACGCCCGCGAGGTAACCGGGCGGCGGGGTCATGATGCCCGCGGTGCCGGGGATGGTCTCCAGCACGATCGCCGCGATGGTCTGCGGGCCCTCGAAGGCGATCGTGTCCTCCAGGTGCTGCAGCGCCCGCGCACACTCCTCCGCCTCGGTGGCGGCGTAGAACGGCGACCGGTACAGGAACGGCGCCCAGAAGTGGACGACACCGGCGGAGGCGGTGTCGGAGGCCCAGCGGCGCGGGTCCCCGGTGAGGTTGATCGCGGTGGAGGTGGCGCCGTGGTAGGAGCGGTACGCGGCGAGGACCTTCGCCCGGCCGGTGTGCAGCCGGGCCATGCGCACCGCGTTCTCGACCGCCTCGGCGCCGCCGTTGGTGAAGAAGATCTTGTCCAGGTCGCCGGGGGTGCGCTCGGCTATCAGGCGTGCGGCCTCGGAGCGGACGTCGACGGCGAACGCCGGGGCGAAGGTGGCCAGCCGACCGGCCTGTTCCTGGATCGCCTCGACGACCCTCGGGTGCTGGTAGCCGATGTTGGTGTAGACGAGGCCGCTGGTGAAGTCGAGGTAGCGGTTGCCGTCGTAGTCCCAGAAGTACGAACCCTCCGCGCCCGCCACGGCGAGCGGGTCGATCAGGCCCTGGGCGGACCACGAATGGAAGACGTGGGCACGGTCGGCAGCCTTCACGGCCGCGCCGGCCTGCGGGTCGGGTTCGACATGAGGGGTCATACGGCCAGGTTAGGGAGGCGCGGCTCGGGGCCGACATGGCCACCTTGTATGGCCTCGGCCACTTTCATGGGCAAGGTGTCGCGGCACGGAACACCCACCTGGGCATTTGACAGCACGCTGTCGTTATGACAGTCTACTGTCATCGGGGAGAACTCCAACCGCAGGGCCAGGGAGGCCGGCATGACCGCCGACACGTCATCCGCCAGCAGCACCACCGCCGTCGCCGAGACCGCGCCGGCCGGGCGGGCGGTCCACGTCGCCGTCTACGACACGTTCGCCGACTGGGAGACGGGGCACGCGACCGCCTGGCTCGCCCGCGCCGGCCACACCGTGCGCACGGTCGGCCCCGACACGGACAAGCCGGTCACCACGATCGGCGGCCTGCGC
The DNA here is from genome assembly GCF_027460265.1 of Streptomyces sp. WMMC940. Classification (NCBI taxonomy): domain Bacteria; kingdom Bacillati; phylum Actinomycetota; class Actinomycetes; order Kitasatosporales; family Streptomycetaceae; genus Streptomyces; species Streptomyces sp. WMMC940. The sequence continues at coordinate 3,486,544 of NZ_JAPZBC010000001.1, forward strand.
ATCCAGCCCGACCTGGGCCTCGACACCCTGCGGCCCGAGGACAGCGAGTTGCTCATCCTCACCGGGGCCGACCTGTGGGACACGGACGACGAGCTGGCGCCGTTCGCCCGCAAGGCGCGGGAGTTCCTGGACGCGGGAGTGCCCGTCGCCGCGATCTGCGGGGCCACGGCCGGACTGGCCCGCGAGGGCCTGCTGGACGACCGGAAGCACACCAGCGCCGTCTCGTTCTACCTGGCCGCCACGGGCTATGAGGGCGGCGAGTACTACGTCGACTCCGACGCCGTGACCGACGGCGACCTGATCACTGCCGGCCCGACCGAACCGGTGGCGTTCGCCCGCGAAGTGCTCGGCAGGCTGGGGGCGTTCGAGGGCGGCAAGCTCGACGCCTGGTACCGGCTGTTCCACGACTCCGACCCGGAGGCGTTCGAGGAGCTCAACGCATGACGGGCGGCAGACGCGACGGTGCGGGCCGCGGCCCGCACCACGCACCGGCCCCTGCGGGCGACGAGCGGATACGGGTGCCTCGGGGGCCTGCCGACGCCCCGGCACCCGGGCCGGCACAGGGGCCGGGCGGCAGCCCGGACCATGGACCGCGCAACGGGCAGGACCGCGAAACGGCCGTCGCACCCGCCCGGGAGCCGGCTCCGAAACGGTCGGCCGGGGAGAGGCAGGAGATGCTCAGCACCGCCGCCATCAGCGTCTTCCGGCTCAACGGACAGTTCCTCGGCGTCGCGGAGGAACTGGCCCGCCCGGCCGGGCTGACCTCCGCCTGGTGGCAGGTCCTCGGTGCCGTGCTGCCCGAGCCGCTTCCGGTCGCCGGGATCGCCCGGACCATGGGCATCACCCGGCAGAGCGTGCAGCGGATCGCGGATCTGCTCGTCGGCAAGGGCCTCGCCGAGTACGTACCGAACCCGGCGCACCGCCGCGCCAAGCTGCTCCGGCCCACCGACGAGGGCCGGGCGGCGATCGACAGGATCAACCCCGGGCACGCCGAGTTCGCCGGGCGTCTCGCGGACCGGCTCGGCGACGAGCGGTTCACGGAGACGGTGCGAGTGCTGGAGCGGCTCTCCGCCGCGATGGAGGCACTGGCATCCGACGGGCGGCAGGAGACCGCGGGCGCGGACGGGGCCGCGGGGGCGAGCCGCTGACGCGCCCTCCGCGCCCGGCCGACACCCCGCGCCCCGACGGGCGCCCCGGCCCCCGGAACCCGCACGCCTGATCCCGGCGCCGGCTCCACGTCCCGGCGTCCGTCGATCCGTCGATCCGTCGATCCGTCCGATTGCCCATCGGGCATGCCGTGCCACGGGCGTCGTCGCATGCCGTACCGCGGACCGTCGTGGCGTCTTCGTCCGTCCACCGCCCGCCCGGACACCGGCCGTCCGCCGCCTGCCCGTCCGGGAACCGGCGGGACGGTCGCGGGTGTCTCCTCACGCAGGTGCCCCACGCAGGTGTCCCTTCGAGCGGCCCCCTCCTGGCGTGGAAGGGTCGCAACAGGTCGGAACGCGGGCGGGATCCGGCCTGATCCCGGCGGGAACGCGGTTGCCTGTGGGCGCCGGCCCGGGGCGCACTATTCTCGTGCGATCGGGCACGCGCACAGATCCGTACGCGCGCGCACGTACACGCACACGTGCGGGTACGTCCACGTATGTCGGGGGAGGGGCGCTCGGCCATGGAGCAGCTGGCATCCGGAGATCCGCGCCGCATCGGGGCGTACCGACTGCTGGCCCGTCTGGGCGCCGGCGGCATGGGACAGGTCTATCTGGCCCGCTCCGACCGGGGCCGTACGGTCGCCGTCAAACTGGTACGGCGGGAGCTCGCCGAGCAGGAGGAGTTCCGCAGCCGGTTCCGGCAGGAGGTCGCGGCCGCCCGCCGAGTCGGCGGGGCCTGGACGGCTCCGGTGCTGGACGCGGACACCGAGGCCGAGGTGCCCTGGGTGGCGACGGGCTATGTCGCCGGGCCGTCCCTCCACTCCGTGATCTCCGGCGGACAGGGCGGCCCGGCCCACGGCCCGCTGCCCGAGCACTCCGTACGCACCCTCGCCGCCGGACTGGCCCGTGCGCTCACGGACATCCACAGCGCGGGCATCGTGCACCGCGACCTGAAGCCGTCCAACGTCCTGATCACCATCGACGGGCCCCGGGTCATCGACTTCGGCATCGCCCGCGCCCTGGAGACCGTCGCGGACGGCGGGCTCACCCGCACCGGAGCGCTGGTCGGCTCGCCCGGGTTCATGGCCCCCGAACAGGTCCGGGGCGACCGCATCACCCCGGCCTGCGACGTGTTCTGCCTGGGCTCGGTCCTTGCCTACGCGGCCGGCGGGCGGCTGCCGTTCGGCTCCGCGGACAGCGGCGTCCACGCGCAGATGTTCCGCATCGCCGAGGAGGAGCCGGATCTGTCCGGCGTCCCGGAATCGCTGCGGGAGCTGATACGGGACTGCCTCCACAAGGAGCCCGGGGCCCGGCCCACGCTGGAACTGATCCGGGAACGCGCCGGGGGTGTGTCGAAGGACTCCAGCGTGCCGTGGCTCCCGGGCGCCCTCATCGCCCAACTCGGCAGCCACGCCGTGAAACTGCTGGAGGTCGAGCACCCGGAGAGCTTCACGGACGCCACGGGGGCAGGCCCCGCGGCAGGGGCGCCGGCGCCCGGATCCGGTCCGCACGCCCCGGGCGCCGCGCAACCCCCGCCCGCACCGGGCCCCGCCGCACACGGTGTCGCGGCACAGGGCTCCCCGGCGCAGTTCCCCGTCGACGGCGCGCGGGCCGCCGCGGGCGGCACACCACCGCCCGGTGACCTGTCCGCCGCCTCGGGCCGACCGGGCGCCGCCCCGGGCGCGCCGGGTGTGCACGCCCTTCCCACGATGGCCGGCCCTCCGACGCCTCCCCCGGGCCCGGCGCCCACCCCGGCCCCGTCACCGCCTCCCGGATGGGCGGCGCACCACCCGGCGCCCGTCCCGCACACCCTGCACTCCGCAGCCCCTCCGTACGGCACCTACCCGCAGTACGGCCCGCCGTCCGTGCCCGGGGCGCAGCGCGGTGACAGACGGGGCACGGTGGCCCTCGTCGCCGTGGCGGTGGTGGTCGCGGTGGCGGCCGGCAGCTCGGTCTACGCGCTCATGAACGGAGAGCACACGAGCTCCCCCGCCGCACCGGGCCCGTCGACGTCGGCGCCCCGCTCGCCCGGCACCTCCGGGGGCAGCGGCGGGCCGACCGCCGATGACACGCCCGCGACGACGGAGTCCTCCCCCACCGCACGCGCCGGCACCGTGCCGGAGGAGTACACAGGCACCTGGCAGGCCGAGTTCACGACCGCGGACGGCAGCACCAACACGCGGATCATGACCATCACCAGCGGCTCCGCCGGCGACACCGTCATGACGCTGACCGGGCGCGGCGCCAACTACGACTGCCGCTGGTCCGCCACCCTGCGCGCCTCCGGCCCTCCCCTCGAACTCGGCCCCACGCAGGTCACCTTCGGCGACCGCCGTAGCTGCTCGCCGGGCCAGTGGAGCCGTCTCGACATGCCCGACGACCGGACGATCGTCCGCGAGCTGGTCGGCTCGGGCGGAGCACCGCTGACGTACACGAAGGTGGACTGAGCCCGAGGCAGACCCTGGGCGGGCCGGGCAGGGCCGACACGGGCGGAGCACCATCGGCGCCCACCCGAACGGGCCGGGGCGGGCCGGGCACGGCCGCCACCGGCGGAGCACCACCGGCGCCCACCCGAACGGGCCGGGGCGGGCCGGGCACGGCCGCCACCGGCGGAGCACCACCGGCGCCCACCCGTACGGGCCGGGCTCAGCGGCGGTTCCAGCGGAGGGCGAGGGTCCCGTCCCCGCCGAGCTCGGGCTCCACCTGGGTGCCGAACGCGCGCCCGGCCCTGCTCAGCACCTCGCACAGCCAGCCGGAGTCCGACGGCGACGCATGGTGGAGGGTCATCCGCCGCGCCTGCATCGGCACGATCCGCAGGGCCGCCAGCTCGCCGGTCTCCGCGTCCAGCGTGGGGAAGTACAGCAGCCGCAGGTCGTCGCGGTAGCGCTCGTAGCCCGTGATGCCCTCGTAGTCGTCGATGAGGTCGCCGCAGCCGTACAGGATGAGTTTGCCGTGGTGGACCTGGATCGGCCGGGGGTGGTGGGAGGAGTGCCCGTGGACGAGGTCCACGCCGCCCTCGACGAGCCGGTGGGCGAAGCTGCTCTGGCTCTGCGACACCCCATAGCCCCAGTTCGAGCCCCAGTGGATCGACACGACCGCGAGATCGCCGGGCTCGCGCACCTCCCGCAGCCGCCGGACGAGCGTGTCGGCGCTGCGGACCGACAGGTCGGGCACGTAGTCGACGCCCGGCCGTTCCTCGGCGGCCGCCCAGCGCGAGGGGACCCCGGCCGACGCCATCCCGCACGAAAGGACCAGCACCCGGCCCCCGCTCCGGGTGGGGACCGCGACCGGCCGCTGGGCCTCGGCCCGGTCCCGTCCGGCCCCGGCAGGCCCGAGACCGGCGCGGCCGAGCACGTCCACGGTCTCCTCCAGGCCGCGCCGCCCGAAGTCCAGCACGTGGTTGTTGGCGAGCGCGCACACGTCGGGCCGTGCGGCCGCCAGGAACGGCAGGTTGTCCGGGTGCATCCGGTACGTCACCGCCTTGCCCGAGGCGAAGTCGTCGCTGGTGGTGACGCTGCTCTCCAGGTCGATCACACGGACGTCCGGGTCGAACCGGTCCAGCACGCCGAGCGCCGCGCCCCAGGGCCAGGTGTAGTCGACGGGGCGCGGGATCGTCCCGTTCACCGCCTCCGCGAGCGCCACGTAGTCCCGGGCGTCCCGGATGTAGCTCTCCCGCAGGGCGGGATCACCGGGGTGCGGAAGGATCTGGTCGACACCCCGGCCAGGCATGACGTCGCCGCAGACGAACAGCGTCACGAGATCCCGGCCGTTCATGCGGCAATCTTCCCATGCATGACCGTTTTGTACGGGTGCACGGGCGCATGGGAAGGGCCGCCGGCCTCAATCTCGTCACACTCCGCAGCCGGGACAGCCCGCCGGCACGAGCGCCGGAGAGCCCCCGGCGACCCCGGTCCGCAGGCCGCCGCCGCGGGGACGCTGTCAACCCAGCAGCTCACCGGCCGCCGTGCGCAGCAGCAGCGGGTGCACGAAGCGGTCGTCCGCGACGGGCGGGACGCGCCAGGCCAGCGGCCAGGTCGGCCCGTCGAGCGCCGGGACGGGTACGTAACCGAAGCCGCCCGCAGCCGAGTTGTAACGGGTCACCCCGCGCGGCCACGAACGGTGGGCCGTACTGCCCACCGGAAGGAGGAAGTAGACGCCGCGGCAGCCGTTCGCCTCGGTGACGATGGGACCGGGGTCGCCGCCCGTCATACGGTCCAGGAGATCGGCCAGTCGGCGTCCGTCGTCGCCGTCGACGCGTACGGCGTCGAAATGCACGCCCGCCTTGCGGAGCCGGAATCCGGAGACCGGGATCCAGTCCATTTCCACTCGTCGATTATCCGTATTCACGGCGACATTGTGATGCCACCCGGATAGCGTTCTCCATAGCCTTGCGAGGCAGGTCGAACACCCTTTGACCTGCGCGAACCTGCCTTGATCAAGGTCGAATTCGGCGGGGACGGATGGAGACCGGTTGAGTCCGGTTGAGTCGAACGGTGATCGCAATGGCGCGAGCGGAGAACAAGCAATTGGCGGGTCCGACGGCACGGCTCGTGGCGGACGTCGCCCGCAAGTTACGCGTACGGAAAGGCTGGACGCAGGAGCAGCTCGGGAAGGAGATCGGCTTCACGGGTTCGGCGGTGAGCGCGATGGAGACGGGCGCGCAGCCGGCGAGCGACGCGATGCTGGTGCAGCTGGAGCGGGTACTCGGGGACGGAATGGACATCTTCGAGCAGGCCAGGACGTACGTACGGCTGGAGAAGTACCCGGCGCAGTTCAAGGACTACGCGCTGCTGGAGCAGAAGGCGGTAGGACTCCATCTGTACGCGACGCTCGTGGTGCACGGGCTGTTCCAGACGGAGGAGTACGCGCGGGCGCTGATCGGCGGCGGGTATCCGCCGCTGCCGGAGCAGCGGGTGGAGGAGCTGGTCGAGGCGCGGTTGGCACGGCGGGCGCTGTTCGAGCGGGAGCCGGTGGCGCTGATCGAGGTGGTGCTGGAGGAGTCGGTGTTACGGCGGGTGATCGGCGGCCATGAGGTCATGCGTGGCCAGATGCGGCACCTTGCGGAGTGCGCGCGGCGGCGTAACGTGACGTTGCAGGTGCTGCCGCTGGAGGCGGGGCTGGGCGGGGAACACGCGGGTGACAACGGCGGGATGACCCTGGTGGAGACCCCGGAGCACGATCACCTGGTCTATCTGGAGATCCAGTTCGAGAGTCTGCTGATCAAGGACCCCGCAAAGGTGAGTACATACGGTCAGCGGTATGCGAAGATCCGGGCACAGGCCCTGGGCCCTCGTGAATCGCTGGGCCTCATCGAGCAGTTGGCAGGAGACCAGAGATGACCGACAGCCTGCGCTGGATCAAGTCGAGCTACAGCGACAGCAGCGGCGGAGAGTGCATCGAAGTGGCCTTCGACTGGCACAAGTCCTCCTACAGCAGCGACTACACCGGCGCCTGCGTCGAGGTCGCCGCCTGCCCCCACGCCGTCCACATCCGCGACTCCAAGGACCCCGAGGGCCCGGTCTTCACCGTGGCCCCCGGCGCCTGGGCCGCGTTCGTCGGCCACGCCGCCGGGGCGTAGCCACAAGGCCGGGCCGGTCAGTCCTGGGCCGGCATCACCCGGGTCACCTTGCCCTTCAGATCGGCGTCCAGATAGCCGGTGACGTGGTCGTCGGCGAGATAGACGGCCAGTCCCAGCGGGGTGCCGAAGGTGTCGTCGGCGGGGCGGACCAGGACGTAACGCAATGTCGGCCGCTTCACGTTCAGGTCCTTCTCCGCCCGCTTCAGCAGGGCGGGGACGACGTCCCAGTCGAAGTCGTCCAGGCTGAACGGGCGGTCGCCGCCGATCAGGGAGCTGCTGATGATGCCCTTCTGGACGCCCTGGCCCGGGCGGTAGGTGTAGCTGTCGTACTTGGTGTCGCTGCCCTTGACCATGATCTCCGCGGACACGTAGTCCGCGTAGACGGTGAAGTCGGCCGCGCGGTCCGTCCCGGTCGCGGCCTTGATCTCCTTCACCGCCGTCCGGATGCCGTCCGGGGTCAGCAGATCGGTCTTGGCGTCGGCCTCGGACGCCGGTGCCGACGCCGCAGGGGCCGCCTCGGGCGGTGCGGACGTCGCGCCCTTCGTCGCGGTCGCGGCGGGGCCGGGTGAACTCGCCGCCTTCTCGCCGCCGTTGCCGCCGCCGTCCGGCAGCAGGGTCCACACCAGGACGCCTGCCAGCACGGTCGCGACGGCGGACGCGGCGATCGCGACCCGGCCCTTCACACGGCCGCCCGGTCCCGGCGGCGTCTGCCGTGTGGGGCCCGCCGGGTAGGGGGTCGACGGCACGACCGGACCCGGCACGGCGCCGTGCGGAGCCGACGGCCCGAAGCCCATCGGCGGCCCGAAGCCCGCCGGCGGTCCGAACCCGGCCGGAGCTGCGTTCGGTGCGGCCGTCTGCCCCGGCGGAGGTGACGGCCGGTACGAGGTGGTGCCGCCCGCCCCGTCCGGGGCAGACGGAACACTCGGCGGCCTCCGCGGGCCGGTGGCCGTGTCCCGGCCCTCGGCCGCTTCCGCGAGCATCCGGTCGGCGGTCTCCGCGTCCGCCCGGCCGGCCGGGTCCTTGACGAGCACGGCGCTCAGGAAACCGGTCAGCGATCCCGCCTGGACGGGCGGCGGAAGCTCCTCGCTGAGGAGCGCCGCCAGCGTCGCGAGGGTGCTGCCCCTGCGCAGCGGGTGACGCCCCTCGACGGCGACGTACAGCATCATCGCCAGCGACCACAGATCGGAACCCGGGCCGCCCTCGGCGCCGGAGATGCGCTCGGGCGCCATGTAGTCGGGCGTGCCGATGACGGACCCGGTCGCGGTCAGCGCCGTGGACTCCCTGATGGCCGCGATACCGAAGTCGGTGAGGACGGGACGTCCGTCGGGGCGCATCAGGACGTTGGCGGGCTTCACGTCCCGGTGCTGGATGCCGACGTCGTGCGCGGCGCACAGCGCGGCCAGCACCTCGCGGCCGAGACGGGCGGCCTCGGCGGGGTCCAGCGGCCCCTTCTCCAGCCGGTCATGAAGTGATCCGCCGGTCACCAGCTCCATGACGAGCCACGGGTAGGTGTGCTCCCCGCCGTCCACCACATGGTGGATGGTCACCACATTGGGGTGGTCGACGCGGGCGAGCGCCCGTGCCTCGCGCAGCACCCGGGCCCGGAGCATCGCCGCGCCCTGCGGGTCGTACTCGGCGAGACCCGGATCGGGCGGCCGTACCTCCTTGAGCGCCACGGCCCGGTCCAGGACCAGATCGCGCGCCCGCCACACCATGCCCATACCGCCGCCGCCGAGCCGCGCCTCCAGCTCGAAGCGCCCGTCTATGACCCGTCTGCCGGATTCCCCGTCGCTCATGGCCGGGAGCCTACGAGATGCGGGCGACACGGCCCCGCGCAGGTGGCTCCGACGCCTCCGGCCCGGAGCGTGCCACGCCGGCGTCGCGCTCCGGCCGCCACCCGCACCTGTGCCCGCCCCGGCGGGAAAGCCGGGGCGGGCGGTGGGTGCCGGTGAGGCCGGTGGGGCCGGCCCCCGGCGATGCGTGGTGTGTCAGCCGAAGCAGTCGGGGACGGGGTTGGTGCTGCCCTCGCAGTTGGTCGGGACGTTGTCGATGATGCGGACCTTGCCGTGGGTGACGACCGTGCCCTCGTTGTCCACACCGCCCGCGGGCTCGTCGGAGATGTTCTTCGTCACCTTGGAGTCGGTGAGGACGAGGCGGCCGAACTCGTTGACGAAGATGCCGCCTCCTCGGCCGTCCTCGCCCGGCGCCTGGTTGCCGGCGATCTTCGTCTTGCGGATGGCGACCTCCACCTCCACCTCCTCCTCGTCGTCCGGGAGGATGTCGATGCCGCCACCGCGCGCGGCCGAGCCGTCACCGAGGCTGGTGTTGCCGGTGATCTCACTGTCCTCGATCACGGTCTCGTCGTCGACCTGGAGACCACCGCCCTGGGTGGCCGCCGTGTTGTCGTGGATGTTGGACCCGCGTACGTGGAGCCCGCCATCCTCGTGGTCGATACCGCCACCGGTACCGTCGTCGGTGTTGAAGGCGATGACGGACTTCACCACCTCGGTCACGCCGCCGTCCGACTCGACACCGCCGCCGATGTTGTGGCGGAACTCGCTCTTCACGATCGTCGAGGTCCCGCCCACGTTCTCGACGGCGCCGTCGTCGCCGATGTTGCCGTAGAACTTGGCCGAGTCGACCTTGAGCTTGCCGTTGAAGTTGAGGATGGCGGAGCCCTCGTCGGCGGAGTTTCCCTCGAAGGTGCTCTTGACGACCTTGGTGATGCCCGCGTTGTAGACGGCTCCGCCGTCGTCTCCGTCCGCGGGGTCGATACTGTCGACGGTGTTCCTGTCGAGGGCGACCATCTCCAGGTGCAGGCGTCCCGCGGGGTCGACCAGGATGGCACCGCCGTTCTCGTCCGGGGCGGACTTGCCTCGGGTGAGGACGAGGTGGCTGAGCTTCAGGTCGCCACCGGCTCCGACCTGGAAGAAGCGGAACTGGTCGGCGTTGGCGGCCCGCTGGATGGTGGAGCCGTTGCCGTGGATGCTGATCGGCTGGATGATCTCCGGCAGGCCGTTGCCGTCCTGATTGGCGGTCAGCGTGTACGTGCACTGCTTCGCCAGGCGGAGTGAACCACCGCTGTTCTGGTTCAGGTCGACGATCGCCGCGATCAGGTCGTTCGGGTCGCACTCGACGTTCCGCTCGCCGTGGCGCCCACGGCCCTCGCCGTCGGCCTTCTCCTGGTCGCCGTCGGCCTTCTCGTGTTCACCGGAGACCTCGCCACCCGCGTCGCGACCGCCGGAGCCGTCGTCACCCGCGTCGCGGCCGCCGTAGCCCTCGCCGTCGGCCTTCTCGTGCTCACCGGAGACCTCGCCACCCGCGTCGCGACCGCCGGAGCCGTCGTCACCCGCGTCGCGGCCGCCGCCCTCGTCCCCCTCGGGGGCGTAGCCCTTCTCCTCGTCCCCGTCCGCCTTGTCCTCCGCGACCGCAGCACGTGCGTTCGTCTCGTCCGCACCCGCCTGCACCGCAGCCGCGATGGTCGTCGTACCCACCACCGCGGCGACCCCGGCCGCCGCGGCGACAGCAGCCATCCGGTGACGGCTCAACACCGCCGACTTCCCACGACGGGGGACACCCGCGCCACCCGTGCCCTGAGATTCAGACATCCGATGCAGCTCACTTTCTCTGTGACAGGCCGTCACGCCCCTACCGGAGGGACGCAGATGCCTCACATCGGAACACAGAAAATGTGATAAACAGCTCAATGCCGTCACATAGGCGTGCCAATTGCTCAGAAGGGGTGAAAGGTGAAGCCGGCCGCGCACCGACCGCTGCGGCGAAACGGGCGCACCCACCGGGCCGCCCCACGGGCCGGGAACGACGGAGCGGGCGGCACAGGCCGCCCGCTCCCGCCGATCCGCCGAACGCGTCAGCAGTACAGGTTGCCGCCCGTCGGCACGCCCAGGATCTGGGTGAAGCGCTGGTAGTTGTTCACACGGCTCTGGACCTGCGCCGGGTTCCTGCCGTCGCACTCCAGGGAGCCGTTGATCGAGCGGATCGAGTGGCCGAAGCCGGCCTGGTTGACCATGGCGTTGTGGCCGGTCATCGTGCCGGGCCCGCTCTGGGTGTTCCAGTACCAGAGACCGGTCTTCCAGGCGACGGCGGACTCCCGCTCGACGCGCCAGGGGTTGCCCAGCAGGTCGATGCCGAGGGCGTCACCGGCGGCCTTGTAGTTGAAGTTCCAGCTGAGCTGGATCGGGCCGCGGCCGTAGTACGCGGCCTGGCCCGCCGGGCAGCCGTAGGGCTGGCTGCGGTCGCAGTAGTGCGGGTAGTTGGCGGTGTTCTGCTCGACGATGTGGACCAGGCCGCCCGTCTCGTGCGCCACGTTGGCGAGGAAGGCAGCGGCCTCCTGCTTCCGGACCGTGTCGCTGCCGGTCTTGGCGAAGGCCGGGTACGCGCTCATCGCCGCGGTCAGCCCGCTGTACGTGTAGAAGGAATTCCGGTTCGGGAACATCTGGTTGAACTGCGCCTCGCTGACGACGAAGCCCGAGGGGTCCGGGTTCGGGTTGCCGCCACCGCCGCCGCAGGCGCCCCGGTCGGCCCAGACCTCGGCGGAGCCGGGGGTCTCGTTCTGGGTCCACCACTTGGCCTGCCAGTTCCGGCCGTTGTGGGACGCGGTCATACCGCCGGTGTAGACGGACGAGGAGTTCCAGGCCGCGGCGCACGCGGCCGCGGACGCGGTCGAGGGGACGAGGACCGTGAGTCCGAGCACCGCCACGAAGGCGGCGAGCAGGGTGATGATCCGACGCGACAACGTTATCGTCCTTTCCCTGTGGGGGCTGTGGGGGCTGTGGGGCGAGGGAGGAACGCGGGACGGGAGTCCCAAGTCGTGTCGCCCTATGGCGTGTTGAGCACTGAACAGGCAATGGTCTGAACCTGTCAAGGTCTAGACCAAGACCGGCCCGGGAATGGCCTGAACCCCCGCCTCCGCCCTACCGCGGGGGGCACCGGGGCATACGGAAAGGGGTTGGCGGCCTCGAGGCCACGGTCCGTGCGGCACCGCCCCGTCGCGCACGGGCACGGTTCCGCAGGGCGGGGACCCCGCGCGGCGCGCGGGGGCCGTCCGATCGTGCGTCATCGCCCACCCGGGCGGGTCGGTCGGTCAGGGCGACCCCGGGGAAACACCGGCCCGCGCAGCGCCGTCCCGTGCCAGACTCGGGCACATGAGCCGACGACATTGACGCACGACAGCAGGTCCTGGAACGGGCAGTCGCGGACCGCCGCGGCGGGTGGCACCCGGCGTCCCCGTCCGTTCCGCAGAAGGACCACCATCCATGCCCGTCATTTCGTCCTGCCCGCCCCCGCTCCGGCCCGGTGTGCGCCGGCTCGAGCGAACGCTCTACCTCTACGCGGGACTCGAGGACTTCGTCCTGCTCTACCCCGTCTACGCACTGCTCTTCGCAGGGCACGGCCTGGACACCGCGCGGATCTCGTCCCTGTTCGCCCTCTGGTCACTGACCGGACTGCTGGTCGAGGTCCCGTCGGGTGTCTGGGCCGACGTCGTGTCCCGCAGGCTGCTGGCCGTCACCGGGCCGCTGCTCACCGCTGCCGGGTTCGCCCTGTGGGTCCTGTTCCCCTCGTACGGCGCGTACGCCGCCGGGTTCGTGCTGTGGGGGGCCGGGGGCTCGCTCCGCTCGGGGGCCATGGAGGCCCTGGTGCACGACGAGCTCGAACGGCTCGGTGCCGCTTCACGTTACGGCCGGGTCATGGGGCGCACCGCCGCCGTGAGCATGGCCGCGACCGCCGCGGCCACCGCGGTGGCTGCGCCGGCCTTCGCCCGGGGTGGCGAGCCGCTGGTCGGTGCGGCCAGTGTCGCCGCCTGTCTGCTGTGCGCCGCCGTGGGCGCGTTGCTGCCCGAACACCGGGAGTCCGCCGGACGCGGCGCGCGGCGGCGCACCCGCCGTGGGGCGTACACGGCGGCCCTGCGGGCGGGGATCACCGAGGTGCGCGGCAGCCGTCGGGTGCGGCACGCACTGCTGCTGTCCGTCGTCGTCACCTCGGTCTGGGGCGCGCTCGACGAGTACGTACCGCTGCTGGCCGCCGCCACCGGTGTCGCGACGGCGACGGTCCCGCTGCTGGTCCTCGTGGTCTGGGTCGGGGTGACGGTCGGTTCGCTGCTGGTGGGCCCGGGTGAGCGACTCTCCGGGCGGGCGCTCGGGGCCGCCGTCGCGGCGGGCGCCGCAGCGCTCACCGCGGGTGCGCTGAGCGGTGGCCCCCGCGGGTTCGTCCTGGTGGGGGCGGCGTTCCTGGTCTTCCAGCTGACCGATGTGCTGGCCGACGCCCGGCTGCAGAAGGCGATCACCGGCCCGAGCCGGGCCACCGTGACCTCCCTCGCGGGTCTCGGGACCGGACTCACCACACTGCTGGTCTACGGGACGTACGCGGGGCTGTCCGCGCACGCGCCGCACGGCACCGTGTTCGCGCTGCTCGCCCTGCCGTACCTGGCGGTCGCCGCGGCGCTCGGCAGGACACGGACGTGAGGCGGGAAACGGACGTGAAGCGGGACAGGGACGTGAGGCGGGGGACGGACGTAAGGCCCGGGAAACGGTCGTGAGGCGGGAAACGGACGTGGGCCCCGGGGGACGCGGGCCGGGGAACGGGCGCGGAGGCCGTGGTTCGGTCGCAGCCGCGGCCCCAGGGGGAGACCGGGTGCCGGGGTGGAAGCCGCGGGCCGGGGGAGGCCGGGGCCGAAGGCGGGTGGAAGCCGGGCCGGGTGCCGGGTGGAAGCCGCGGGCGGGAGGCAGGGCGCGCGAAGGCGAACGGCCCGCGGCCGGTGAGCACTCGGCTCACCGCCACGGGCCGTGGGAAGGGCGACGGCCCGCGGGGGATCCCGCGGGCCCGGGGACCTACAGGAACGAGTTGATCTCGATCGTCTCGTCACGGCCCGGGCCGACGCCGATCGCGGAGATCGGGGCCCCGGACATCTCCTCCAGCGCCTTCACGTAACCCTGCGCGTTCTTCGGCAGGTCGGCGAAGGACTTGGCCTTGGTGATGTCCTCGGACCAGCCCGGCAGGTACTCGTAGACCGGCTTCGCGTGGTGGAAGTCGGTCTGCGAGTACGGCAGCTCCTCGACCCGCCTGCCGTCGATCTCGTACGCGACGCAGACCGGGATCTGCTCCCAGCCGGTCAGCACGTCGAGCTTGGTGAGGAAGAAGTCGGTCAGTCCGTTGACGCGGGTCGCGTAGCGGGCGATGACCGCGTCGAACCAGCCGCAGCGGCGGTCGCGGCCGGTGGTGACACCGCGCTCACCGCCGATGCGGCGCAGCGCCTCGCCGTCCTCGTCGAACAGTTCGGTCGGGAACGGGCCGGCGCCGACACGGGTCGTGTAGGCCTTGAGGATCCCGATGACCCGGCTGATCTTCGTCGGGCCCACGCCCGCGCCCGTGCAGGCGCCGCCCGCCGTCGGGTTCGAGGAGGTGACGAAGGGATACGTGCCGTGGTCCACGTCCAGCAGCGTGCCCTGGCCGCCCTCGAAGAGGACGACCTTGCCGTCGTCGAGCGCGTTGTTCAGGATGAGCGTGGTGTCGGCGACGTACGGCCGGATCTGGTCGGCGAAGCCCAGCATCTCCTGGACGACGCGGTCCGTCTCGATGGCACGGCGGTTGAAGACCTTGGCCAGGAGCTGGTTCTTCTGCTCCAGCGCCGCCTCGACCTTCTGCGTCAGGATCGACTCGTCGTACAGGTCCTGGACCCGGATGCCGACTCGGTTGATCTTGTCGGCGTACGTCGGGCCGATGCCGCGGCCGGTGGTGCCGATCTTGCGCTTACCCAGGAACCGTTCCGTCACCTTGTCGAGCGTGACGTTGTACGAGGTGATCAGATGGGCGTTTCCGCTGATCAGAAGCTTGGACGTGTCGACGCCACGCTCGTTCAGCCCGCTCAGCTCGGAGAGCAGGACCGCCGGGTCGACGACGACTCCGTTGCCGATGACCGGGGTGCATCCCGGCGAGAGGATTCCGGAAGGGAGGAGGTGGAGCGCATACTTCTGGTCACCGACCACCACGGTGTGGCCGGCGTTGTTACCACCCTGGTAACGCACCACGTAATCCACGGATCCACCGAGGAGGTCGGTGGCCTTTCCCTTGCCTTCGTCACCCCACTGAGCACCGAGCAGCACAAGTGCGGGCACAGGCGTACACCCCTTCCGGGCGGGGCATGTCCATGGTCGGGGGCCTGAGCCGCCAACCGGTGTGCCCCGGAATAGACGAAGCCCCTGGCGCAATAGCGCAAGGGGCTCTTGCACAAAGATGCTACCCGAGGAAGGACCGAGGTGTCGGCTCCCGACCAGCTCCTGGTGGTCATCGACCCGGTCGCCCGCCGTTTCGACGGCGAGTCCGTTCGTATCGCGAAGGATGTGCTGTGTGCCGGGTCGGCGGCGAAAATCTGCCTGCCCGACGGGCCCGAGGAGTTTTCCCGCGCCCTCGCCCGAAGGGGCTCCCGGCGCCCTGTCGTGATCGGTGACGACCGCGCGCTGCTGCGCGCCGTGGGCTCGCTGCACCGGGCGCGGGAGCTCGCCGACGAGGCCCTGTCGCTGGTCCCGGTCGGGGCCGGCGCGTCCGTGGAAGTGGCCCGGTCGCTGGGCGTGCCGACCGGCGCGGTGGCGGCAGCCCGGGCGGTCCTCGACGGAGCCGCCCACCACCTGGATCTGCTCGCCGACGACAGTGACGGGGTGGTGCTGGCCGATCTGCGCATCCCGGCGGGTCCTGCCGCCGCGGCCGCGGGGGCGCCGGGGCGGACCGGCTCGGTGTGGCACACCTGCCGCTCCCTGGTGCGCACGTTCGTCCGTCCTGTTCCGCCGGCACCTCCCGGCGTACGGACCGGCGTACGGACGCACCGGCTGCGGGTGGAGGCGGACGGAGTGGTGCTGAGCGATCTGGACGAGCCGGTCGAGGACGTACGCGTCCGCGCGGCCGACGGCGCCGCGGAGGTGACCGTGCACCGCAGATCCGACCCGGGGCCCATACGGAGCCTGGCGAAGGTCGTCACCGTCTCGGGTGCCGACTTCCGCTACCGCGCCGACGCCCTCGTCGCCGGACCGGTCCGGCGACGCACCTGGACCCTGCGGCCCAGGGCATGGTCGCTGACCCTGCCGGCGCCGGGGGCCGTCGCGGAGTGAGAGCGGGAGAGGTGAAGGCCGCGGGTGGGGAACCGGAGCGCCGCCCGGCGGGGCGCACCCGTGCGCGCTCCGGACCGGGGAGCGCCGGGTCGCCGTGAGAACCGGGAACCCGCGTCAGGGCCGGCCGAACATCCGCTCGCGGTGCTCCCGCCAGCGCTCCATCATCGCCGTGAGCTCGACCTGGACGAAGTCGAAGAACGCGACGGTCTCCTCGAGCCGGCGGCCCGCCGGCGTCTCGGCGCCGAGGCTCGTCACCCCTTCTCGCAGGGATTCCGACCAGCGTTTCAGGACGGCGTCGCGGTTGGTGAGCGCCTCGTACCACTGGTCGCTGTGGACCCGGTAGCGCTCGCGGCGGGAACCGGGCTCCCGTTCCCGCGAAACCATGTGCTGCTGCGCCAAATAGCGCACGGCACCGGACACCGCCGCAGGGCTGACCTGCAGTTGCTCTCCGAGCTCGGCGGAGGTCAGCGCTCCGGAGTCGGAGGAGAGCAGAGCGGCGAAGACCCTGGCCGGCATGCGCGTCATGCCGGCCTCGACGAGCTGGGCCGCGAATCGTTCCACGAAGAGCGAGACCGCCTCCGCGTCCCTGGCCTTCCCGGTCATCGGCGTCATCCCCGGATCATCTCCCCTGTTCAGGAACCCGGATCCGAGTTTATACGCTTCCTTAACTTCACAAATTTCTGAAGATAGCTTAGCTTCTGAATCATGACGAAGGCCATCAGCGTCGCCGGACTGCACAAGTCGTTCGGCCGGGCACACGCACTGGACGGCCTCGACCTGTCGGTCGGGACCGGTGAGGTCCACGGCTTCCTCGGACCCAACGGCGCCGGGAAGTCCACCACCATCCGCATC
This sequence comes from Streptomyces sp. WMMC940, assembly GCF_027460265.1. Classification (NCBI taxonomy): domain Bacteria; kingdom Bacillati; phylum Actinomycetota; class Actinomycetes; order Kitasatosporales; family Streptomycetaceae; genus Streptomyces; species Streptomyces sp. WMMC940. The sequence goes on from NZ_JAPZBC010000001.1 coordinate 3,503,241, forward strand.
CTGCTGGGACTGCTGCGTGCCGACTCCGGCGCCGCCCGGCTGCTGGGCATGGACCCCTGGAAGGACGCCGTCGAACTGCACCGCCGGATCGCCTACGTACCCGGCGACGTGACGCTCTGGCGCAACCTCTCCGGCGGAGAGGTCATCGACCTCTACGGCAGGCTGCGCGGCGGGCTCGACAGGGCGCGCCGGAACCGGCTGACCGAGCGGTTCGAACTCGACCCCACCAAGAAGGGGCGCACGTACTCCAAGGGCAACCGGCAGAAGGTGGCCCTGGTCGCCGCGTTCGCCTCCGAGGTCGACGTGCTGATCCTCGACGAACCGACGAGCGGGCTCGACCCGCTGATGGAGGGGGTCTTCCAGAGCTGCGTCGCCGAGGAACGCGACCGCGGCCGGACGGTCCTGCTCTCGAGCCATGTGCTCAGCGAGGTCGAGGCGCTGTGCGACCGGGTCAGCATCATCCGCAAGGGGCGGACGGTGGAGAGCGGTTCACTCGCCGACCTGAGGCACCTCACCCGCACCAGCGTCAGCGCCGATCTCGCGGGCGCGCCCGACGGGCTCGCGCGGCTGCCCGGGGTGCACGAACTCGACGTCCAGGGCCCGGCGGCCGCCTCCGAAGGTGCCGGGTGCCGGGTCCGCTTCCAGGTCGACACCGACAAGCTGGACGCGGTGCTGCGCTCCCTCACCGGCGCCGGTGTGCGGTCGCTCACCAGCACCCCGCCCACACTGGAGGAGTTGTTCCTCCGGCACTACGAGGACGACGTGCGCGGAAGCGAGCCGGACGACAGCGGCGGACGCGGCACCCGTGCGGAAGGGGCGATGGTGCGATGACCGCGGCCGCGGAGACCCGTGCGGCGCACGCGCCCCGGCGGGGCGGCGGACCGGGCACCGGAAGCCGGCCGCTCGCCGGCACGGGCACCCTGCTCCGGCTGGCGCTCCGCCGGGACCGGATCGTGCTGCCCGTCTGGGTACTGGTGGTCGCAGGGATGGTCGTCAGCGGTGTCGGCTCCTTGCAGGCGCTGTACGACACCCAGGCCGAACGGGCCGGACTCGCCGCGTCGATGGCCGCGAACGGCTCGCTGCGCAGCCTCTACGGTCCGGTGTTCGGTGACAGCACCGGGGCGCTGGTCGCCTGGCGCTTCGGGACGTTCGCGGCCGTGCTGGCCGCGGTGATGAGCCTGATCGTCGTGGTGCGCCACACCCGCGAGGAGGAGGAGACGGGCCGTCAGGAACTGCTGTCCTCGGCCATGGTGGGCCGGCGCGCCCCGCTGACGGCCGCGCTGCTCACCGCGGGTCTCGCCAATGCCGCGGTCGCACTGCTGATCACGGCCGGACTGGCCCGGCTGGGATCCGCCGGCGCGCTCGCCCTCGGCCTCGCGGTCGGCGGCACCGGCATGGTGTTCGCCACGACGGCGGCGATCGTCGCCCAGCTCACGGAGAGCGCCCGGCTCGCCAAGGGAGCGACGGCTGCCGTGCTGGGCGTCGCGTTCGTCCTGCGCGCCGCCGGCGACGCGGGCACGGCGGGCGCCCCCGTCCGGGGCGGCCTCGGCGGTGGATCGTCCCTGCTGACCTGGCTGTCCCCCGTGGGCTGGGCCGAGAACGTCCGGGCCTACGCGGACGAGCGCTGGTGGGTGCTGCTGCTGATGCTCACCGCGGCGGTCGCACTGGGGGCCGCCGCGTACGCCCTGGCCGGGCGCAGGGACGTCGGCATGGGCTTCCTGGCCACCCGACCGGGGCCCGCCGAAGGGCGGATCACCACCGCGGGCGGGCTCGCGTGGCGGCTCCAGCGCGCCACCTGGGCGGGCTGGGCGGCCGGCTTCCTGCTCACCGGGATCGTCTTCGGCGGCATGGCCGACGGTGCGGCGGACCTGGTCGGCGACAACGAGCAGGCCAAGCAGATCTTCGAGCGGATGGGCGGGCAGACGGCGCTCACCGACGCGTTCCTCGCCGCGATGGTCGGCATGTTCGGGCTGGTCGCCGCCCTGTACGCGGTCGGGGCCGTGCTCCGCATGCACGGCGAGGAGACCTCCCGGCGCGCGGAACCGGTCCTCGCGAACGCGGTCGGCAGGACCGCCTGGGCCGCCGGTCATCTGGCCGTCGCCTTCGGCGGCACCGTGCTGGTCATGCTGCTCGCCGGGGCGGGCCTGGCCCTCGGCCACGGCGGGGACCTGCTCCCGATCGCGGGCGCCGCGCTCGCCCAGGTGCCGGCCGTGTGGACGCTCGCGGGCGTGGCGCTGCTGCTGTACGGGGCCGTCCCCAGGGCCGCGACGGCGGGCTGGGCCGTGGCGGGGCTGTGCCTCGCCCTCGGCTGGGTCGGCCCCGCGCTCGGCCTCCCCCGGGCCGTGCTGAACCTCTCGCCCTTCGGTCACCTGCCGAAGCTCCCCGGACCGCGGATGGACTGGCCGCCGGTGCTGCTCCTGACGGCGCTCGCGGTGTCTCTGGTGGCCGCCGGACTCGCGGCCTTCCGCCGCCGGGACCTGCAGACCTGACGGGCACCGCCCACGGGCCCGGAGACCCACCGGCAGGAAGGACCCCACGGGCCGGAACCCCGGTGACCCGGAACCCCGCCGGCCCCGCCCACGGCGGAGCGGCGGGCGCCGAGGCCCTCCCGCACCGGTCTCCGGAACCATCGGGGACGCTGCCGCGTCCGTGGCAGTCATGAGGGAAGAGACGAAGGGCTCCGCGGGCTGCCTCCTCGCGGCCGGGGGCGCGGCCACCGCGCTGCTCGCCTGGGCACCGCTGGCCAGGATCAACATCGACGGCGGATTCGCGCAGTGGCACCGGGACCTGAGCGTGCTCTACGTCGACCTCCCGCTGATCGCCCTCGGCGGTGCACTGCTGCCGCTCGCCGTCTGGGCCGCCGGTCTGCGGTGGCTGCACCGCCCCTGGCTCGCCGCGGTGGCCGCGGTGACCGTGCTCGCCCTCGGTGTCTGGGGCCTGACCAGCTGGTGGATGCCGTACGAGCGACCGGAGTTCGTCTACTGAGACCGCGCGCACGGGAGCACCTCACAACTCCACGCGCAGCTCCCGCAGCCCTCTGATCACGTACCCCGGCTTCCACTCCGGTTCCGCCGCGAGCCGCATCGTCGGTGCCTGCCGCAGCAGTTCGCCGAAGGAGGCGGCCAGCTCGACCCGGGCCAGGGGAGCGCCCAGGCAGTAGTGGATTCCGGCTCCGAAAGTGATGTGCGGGTTGTCGGCGCGGCCGAGGTCGAGGTCGCCGGGGCGCTCGAAGCGGGCCGGGTCCCGGTTGGCCGAGCCGAAGAGCAGGGCCAGCTCCGAGCCGCGCGGGACGACCGTGCCGCCGATCTCGATGTCGTCGAGCACCCAGCGTTCGAACATCTGCAGCGGGGTGTCGTACCGCATCAGCTCTTCCACGGCTGTGGACAGCAGCGCGTGGTCGGCCCGCAGACGTGCCAGTTCCCCGGGGTGGCGGAACAGCGTCCACCAGCCGTTCGCGGTGGTGTTGACGGTCGCCTCGTGCCCCGCGTTGAGCAGCAGCACGCAGGTGGACACCAGCTCCTGCTCGCTGAGCGTCTCCCCCTCGTCGTGCGCCGAGACCAGCGCCGAGACGAGGTCCTCGCCCGGCTCGGCGCGGCGCGCGGCGATCAGCTCCCTCAGGTACGCGGAGAACTCCACCGAGGCCCGGACGGCACGCGCCGCGGTCTCCTCGGACGGGTTCAGCTCGAACATCCCGCAGATGTCCGCGGACCAGGGCCGCAGAAGGCCGCGGTCGGACTCCGGTATCCCGAGCATCTCCGCGATGACCGCGACCGGCAGCGGCTCGGCGACCTCCGCCAACAGGTCGCCACCGCCGTTCTTCGCCAGCCGGGCCACCAACCCGGCGGCCAGTCGGCGCACGGTCGGCTCCAGCGCCTGCACGGTGCGCGGGGTGAATGCCTTGGTCACCAGCCGCCGGATCCGTGTGGGGTCGGGCGCCTCCAGGTCCAGCAGCCCGTTGTCGTTCAGCGTGTGGAAGGGCTCGTGCCCGGGCGGCGGGGGCATGCGCCCGAACTCCTCGTGGGTGAAGCGGTGCAGATACGTCCGGCCGAGCCGGCGGTCCCGCAGCAGCGCGGACACCTCGGCGTGGTGCGGCACGAGCCACTGCCTGGTCGGCTCGAACCAGTGCACCCGCCCCCGGTCGCGGAGTTCCGCGTACGCGGGGTACGGGTCCGCGGTGAAGGCGGGCGACCAGGGAGCGAACTCGGCAGCATCCATACGCGGACGCTAGCCGCCCGCGGCGAGGTCCGGGAGGGGTCCCCGGGTGGTTCGATGAGGGCGTCACCGTGCGTGCCGCCCCGACCTCACCGGGCCATCGGCGGCACACACCGTCCCGGAGCACCGATCCTGTCCACACCCCTCGCGGAGGCCCCGTCGTCCTGCTGCTGCTCCTCGTGCTCGCCCGCGCGGTGATCAGCTGGGAGTTCCAGCCCACCCGGCTCGGCGACGATCCTCGTGCTCGCCCGCGCGGTGATCAGGCCCTTCGGCCTGCCGGAAGCGGCCGTGGCCGCCGGCGGCGGCCGTCAGCCCGGTGTGACCAGCCTCGCCTCGTAGGCGAACACCGCCGCCTGCGTCCGGTCGCGCAGCCCCAGCTTCACCAGGATCCTGCTGACATGGGTCTTGATCGTGGACTCCGCGACGACGAGGTGCGAGGCGATCTCCGCGTTCGACAGGCCCTGCGCGATCAGGACGAGGACCTCCGTCTCACGTTCGGTCAGCTCGCCGATCCGGGCGAGGGCGGGCGTCCTGGGCGCCGCCGAGATCCGGGAGAACTCCGTGATCAGCCTGCGGGTGACGGTCGGCGCGAGCAGGGCCTCGCCTGCCGCCACCACCCGCACCCCGTCGGCCAGTTGGCGGGCGGAGGCGTCCTTCAGCAGGAAGCCGGAGGCACCGGCGCGCAGTGCCTGGTACACGTACTCGTCCAGGTCGAAGGTCGTCAGCACGAGCACCTTCGCCTCGCTGTCGGCCGCGACGATCTCCCGGGTGGCCTCGATGCCGTTGAGCTCGGGCATGCGGATGTCCATCAGGACCACGTCGGGGCGCAGCGCGTCGACCTGCGCGACCGCCTCGCGGCCGTTGACCGCCTCGCCGATCACCTCGATGTCGGGCATGGCGTTCAGCAGGACGGAGAAGCCCTCGCGGACCATCGCCTGGTCGTCGACGATGAGGACGCGAATGGTCATGCGGTCTCGTCCTTCGCGACGGGGACGAACACGGCGACCTCGTAGCCGCCGTCCTCCGTGGGGCCGGTGGTCATCTCGCCGTTGAGCATGGAGACGCGCTCGCGCATCCCCGTGAGGCCGTGGCCCGTTCCGGTGGAGAGGGGCGGGCGGAGCCCTCGCTCGGGGGAGCCGGCGGGATGACGCGCGGGTTTCACCAGGCCGCGGACCGGGCCGTTGACGACGCGGACGCCGAGCCCGCCGAGGACGTACGACACCTCGACCTTCGCGGAGGCGCCCGGCGCGTGGCGCAGAGCGTTGCTCAGGGCCTCCTGGACGATGCGGTACGCCGAGAGCTCGACGCCCGGGGGAAGCTGCCGGACCGCTCCGGTGACCGCGAGACCGACCTCGAGGCCGGCGTCCCGGACGTTCCCCAGCAGCCCGTCGAGATCGGCGAGGGTCGGCTGGGGCGCGTCGGGGGCCTCGTAGTCCTCCGCCCGTACGACACCGAGGACGCGGCGCAGTTCGGTGAGCGCGGCCACGGCGTTCTCCCTGATCGTCACGAACGCCTGCTCGAGCTCGGGCGGCGGGTTCTCCACGCGGTAGGGAGCGGCCTCCGCCTGGATGGCGACGACCGACATGTGGTGGGCGACCACGTCGTGCAGTTCGCGGGCGATGGTGGTGCGCTCCTCCAGCAGGGTGCGCCGGTCGCGCTCGACGGCGGTGACGCTCTGCTGGGCGGCGACCTCGCGCTCCGCGTCCCTGCGGACCTGTGCCAGTGACACGACGAGCAGCGCGACGGCGGCGACGAACATCAGCGGTGCGGTGGCGCCGGGGTAGCCGCGGCCGAGGACGGACTCGGCGAACAGGCCGTACGCCCCGGTCAGCAGCCACATCCAGAAGGCGGCCCGCGGCCGGGTCCGTGCCGCGACGACGGTCAGCACGGCGAGATGGGAGGCGATGGTGGCCGGGGCCCACGGCCACTCGCCCCAGGTTCCGGCGAGGACCGCGAGGAACGGTGTCGTGGCGAGCGAGGCCCAGAAGGCCAGCACCGGACGGACCAGCGTCATCAGCACCGTGGCCGCGGGAACCGCCGTGAGGACGAGGAGGACGAGGCCGAAGGCGCCGGAGGTGGTGGAGGCACCGATGAGCAGCACCAGCAGGGCGCCGGCCGCGACGACCGCGTGCGGGGTCCAGGCGGCGTACCGGCGGATCCGCGCCGGCAGCCGCCGGATCACCGGTCCGTCGCCCGCCAGCGGAGCCAGCGGCCGGTACGCGAAGGCGTCGTGGAAGAGGTCCTGCCGCAGCCCGCCGAGCGCGCCCATGGCCAGGCGGAACTCGGGGCTGCGGCTGTCGGCTTCGGTGCGCGGTATGCGCTGCGTGGTCGGCGTGTCGGTCACGTCAGCAAAGGTACGGCCGGAGTACGGACGCGGTCGTCACCTGTGGTGGGGATACTTCCGCGTCCGTCCCAGGTACTACTCGGGTCCTCCCAGGTCAGGCGCGGAACGCGGGCGCGTGCTCGGCGGCCCACTCGGCGAAGGTCCGCGCCGGGCGGCCGGTGACCCTCCGCACGGTGTCGACGACGGTCCGGCCCTCGGGCGGAGTGTTGCCGTACACGTCGAGCAGGAAGTCGACCACGTCCTGCGGCAGACCGGCGGCCCGCCACCTGGAGACGGCCTCGTCCGGGGTGAGTTCCGTCAGGGCGATGTCCCTGCCCCGGGCCTTCGCGAGCGTGTCCACCTTGTCCTGCAGGCTCAGCACCTCGGGCCCGGTGATCAGGTACGTCTCCCGGTCGTGGCCCTCCTCGGTGAGGGCGACCGCGGCGACGGCGCCGATGTCGGCCTCGTGGACCATGGCGCTGAGTCGATCGGTGAACGGTTCGCCGACCGTGTCCTCGGCACGGATCCCCTCGGCCCACTCCAGCGCGTTCGCCATGAACTCGACCGGCATCAGCACCGTCCAGGCGAGGCCGCTCTTCTGCACGGCGTCCTGGAGCGGGGTGTCACCACCGCCGTTCAGCACGGTGATCCGCCCCACCCCGGCCTCACGGGCGAGTGCGACGATCTCCGGTCCGGTCTCCAGCGGAGCCATGTACTCCCCGCCGAAGGTGATGAGGTGCAGTCCGGTGACGCCCTCCAGGGCCGGTGCCAGGCCGTCCGGATCGGTGAGGTCGCCGTGGACCGCCTCGGCGCCCGCCGGCAGCGAGGCGCGGGCCCGGCCGGGGTCGCGGGTCAGGGCGCGGACCGTGTGCCCCCGGTCGAGCAGTTCGGCGACGACCTGGCGGCCGACCGTCCCGGTGGCTCCGGCGACGAGGATCTTCTGGGGGTGCGTGGGGTTCGTCATGTGCCCACCGTAGGAAGGCTTGCGGACACCTTCTGTCCGCAACTCTTCCGCGCACCGCACCCGCCGGCGATCCGCCTCGCCGGGCCTGGGCGGAAGCCGTCACCAGGCGAGCTGCGCGATCTCCTCCGCCACCACCGCGCAGGCGTCCGCCGACGGGTCGATGAGCGGGAAGTGGCCGACGTCCCCGAGCAGGGTGAGACCGACCGTCTCGCCCGCCTTCGCGGCCGCGTCGACGAAGGACTCGGCGACGGCCTGCGGCACGACGGTGTCCTCGCGGCCCTGGACGACGGCCGTGGCGATCCCGGTGGGCAGCAGCACGGCCGGATCCGCGGAGCCCGCGCGCGCCTCGAACTCCGCCTCCCCGCCGAGGAGCTGGTGCACCGCGCCGCCGCAGACGTCCAGCTCGGCCGCCCGCCCCAGGTCTGCGATCGGCGCCAGCGCGACGACTCCGCGCAAGAGCGGCTCGGCCGGGAGCCGCCAGGGCGAGCCCGCCGGCAGTACGTGCCGGGCGGCCGCCCACAGCGCCAGATGCCCGCCCGCCGAATGGCCGGTGAGGACCGTGCGCCTCGGGTCGGCCTGCGGCAGCGCCGTGCGGGCCAGTTCCGGCAGCGCGTCCAGCGCCGCCGCGACGTCGTCGAACGTCTCCGGCCAGCGACCGGCGGCCGGCCCGCCGCCGTCCTGGTCGCCGCCGCCCTGCTCCCCGCGCTGCTGGGGCAGCGACGCGCCCCTGCGGTACTCCACGTTCGCCACGGCGAAACCGCGCCGCGCCAGGAAGTCCGCGAACGGGGTGATGTGCCGCCGGTCGTACGGCGCCCGCCACGCTCCGCCGTGCAGCACCACCACCAGCGGCGCCGGCTCCCGGCCGTCGCGCGGCGCGTAGAAGTCGACGACCTGGTCCGGGTGTTCGCCGTACGCCGCCGAGGCGTCCGGGGCGACGGCCGGGTGCGACAGGGCCGAGGCCTCCTCGGCGGCGTCGCGAGCTGCGGCGGGGTCCGGCATGCTGCTCCAACCTTTCGGTGAGGGGGCCGAGTCGGCCTGGCCAGCCGGGACGGTACCAGGCCGTCGGCCCCCGTGATCAGCCGCCGGCCGGGACGTCCACCGCGGTCAGGACCTCGGCGAGGACCCGTGCCGCGCGCTCGGTGTCCGCGAAGCCGACGTACAGCGGGGTGAAGCCGAAGCGCAGCACGTCGGGACGGCGCAGATCGCCGACCACGCCGCGGGCGATCAGGGACTCCATGACCGCGGATGCGTCGGGGCAGGCCAGCGCCACCTGGCTGCCCCGCTCGGCGTGCGCGGCCGGGGTGAGCGGGGTGACCCGGCCGCGCGGCACGTACGCCTCGACGCACTCGAGGAAGAAGTCGGTGAGGGCGAGGCTCTTGGCCCGTACCGCCTCCACCGTGACCCCGTCCCACACGTCGAGCGCCGCCTCCAGTGCCAGCATCGAGAGGATGTCGGGCGTGCCGACCCGGCCGCGCACCGCGCCCTCGGCCGGCGCGTAGCCGCGGGTCATCCCGAAGGGGTCGGCGTGCGAGTTCCAGCCGGGCAGCGGCGAGTCGAAGCGGTCCTGGTGGCGCTCGGCCACGTACAGGTACGCGGGCGAACCGGGTCCGCCGTTGAGGTACTTGTACGTACAGCCGACCGCGAGGTCCACCCCGTGCTCGTCGAGGCCGACGGGCAGCGCGCCCGCGCTATGGCACAGGTCCCAGACCGCGAGGGCGCCCCGCTCGTGCAGTGCGGCCGTGATCCCGGGCAGGTCGTGGAGACGGCCGGTGCGGTAGTCGACGTGGTTCACCAGCGCGGCGGCCGTGCGCGGGCCCACCGCGTCCGCCACGTCGGCGGGGTCGACGACGACGGTCCGGCGGCCCGTGAGCCGGGCGGCCGACTCGGCGATGTACCCGTCGGTGGGGAAGGTGGTGGCGTCGACGAGGATCTCGTCCCGGCCCTCGGGCGCCATCCGCACCGCCGCGACCACGGCCTTGAAGACGTTCACGCTGGTGGAGTCGCCGACCACGATCTGACCGGGCGCGGCACCGACGAGCGGGGCTATCCGCTCACCGATCCGCTGCGGCGCGGTCCACCAGCCGCTCTCGTCCCAGGAGCGGATGCGCAGTTCGCCCCACTGCCTGCCGATGACGTCGGCCATCCGGTCCTGGACGTGGCGCGGCAGGGCGCCGAGCGAGTTCCCGTCCAGGTAGACCGCGCCGTCGTCGAGCGCGAACAACTCACGCCGCTTGGCCAGTCCGTCCGCCGCGTCCAGCTCCGCGGCCCGCTCGGTGAGTCGCGTCTCAGACATGGCTGCGCGCCGTCCACAGCTCGGGGAACACGTTCTTGGCCGCCCGCTTCTCCAGCCAGGCGACGCCGGCGGAGCCACCGGTGCCGGCCTTGGCGCCCATGGCGCGCCGGGTGGCGACGAGGTGGTCGTTGCGCCAGCGCCACACCAGCTCACCGACGTCGGTCAGCGCCTCGCCGAGGCGGACGAGCTCGGCGTCCTGGTCCTCGTTCGCGTAGACCTCCGCCCACACCCGCTCGACCTCGGGCGACGGCTCGTAGCGCTGCGACAGGTCGCGGTCGAGGACGGACTGCGGCACGGGCAGGCCGCGGCGGGCGAGCAGCCGGAGCACCTCGTCGTAGAGGCTCGGCTCGTGCAGGGCCTTCTCCAGCTCGGCGTGGACGCGCGGGGCGCCGCGGTGGGGCACCAGCATGGACGCGGACTTCTCGCCGAGCAGGAACTCCATCCGCCGGTACATCGCGGACTGGAAGCCGGAACCCTCGCCGAGGGCGCTGCGGTAGGCGTTGAACTGCACGGGGGTGAGCTGCGCGAGCGGCCGCCAGGAGGCGTTGAGCGCGTCCAGCTCCCGCACGGAGCGCTTCAGCGCGTCCATCGCGACGGGCACCTCGTCGCGGCGCAGCGCCCGGGAGGTGGTCTCCCACTCGTGGACGATGACGGTGAACCAGAGCTCCATCACCTGGGTGGTCACCAGGAACACCATCTCGCCGGGATCGTCGGAGAGGGGATGCTGGAGGTGGGTGAGGACGTCCGCCTGGACGTAGTCCTCGTACGGGGTCGTGCCGGCGAAGTCGAGGTTCGGGGTGACCGAACCCGCTCCGGAGGCATCGGGAAATTGCGACATTCGCCGTCTCCTGACACATGTGTCCGGGTAGCGGTCCGCTCCTTCCGTTCGTGGTCTCGGAGCCCCGGTCCCCTGCGCGCATCATAAACACGGGTCCCGCCGGTGACGCGAGGGGCGGGTGCCCGGTCAGGGCACCCGCCCCTCGTGGGGATCGGACCGGCGGGATCATCCCAGGGTGTCGGCCGCCGTCTCGGACGAGTCGCGCAGGAACGTGCTGCAGCGCTCGTATTCGTCCTGCTCGCCGATCGCCTGAGCGGCGCGGGCGAGCGCGTGCAGGGCACGCAGGAAGCCGCGATTCGGCTCGTGCTCCCACGGCACCGGGCCGTGCCCCTTCCAGCCGCTGCGGCGCAGCGCGTCCAGGCCCCGGTGGTATCCCGTACGCGCGTACGCGTACGACTCGACGACCCGCCCGGCCTCGAACGCCTCGTCGGCGAGCTGGGCCCAGGCGAGCGAGGAGGTCGGGTACTTCGCGGCGACGTCGGCGGAGGCCGTGCCGTTCGCGAGCATCTCCCGCGGCTCGGGGTCGTCGGGCAGGTGGGTGGGGGGCGGTCCCCCCAGCAGGTTCTCGTGGATGGCCATGGCTTCAGTGTCACAGGTCGCAGGCGAATCCGTGGAGCCGGTGCCCGCTTGCGCCGGGGCCGGCCGTGGTAGTCCCCGGCCGGGTGTGGGACGCACCGGGCCGGGGGCCGTGACGTGCGACGAAGCAGGTGTGTGGCAGGAACGCGGGGAGACGGCGGGCACAGACGCCGGGATACGACGAAGCAGGGGCCGCAGGGGTGAGGCGGTGGCGGCCGGCAGGGCCGGGGGCGGTCGTCAGCGGCCGTGGACCCCGCCACGGCGTCATCCGGGTCGTCGATCCGACCGGCCGCACCCGGTGCCCCCGCGCCCCGGCTCGGGCTTCGGCTCCAGAGGTGGCGCGCCGACACCGCAGTGCACCCTGCATGCGGCATGGCCGGGCACCTCCGCCGGCCGCCGCACCATGGCCCACGCCAGCACCGCGCCCACCACGAGGATCAGCGCGCACAGGGGCATCGCCCGGGCGAAGGCCGCCGCGAACTGCTCCGGGATCCGGTACGCCTCCGGCCCCATCCCGGCCAGCATCGGCAGCGCGGCCACCGCGAGCAGCCCCGCGGCCCGGGCCGCTGCGTTGTTGACGCCGCTGGCGATCCCGGCCCGCGCGGTGTCCACGGACGCCAGCACGGTCGCGGTCAGCGGGGCCACCAGGATCACCATCCCCAGGCCCAGCACCAGCAGAGCGGGCAGCACATCGGTGAAGTAGGCGGCGTCGGGCCCGACACGCAGCATCAACAGCATCCCGGCCGCGCACAGCAGCGACCCGACGGTGAGCGGGATGCGCGGGCCGATCCGCTCGCCCAGCTGGCCGGCCCGTGCGGAGAGCAGCAGCATCAGCACGGTGGTGGGCAGCAGCGCGGTACCGGCGGCCAGGGCCGAGTAGCCCGATACGACCTGGAGTTGCAGGGCGGTGAGGAAGAAGAAGCCGCTGAACCCCGCGTACACGCACACGGTCACCAGATTCACCGCCGTGAACAGCCGGGAGCGGAAGATCGACACCGGCAGCATCGGATTCTTCCGGCGCTGTTCCAGCCGGACGAACACGGCACCCGTCAGCACGCCCGCGACGCCGGTCCCCCACGAGCCGTCGATCAGCGCGTACGTCACCAGCGCGAGGCCGATCGCCCCCAGCGCCGCGCCCAGCACGTCGAACCGTCCGTGCGCCGCGGGGTCCCTCGACTCGGGGACATGGCGCATCGCGACGGGCACGCACAGGGCGGCCAGCGGCACGTTCAGCAGGAAGACCCACCGCCAGCCGGGGCCGTCGACGAGCCATCCGCCGACGAACGGCCCGACCGCCGCGCCGACCCCGCCGAAGCCGGACCACAGCCCCACGGCCCTGGCCCGGTCGTCCGGGTGGAAGCTCGCCTGGATCAGCGCGAGCGAACCCGGGGTGAGCAGCGCCCCGCCGACGCCCTGCAGCGCCCGGGAGACGATCAGCACACCGGCGTTGGGAGCCAGTCCGCAGGCGAGCGACGCCAGGGCGAACCACACCACCCCGACGAGGAACACCCGCCGGCGCCCGTACCGGTCCCCCAGCGCCCCGCCCAGCAGGATCAACCCGGCGAGGGTGAGCATGTAGGCGTTGACGGTCCACTGGAGTTGGGCGAGATCGGCGTCGAGGTCCTCACCGATGTGGGGCAGGGCGACATTGACGACGGTGGAGTCGAGCATGGCCATGCTGGACCCGAGGACGGTCGTCAGGACGATCCAGCGCCCGGTGGCCGACGCGAGCCTGATGTCCATAGGGCGAATCATTCCGCCCGACGGGTCTCGCGGCGACCCGGCCGCGGGTCACGGAACCGCGGCCGGGCGGCTCGACACAGGGCCCGGGCGGGGTAGCCGGAGACCAGGGCAGGGGCGGACCGGGGGGCTCGGATCGCTCCGGTCCCGGGCGGGCCCACGACCGGGCGCGGCGTCAGGTCAGCCGCGTCAGGGCCCGCACCAGCGCGTCGGCGCCCGCCTCCGCCTTGGACCGGGGGCAGCCCAGATTGAGGCGGACGAAGCCGTCCGCCCCGTACACCCCGCCCGGCATGATCGCGACGCGTTCCCGCTCGACCAGCTCCCGCTGCAGCGCCGCGTCGTCCACGCCCAGCGCCCGGAGGTCGACCCACGCCAGGTACCCCGCCTGCGGCGGCCCCCAGCCGAGGACGGGGAAGGCCGACCGCAGTCGCTCCTCCAGCATCGCCAGGTTCCCCGCCACATAGCCGCGGGCGGCGTCCAGCCATCCGGCCCCGTCCCGGTACGCGGCGATGTGCGCCGTCAGCGAGAGCACGGCCGGCGAGGCGAGCCCCTCACCCGTCTCCAACCGCCGGACGAACGCCGCACGCTCCCCGGGGTCACCGATGATCCCGTAGGAGCCGGTCAGCGCCGGGAAGTTGAACGCCTTCGACGCCGAGGTGACCAGGGCCCACCGTCCCCGGCCGTCCGCGAAACGCGTCCACGGCAGATGCCGGTGCCCGTCGTGCACGAAGTCCGCGTGGATCTCGTCCGAGATCACGGCGACCCCGTGCGTCTCCGCCAGCAAGGAGAACCCCTTCAGTTCGTCCTCGGTCCACACCCGTCCGGTGGGGTTGTGGGGCGAACAGAGGATCAACACCTTGGTGTCCGCCCGGGCGAGCTCCCGTTCCATGCCCGCCCCGTCGCCCACCGCGACCCCCCGGAGCTGCCGCCCGAGGCCCATGACCGCCTTGCGGAAGCCGTCGTACGTGGGGGTGTGGACGACGACGCCGTCCCCCGGCTCCGTCCACATCCGCAGCAGCTGTGACACCTGGTTGAGGACCGACGGTGCGTACACGATCCGCTCCGGATCGAGCGGGGTGTCGTGCCGCCGCGCGTACCAGCCGCGTATCGCCTCGCGGAACGCGCCGAGCCGCCAGTCGGTGTACCCGAAGACCCCGTGCGCGAGGCGCTGGCGCAGCGCGTCCAGCACCGGCGGCGGCGACGCGAAGTCCATGTCGGAGATGGTGAACGGCAGCAGTCCGTCCACGCCGAACCGGTCGGCGGCACCGTCCCACTGCACGCTGGCGGTGCCGCGCCGGTCGACGAGGGTGTCGAAGTCGTACGGAGCGTGGTGCGTCAACGTCGGATCCCTCCGGACAGGACGAAGGCCCGGCACCGTTCGCCGGTACCGGGCCTCACGTCGGCTGGGTCTCGTGCCGCTCGCCTCGGCCTGCCGCCGGTTACTTCATCCGGTTGCCGGCGGCGCGCAGCACCTGGCAGGCCTCGAGGACACGCTTCGACATGCCCGCCTCCGCCGCCTTGCCCCAGGTGCGCGGGTCGTAGGTCTTCTTGGAACCGACCTCGCCGTCGACCTTCAGCACACCGTCGTAGTTCTTGAACATGTGGTCCGCGACGGGGCGGGTGAAGGCGTACTGGGTGTCGGTGTCGAGGTTCATCTTGACGACGCCGTTCTCCAGCGCGACCGCGATCTCCTCGGCCGTGGACCCGGAGCCGCCGTGGAAGACGAAGTCGAACGGCTCGGACTTGCCGTACTTGGCGCCGACACCCTCCTGGAGCTCCTTCAGCAGCTCGGGACGGAGCACGACATTGCCCGGCTTGTAGACGCCGTGGACATTGCCGAAGGACGCGGCCAGCAGGTAGCGGCCCTTCTCGCCCAGGCCGAGCGCCTCGGCGGTGCGGATGGCGTCCTCGACGGTGGTGTAGAGCTCGTCGTTGATCTCGTGCGAGACACCGTCCTCCTCGCCGCCGGTCGGGGTGATCTCGACCTCGAGGACGATCTTGGCGGCGGCCGCACGGGCCAGCAGCTCCTGGGCGACGGACAGGTTGTCGGCGAGGGTCTCGGCCGAGCCGTCCCACATGTGCGACTGGAAGAGCGGGTTCTGTCCCTGGGCGACACGCTGCTCGGAGATGGCCAGGAGCGGGCGGACGTAGCCGTCCAGCTTGTCCTTCGGGCAGTGGTCGGTGTGCAGGGCGATGTTGACCGGGTACTTGTCGGCCACGATGTGGGCGAACTCGGCCAGGGCCACGGCCCCGGTCACCATGTCCTTGTTGTACTGGCCACCCAGGAACTCCGCACCACCGGTGGAGATCTGGACGATGCCGTCGCTCTCGGCCTCCGCGAAACCGCGCAGCGCAGCGTGCAGGGTCTGGGACGAGGTGACGTTGATGGCCGGGTAGGCGAACTTGCCTGCCTTCGCCCGGTCGAGCATCTCGTTGTAGACCTCGGGGGTTGCGATGGGCATCTGTCCGCTCCTTGTGATGTGCGGTTTGCGTTGCTTGGCACCCTGACCTGGGGGCGACGTCATCGTCGCACCTATCTTTCCAGACGCCCATGGGGGCTCAGGGAACAAGGGGCGGGACGTTTCACGTGAAACGTCCCGCCCTTTGCGATAAGCGCAGGTCAGCTCCGGCAGCCGGAATCAGGCGAGACCGAGGTCCTGCAGTTCGAATCCGGTCAGATAGGGCAGCCCGGCCTCGGAGATCGCCCCTGCGGCACCGCGATCCACGATCGTGGCCACGGCGACGACCTCGCCGCCGGCCTCGCGAACGGCCTCGACCGCGGTGAGCGGCGAACCACCGGTCGTGGAGGTGTCCTCGACGACGAGGCAGCGGCGGCCCTTGACGTCCGCGCCCTCGATACGCCGCTGCATCCCGTGCGTCTTCTGTGCCTTCCGCACGACGAACGCGTCCAGACGCCCGCCGCGGGCGGCGGAGGCGTGGAGCATGGCGGACGCGACGGGGTCGGCGCCCAGCGTCAGACCGCCGACGCAGTCGAAGTCCAGGTCCTTGGTCAGATCGAGCATGACCTGGCCGACCATGGGCGCGGCCTCGCCGTCCAGCGTGATCCGGCGAAGGTCGATGTAGTAGTCGGCCTCACGACCCGAGGAGAGGGTCACCCTGCCGTGCACCACGGCCTTGTCCTTGATCTGCTGGAGCAGCTCAGCACGTACGTCAGTCATGGCCATGAGCTTAGGCCCTGCCCTGCCGCCCCGGCCGGAGACCGCCTCCGGCGCCCGCCGCCGGATCTCGGCGGCCGCCACGCCCGGAACCCCCTCGCGCCGCAGCTCCCGCGCCGGCATCGCCTCCGCACCCCGCCCGGGCCGCCCGGTACCGGCCGGGGGCCGCGACGTCCTGCACGGGGCGCCGCCGTTGGTGGCGCATCAGGCACTGGCGAGCCGTCGCCACGACCAGGTCGTCGCGATCTCGAGGGGGTCGATCGGGGTGACCAGGCGGGGGTGCGTGTTGAGGCCGTTCGGCGGGCCGGACTGCGGCTCCACGCAGACCGCCTCCTCCTGCTCGTCGTAGACGACCACCCACTCCGTTCGGCTCTTCACCGTCAGTTCCAGCTGTTCCGGCCAGGTGAGGGTGACGTCGACACCGTCCTCCATGCCGAAGCAGTCGTCCCAGGGGCCGGGCGTCGGCCCGATCCGCCGGCCGGTGGGCAGGTGGTCGGAACCGCGCTCCTCCTGCCAGTCGGCGATGAAGTCGAGCCGGGCCCCCTTGGCGTCGGGGAAGGCGTGGCGCATGAACCACGGGTGCCAGCCGGCCTGGGCGGGGAACGAGTCGTCGTACGTCTCGACGCCGAGCTGGAGCGTCAGCGAGTCCTCGCTCAGCTCGAACGTCTGGGTGACGAGCCCCGTGTACGGCCAGGGTTCGCCGAGTTCGTAGGTGAAGACGGCCTCGGTGGGGCCGGTGCGGGCGGTCCGCCACGCGGTGTTCCGGCCGGTGCCGTGGATGGCGTGCGGCGGGTCGTTGACGGGTAGCTGGTGCTCCACGCCGCCGTTGCGGAAGCGACCGTTCTCGGTACGGCCGCACCAGGGAACCATCGGGAAGCAGCCGTATCGCTCGCCCTGCCGCAGCACCTCGGTGCCCGCGATGCGCAGGCTGCTGATGCGGCAGCCGTTGCGCGGAGTGACGGTCAACTCGACGTCGCCGGCGGTGAGCCGGACGTTCTCTTCGCTACTCACACCCCGACCCTACTGGCGACCGGCCGGGGGCGCCCGTGTCGCATGGGCCGGTCGAGGGCCCTCAGCTACCTGCGGCGGCGCAGTGCCCGTCCGACGACGACGGCGGAGGCGATGGCGAGCGCGGCGGCGGGGGCGACCCAGCGCAGCGTGTTCCCGGCGGTGCTGGGCTGGGGTGCGGGGACGGGTGCGTACCGGCCGCGCGGCGGCGCGTGGTCCACCTCCTCCGCACTGCGGCCGATCATGGTCCGGCGGGCGTGGGCCGCTTCGGCGGGCGGTTCGTCGTCCTCGCCGAACACCTCGTCGGCCAGGGGGTCCAGCGACGAGGGGGGAACATCGACCCCGAACAGGGGCGCGTTCTCGTCCTCGCCGTCCGCCGCGTCCTCGAGCGCTCCGCTCGCGTCGGCGGAAGCCGCCGCGGGGCCACCGCCCGGGGCGGGGGGCGCGGTATCGGCCGTCGCGTCCGGCCGCCCGGCCGCATCGGCACTTCCGGCCGTCGCATCGGCATCACCGCCGGCATCGGCTTCCGCATCGGCAACGGCTTCGGCATCGGCATCGGCGGCCGGGGCGGTCCGGTCGGCCGCCCCGGAGTCGCTCACGGGTGCGGCTCCGGCTGCGGGCGCACTGCCGGACTCGTCCGGGCCGTCATGCGCCGCGTCCTCGTCCGCTGCGGCCGCCCCACGCGCCTCGTCCTCCGTCGTGGCACCCAGGGACGACGCGAAACGGTCGAGCAGCCGGATCGCGGCCTGTTCGGCCGTTCCGGGGGCCGCCTCGGCGAGACGGCCGTCCGCATGGGCCGTTCCGGTGAAGACGAGCGCGGTGCCGCCCTCCGCCTCGGTGAGCCGGAGGGTCAGGGCCAGCTTGGCCGAGCCATGGCCACGGGCCTCCGTGCCCTCGCCCTCGACGGCGAAGCCGCCGTCCCGTTCGGAGATCCGGAGCGCACCCCGGTAGGTGATCGTGTGACCGCCCACACGGACCTTCAGGCGGCCCGCGAGAGGGCCCGCCGACGCGTCGGCGTCCTGCTGGAGCCCCGGGACGCACCGGGCGACCCGCGCGGGGTCGGCCAGCGTCCGCCGAAGCCTGTTTGCCGGTACCGGAACGAACACCTCATGCTCCATGGGAACCGAGCCTACTCAGCCCCGGCCCGACGGGAGCCCTTCTGTGCGGAACCGGCACAGTCCACGGCCCTCACTCGGCGTACCGCGGGCGCAGCAGCGTCGACGGTGGGACGTCCCGGGGGCGCTCGTCCTCGACGCCGAGCACCCCGGGCCCGAGGGCCGGTGGGGCGGCCCGAGCCGCGGGGACCGCGAGGACGAAGCCGCGGTCGGGGCGGCCCGGGGCGCGGTACGGCCGGGTCGTGAAGCCCGCGGCACGGATCGTGGACTCGACCGTCCAGTACGCGTGCGGGTGCGCCCCCACCGCTCCCGCGTGCACGGCGAGCCGTCCACCGTCCGCGAGGACCCCCGCGGCGAGCCCGTAGAACTCCTGCGAGTACAGCTTGGTGCTGGGCGTGACGCCCGGGTCGGGCAGGTCCGAGACCACCACGTCGTACGTGTGGCGGGGGGTCGTGGAGCCCCTCAGCCAGCGGAAGGCGTCCGCGTACACGACCTTCAGCCGCGGGTCCCGGTACACATGGCCGTTCAGCGCGGAGAGCGCCGGGTCCGTGCGTGCCAGCCGCACCATCCCAGGGTCGAGTTCGACCACGGTGACCGAGCGCACCCCCGGGTGGCGCAGCACCTCGCGCGCCGCCATCCCGTCGCCGCCGCCGAGGATCAGCACCCGCGCGTGCGGGCCCCGGCGCATCGCGGGACCCACCAGCGCCCGGTGGTGCCGGTCCCCGTCCCCGCCGCTCATCTGCAGCCTGCCGTCCAGGAACAGGTCGACCGGCCCGTCCTCCGCGCCGGTCAGGACGACCTCCTGCACCCCGGTGTGCACGGCCACCCGCACCGGCTCGCCGTACACGGCCCGCCGCGCCGCGGCCTCGAAGTCGGCGACGAGCGCCGTGGCGGTGGCCAGCACGGCCAGGACGGTCAGATTCGCCCCGAGCAGCCACCACCTCGACCGTGGCGAGATGTCCCGCCGGAACAGCCACAGCACCAGCGCCCCGCCCGCCACCGCGTTCACCGCGCCCGTGAGCAGCGCACCGGTCAGCTGGCCGAGCCACGGCAGCAGCAGGAACGGGAACGCGAGACCGCCGACGAGCGCGCCGACGTAGTCGGCCGCGAAGAGGTCGGCGACCGTGCCCGCGGCGTCCTCCTCGCCCCGGCCGTCGCGCCGGGACGCCCGCTGGATCAGGCTCATCAGCAGCGGGATCTCGGCGCCGATCAGCACCCCGATCGCGAGTGAGAAGGCCACCAGCGCGTAGCGGGCCTCGCCCAGCCAGGCGAACGCCGCGTACAGCACCAGGGCCGAGCAGCCTCCGATCAGCGCGAGCGCCGCCTCCACCAGTCCGAAGCCGACGGCGGCGTGGCAGCGCAGCCGCTTGGCGAGGAGCGAGCCGACACCCATCGCGAAGACCATGACGGAGAGGACGACGGACGCCTGGGTGACGGAGTCGCCGATCAAGTACGAGGCGAGGGCGACCAGCTCCAGCTCGTACACCAGACCGCAGGCGGCACAGACGAAGACCACGAGGAGGACGAGGAACCGGCCCGCGTCCGGGCGGACGGGCGGTGGCCCCGCCCCGCCCCGCACCGGTGCTGACACAGGCTGGTCGATCATGCCGTAACGCTACGTCACTCATCCATGCCGAACTGTCACCCACACGGGTGCAACTGCCCCGAAATGCCGTGGTGACGGTTGGAATCAGCGCCGGACGGGCACGCGCGCGCCGACATGGGTACGGGTCACCACCAGCTGCCCCTCCTGCGGGTACGCGTGCCAGGTCCGCCACCGCATCTGGCCGTCCACCTCCTGGGCGACCATCGCCGTGAACGCGTGCGGCGAGCCGGGGAACGTGCCGGCCAGTCCGTGCGGATGGTCGGCCACCAGCGCCAGCAACTCCTGCGCACGCCCCGCGAAGGAGCCCTCGGACAACGTCTCGACACGCGCGGCGAACTCGTACTCCCAGCGCCCGAGCCGCCGTGCCACGCCCAGCGGCAGCGGCGTGCTGCGGCCGGGCATGCACGCCACCGTCTCGGAGCAGGTGCCGTGCTCCCCTTCGAGCAGCACCTGGTGCGAGGCGCCCAGAAGTCTCAACTGCAGCTTGGTGCCGGCCAGTTCCAGATCGAGCTCGGCCAGCGCGGGCAGCGGCTCCCGGCCCAGCGCCCAGGCCAGATCGGCCGCGCGGGTGTCGGTATAGGAGGTCTTCAGGGTCGTGAGCATGGGTCGGCTCCGCAAACACGCGTGACGGGTGGACCGGGGCGCCCCGGAGGCAGCACAGGGAGGGTGGGGGATCTGCCGACTCGGGTCCACAGACGGTCCGAGGGCTGGATGTTCTCAACAGCGAGGGAACCATGAAGTGCGCGGCGTCCACAGTGCTTTTACCCAACTTGACGTGCATTCCATCCCCTGGGGGGCCTTACGGTTCAACTGTTCAACAGAAACCCATGGAGGAAGTGCACAACAACGGCGGATAAGTGCATCGCCCGTCAACAGGAAGGCGCCCGGCGGGAGTTCGCTCCGCCCGGGCGCCCCCGGTCCGGCGGGCCGAGCTGCCCCGTGTCAGCCGCCCCACCGTCGTACGGGTGGTGATCAGTTGCCGCCTCCGCAGCCACCGCCACCGCCGCCGCACGAGGACCCTCCGCCACAGGACGAGCCCCCGCCGCAGGAGGAACCGCCGCTTCCGCCGGCCCACCAGCTGTTTCCGCCACCTCCGCGGCGCGAGCGCCCCCCGCGTCTGCCGTTCGACGCCGCCACCACGAGCCCGATGACGACGATCACCCCGATGGCGATCACGAGTCCGATCATTGACCTCACCTTCCTTCGTCCCCCCGAAGCGAGGCTGCTTCCGGCGTGCCTGGGGAATGCCCCCGGCCCGCACGGCCCAAAGCGGACTTGAGCTAGTCCAGAGGTTCCGCGCAGGATGGCCGGCATGACAGCTCCAGGACGTGCACCGGGCCCCCGGCCGCTGCTCAACCGCCGCCTCGCCGAGTTCGGGACGACGATCTTCGCCGAGATGTCCGCGCTGGCCGTGCGCACCGGCTCCATCAACCTCGGCCAGGGCTTCCCGGACACCGACGGCCCCGAGGTGGTGCGGGAGGCGGCGGTGCGCGCGCTGCGCGACGGCCGCGGCAACCAGTACCCACCCGGCCCCGGCGTGCCCGAGCTGCGCACCGCGATCGCCGCCCACCAGCGGGACCGGTACGGCCTCGGGTACGACCCCGACACCGAGGTGCTGGTCACCGCCGGCGCCACCGAGGCGATCGCGGCCTCGCTGCTCGCCCTCGTCGAACCCGGCGACGAGGTGATCGCCCTGGAGCCGTACTACGACTCGTACGCCGCCTGCATCGCCATGGCGGGCGGTACCCGCGTGCCCGTCACCCTCCGGCCCCGGGACGGGGCCTACGCGCTGGACCTGGACGAACTGCGCGACGCCGTCACCGACCGCACCCGCGTCATCCTGCTGAACACCCCCCACAACCCGACCGGCACCGTCCTCACCCGTGACGAACTCGCGGCCGTCGCGGAACTGGCGGTCGAGCGCGATCTGCTGGTCGTCACCGACGAGGTGTACGAACACCTGGTCTTCGAGGGCGAGCACACGCCGGTCGCGACCTTCCCGGGGATGCGCGGGCGCACCGTGACCATCGGCTCGGCGGGCAAGACGTTCTCGTTCACCGGCTGGAAGGTCGGCTGGGTGACCGCCGCGGCGCCGCTGGTCACGGCGGTCCGCTCGGCCAAGCAGTTCCTCACGTACGTCTCGTCGGGCCCGTTCCAGTACGCGGTCGCCGAGGCGCTCGCGCTCCCGGCCGCGTACTTCGACGGGCTGCGGGAGGACCTGAGGGCCAAGCGGGACCTGCTGAGCTCGGGACTCGCGGCGGCCGGCTTCGAGGTGTACCGGCCCGCCGGGACGTACTTCGTCACCACCGACATCCGGCCGCTCGGGGAGTCGGACGGCTTCGCGTTCTGCCGCGCCCTGCCGGAGCGCTGCGGGGTCGTGGCGATCCCCAACGCGGTCTTCTACGACCACAGGGACGCCGGGGCGCCGTTCGTGCGATTCGCGTTCTGCAAGAGCGCCGACGTCCTGGAGGAGGCCGTCTCCCGACTGAAGGGGCTCGCGCCCTGAACTCACGCCGCCCGGCTCGCTCGTAGCGTGCGGACCCCGGGCCCGCGGCGGCTCCTCGGCGCCGTCCGAGCCACCCGCCGGCTCGGGCTCCCTCGTCAGCGGGCGTCCGCCTCGGGATCCGGGCGCGGGAGTTCGTCGAGGTCAAGGGTGAACGTGCGGCCGTCGGCCAGGGGGATGGGGAGTTTGCCCGTGCCGTACTTGTGGGTGTGTGCGGCGATGTAACCGGTGGCGGTCGGCTGGGTGTGGAGGACGACTTCCTGGGCGTAGGGGTCCACGACCAGGTAGATCGGGATGCCGTAGCGGCCGTACTTCGCGGTGCAGTCGTCGTAGTCCTTGCGTGCGGAGGAGGTCGAGACGACCTCGGAGATCAGCAGGACGTCCTCGAAGCTGTAGCGCTTGCCTTCCTTGCGTGCGTCCTCGCGCAGGATCGCGAGGTCGGGGGCGGAGTTCTCGTCGGCGGGGAAGTCGATGTAGACATCGGAGGTGACCTTCGCGTGACGGCCGAGGGCGAGAGCGGAGTCGATCTGCATCGACCTGATGGTGCTGGAGTGCTCTTCGCTCTGCGGGGTCATGATCACCTTTCCGTCGGCCCCGAACAGGACCGTGTACCCCTTGGGGAACTCGGTGTGCACGATCGCGTCGACGCTCATGGACGGCTCCTTCCCGTGTGTGGTCAGGATACGACGGACAGTGCCGCGTCACCGAGCCCGGCGGTACGGCCCGCAGACCGGTCCGTACAGGTGGTGCGGCCCGCTCACCGCCGGTGCCGGAGATCCGCAGCGGGGCCTGCCGCACGACATAGGGACGCCGGGGCGCCGTCCGTGCGATTCGCGTTCTGCAAGAGCGCCGACGTCCTGGAGGAGGCCGTCTCCCGACTGAAGGGGCTCGCGCCCTGAACTCACGCCGCCCGGCTCGCTCGTAGCGTGCGGACCCCGGGCCCGCGGCGGCTCCTCGGCGCCGTCCCACCCGCCGGCTCGGGCTCCCTCGTCAGCGGGCGTCCGCCTCGGGATCCGGGCGCGGTTCGTCGAGGTCGAACCCCTCGGAACCCGCCCCGAGGGCTGCCCCGCAATCCCTGCGGGACGGCCCTAGCGTCCGGGCCGTCCGCTGTCACGGCGACACGCGTGTCCGACCCGCCCGTGCGGGCGATCCACCCGGGCGGCTGCCAGCGGTCGCGCACCGCGCGCGCACCGCCGAAGGTCGGGGTGACCGCACCCGCGCGCACGGAGGTGCCCCCTGTTCGCCGAGACCTTCGACAAGGCAGCGTCCGCCGACGACCGGT
This sequence comes from Streptomyces sp. WMMC940, assembly GCF_027460265.1. Taxonomy (NCBI): domain Bacteria; kingdom Bacillati; phylum Actinomycetota; class Actinomycetes; order Kitasatosporales; family Streptomycetaceae; genus Streptomyces; species Streptomyces sp. WMMC940. The sequence continues at coordinate 3,526,877 of NZ_JAPZBC010000001.1, forward strand.
CCCTTTCCCGCCCGCGCGCGGCGCTCCACCGGGCGGCCCCCGCCCTGGGACTGTTCGCGGCCGCGCGGCTGACCGGCACGGTCGTGGTGGCCCTGTGGGCGTGGCACGTCGGCCGGTCGCCGCGGGCGCTGCTCGCCACCTCGTGGGACTCCAAGTGGTACATCGGCATCGCCGCGAACGGCTACGGCCGCACGGTGTACTGGCCGGACGGGGCCGTCCAGTCCGACCTCGCCTTCTTCCCGCTCTACCCGGGACTGATCCGGGCCGTCACGTCCGTGCTGCCGGTCACGGGAGGCACCGCGGGACTGGCGCTGTCGTGGGCCGCGGCGGGCCTGGCGGCATGGGGCATCTACGCGGTCGTCGAGCGGCTCCACGGCCGCGGGCTCGCGACCCTCGTCGTGCTGCTGTGGGGGCTGCTGCCGCACGCGGTCGTCCTGTCCATGGCCTACACCGAGCCGCTGCTCACGGCGTTCGCCGCCTGGTCGCTGTACGCGCTGGTGACCGGCCGCTGGCTGTGGGCCGGAACGCTGGCCGGGCTCGCCGGGCTGACCCGGCCCAACGGCATCGCGGTCGCCGCGGCCGTCTGCGTGGTGGCCGGCTGCGAGCTGTGGAGGCGGCGGGCCACGAGGGGCGGCCGGGCGCCCGTCTGGGCCGCCGCCGCGCTGGCGCCCGCCGGCTGGCTGGGCTACGTGCTGTGGGTCGGGGTGCGCAAGGGCGATGTGCTCGGCGGCTACTTCGCCGTGCAGAGCGGCTGGACCTCGCGCTTCGACATGGGCCTCGGATCCCTGAAGGTCATCCGCAGCATGGTGACCGCACCGACGTTCTTCGGTTTCCCGATGGCGCTGGTGATCGCGGGGGCCGGCGTCCTGCTCTTCGCCCTCTTCGTACTGGACCGGCCGCCGCTGCCGCTGCTGGTGTACACGGGGGTGCTGGTGCTGATCACGGTCGGCGGTTCCGGCTTCTTCGAGTCCAAGCCGCGCTTTCTGCTGCCGGCCTTCCCGCTGCTGCTGCCGCTGGCCGCCGCACTGACAAGAGCCCGGCCCAGGGCGGCGATCACGGTGATCGTCGCCCTGGCCGGGCTCTCGTTCTGCTACGGGACGTACCTGACCGTCGCACCGACGGCGCTGTGAACCCCGCGGGGGTGCACCCACCACCGCCGTGCCCTTGTTCGTCGGGGCGCTCGGACCGCCGGTCCGCTCAGGCGCCGTCGGCGGGCTTCTCGTCCGCCGACTCCCCGGCCGGGGTGAGGCCGAGCTGCTCCACCAGCCACTTGTCGAACTCGATGGCCGCGCGCACCCAGCTGACCGTCGACGAGACGAAGTGCTCGAGGCTGACGCCCGTGCCGATCAGCATCTGGGCCTCGCCGATGAGGCGGACGGTCGTGGGCTGCCCCTCCTCCTCGTGGGTGTGCGTGTAGACCTTCGGCCACAGCGTGCGGCGGTTCCAGTCGTCGACGGCGTCGAGGACCTGGGCCTTGTCCTCGACCGCGTGGGGACGGTCGTAGAACGTCCGCACCGAGAAGACCTGCTGCTCGTTCTCGCCGCGGAACATGAAGTACGTGCGGAACTCCTCCCACGGCGCCGCGAGGTCACCCTCGTCGTCGACGACGTACTTCAGCTCCATCTGGTCGAGGAGCTGCTTGACCAGGTCCTGGTCGGGGACGACCGGGCCCGCCGGTCCTGACGCGGCCTGAGGTTGGGGCTGGCCCCCGAAGTTCGGAATCGAGGACGGGTCGATGCTCACCGGGTGTTTCCCTTCGTACGGATACGGCCATCCTCCCCCATCCCGGGCGGGGGCTGGCAACCCCACCCGGGCGTGGCTCACTGTGCCGGACCCACGATCAGGCCGCCGTCCGCGCGGTCGACGCGGACCGTGTCGCCGTCCTTCACCTCTCCGGCGAGGATCTCCTTGGCGAGCCGGTCGCCGATCGCCGTCTGGACCAGCCGGCGAAGCGGCCGCGCACCGTAGGCCGGGTCGTTGCCCTCGTCGGCCAGCCACTCCAGGGCCTCCGGGGTGACGTCCAGGGTGAGCCGGCGTTCGGCGAGCCGCTTGGCGAGCCGTGCGATCTGGAGCTCGGCGATGTGCGCCAGCTCCTCCTTGTCCAGGGCCGAGAAGACGACGAGATCGTCCAGCCGGTTCAGGAACTCCGGCTTGAACGAGGCCCGTACGACCTCCAGGACCTGCTGCTTCTTCTCCTCCGCGCCGGTCAGCGGCTCCACCAGGTACTGGCTGCCGAGGTTGGAGGTCAGGATCAGGATGGTGTTGCGGAAGTCCACCGTCCGGCCCTGCCCGTCGGTCAGCCGGCCGTCGTCGAGGACCTGCAGCAGGACGTCGAAGACCTCGGGGTGGGCCTTCTCCACCTCGTCGAGCAGCACCACGCTGTACGGGCGGCGGCGGACCGCCTCGGTGAGCTGGCCGCCCTCCTCGTAGCCCACGTACCCGGGCGGGGCACCGACGAGCCGCGCCACGCTGTGCTTCTCGCCGTACTCCGACATGTCGATGCGGACCATGGCGCGCTCGTCGTCGAAGAGGAAGTCCGCGAGTGCCTTGGCCAGCTCGGTCTTGCCGACGCCGGTCGGGCCGAGGAAGAGGAACGAGCCGGTGGGACGGTCGGGATCGGCGACTCCGGCCCGGGAGCGGCGTACGGCGTCGGACACGGCCTGCACGGCCTCGGTCTGGCCGATCAGCCGCCTGCCCAGTTCCTGCTCCATCCGCAGCAGCTTCTGCGTCTCGCCCTCCAGCAGCCGTCCGGCCGGGATGCCGGTCCAGGAGGCGACGACATCGGCGATGTCGTCCGGGCCGACCTCCTCCTTGACCATGGTGTCCTTGGCGGCCTCCTGTCGGGCCTCGGCCTCGCTGGCGGCCTCCAGCTCCCGCTCCAGCGCGGGGATCTCCCCGTACAGCAGCTTGGACGCGGTGTCGAAGTCGCCGTCGCGCTGGGCCCGCTCGGCCTGGCCGCGGAGATCGTCGAGCTTCTCCTTGAGCTCGCCGACGCGGTTGAGGGACTGCTTCTCCTTCTCCCAGCGCGCCGTCAGCCCGCGCAGCTCCTCCTCCTTGTCGGCGAGGTCGCGGCGGAGCTTCTCCAGCCGCTGGACGCTCGCCTCGTCGGTCTCCTTGGAGAGCGCGAGTTCCTCCATGCGCAGCCGGTCGACGGAGCGCTGCAGCTCGTCGATCTCGACCGGGGACGAGTCGATCTCCATCCGCAGCCGGGAGGCGGACTCGTCGACGAGGTCGATGGCCTTGTCGGGCAGGAAGCGGGAGGTGATGTAGCGGTCGGAGAGCGTCGCGGCGGCCACCAGGGCACTGTCCGCGATCTGCACCTTGTGGTGGGCCTCGTAGCGGCCCTTGAGGCCGCGGAGGATGGCGATGGTGTCCTCGACCGTGGGCTCGGCGACCAGCACCTGCTGGAAGCGGCGCTCCAGCGCCGGGTCCTTCTCGATCCGCTCGCGGTACTCGTCGAGGGTCGTGGCACCGACCATGCGCAGCTCGCCGCGGGCGAGCATCGGCTTCAGCATGTTGCCGGCGTCCATGGCGGAGTCGCCGCCGGCACCCGCGCCCACGACGGTGTGCAGCTCGTCGATGAAGGTGATGATCTGGCCCTCGCTCTCCTTGATCTCGGAGAGGACGGTCTTGAGCCGCTCCTCGAACTCGCCGCGGTACTTGGCGCCGGCGACCATGGCGCCGAGGTCGAGGGCGACCAGCCGCTTGTCGCGGAGGGACTCCGGTACGTCGCCCTTCACGATGCGCTGGGCGAGTCCCTCGACGACGGCGGTCTTGCCGACGCCGGGCTCGCCGATCAGCACGGGGTTGTTCTTGGTGCGGCGGGAGAGCACCTGGACGACCCGGCGGATCTCCTGGTCGCGGCCGATGACGGGGTCGAGCTTGCCCTCCCTGGCCGCGGCCGTGAAGTCGGTGCCGAACTTCTCCAGGGCCTTGTACTGACCCTCGGGGTCGGGCGTGGTCACCCGGCGCCCTCCTCGTGCCTTCTCGAACGCTTCCTGCAGCTTCCTCGCGGTGGCGCCCTCCCCGGAGAGCACCTCGGCGGCCCGTCCGCCCTTGGCCGCGACGCCGATGAGGAGGTGCTCGGTGGAGAGGTACTCGTCCCCGAGCTCCTTGGCCCTCCGGTCGGCGTCGGCGATGACCGCGAGCAGCTCGCGGTTGGGCTGCGGCGGCGCGACGGTCGATCCCGTCACGCTGGGCAGGTCCGCGAGGACCCGCTCCGCTCCCGACCGTACCGCGGCCTGGTCGGCGTCGGCGGCCGCCAGCAGGTCGGTGATGTTCTCGTTGTCCTGGCCCGCGAGCAGCGCCAGCAGCAGATGCGCGGGGGTCAGGTCCGCGTGTCCCTCGGACACGGCCCGGGTGGTCGCGGCACTCAGCGCGTCCCGGCTCCTGTTGGTCAGCTCGGCGTCCACGTGCGGCTTCTCCTCCTCGCCTCGACTGCGTATCGCCCTGACTCATCTACGGTACACAAAGTTGAGTCGGTTCCGCTCAAGTATCTCCAGGTCTCCCCTCCTCCCCCGATTCGTCGACGCGCAGTCCCCCGGGTAGGTTCCGGGGCATGGCCATCGACCCCAGCCACCCCCACGAGTCCTTTCTCGGCTTCTGGCGCGAGTACCACATGTGCACGCTCACCACTCCCCGCCCCGACGGCACTCCGCACGTCGTGGCGGTGGGTGTCACGTACGACCCGGGGGGCGGGGGGAAGGGCGTCGCCCGGGTGATCACCAACAAGAACAGCCGCAAGGTCGCCAATGTGCTGGCCGCCGGACCCGAGGGGGCCGCCGTCGCGGTCTGTCAGGTGGACAAGGGCCGCTGGGCCACGCTCGAGGGCCGCGCCACCGTCCGCACGGACCCGGAGGCCGTCGCCGACGCGGTCGCCCGCTACGCGGAGCGCTACGGCCGCACGCCGTCACCGAACCCGGACCGCGTGGTCATCGAGATCGCCCTGACCCGCGCGATGGGCCGGGCCTAGCGGGCGCGCGTCCGCCGCACGCGCACGGCACGGCGGCGCCGCCGCGTTTCCGCGCACAGCACAGCGGCGCCATCGTGTTTCAGGTCCACGATGGCGCCGCTGTGTGGGGGAAGCGCCTGAGCGATCTTGAACGACGGGGGAATCGCTCAGGCACTGCGGGGGGTGGCGGTGGTGGTCTCGCGCTCGACCAGCTGGTGGTCACGCTGGTCGAGATTGACGAAGATCATGCCGTACCGGATGGCACAGCGGACGGGGCGTGGGGCCCCGCGGGGCCGGCGAAGGCACCGGTAGGCGCGGACGTCCTCGTCGTCCTCGCGGGCGACGACGATCGGTTCCCCGAAGAGGGTGACCATCAGCGAGTCGCCACGGTGGGGGATTGCCGTGACGAGATCGATGAAGTGCCACCCGGATCGGTAAGCGGTCGCCATCTCCCGCCGGAAGACACGATCGTCCGGGGGCATGCTCATGCGTCCGCGTCCGCCGGCGCGCTCTCCCAAGTGGGTTCGCCCGGAGACGCGGTCACCGTCGTCGGCGCCGACTCCCACGTCGGCTCACCGCTCGCCGCGAGACCGCCGAGAGCAGCCGCAACGGCTATAGCGCACAGTGCACGAACCATCCTGGTCATGGCCGATCTCCACCTCTATTAATCACTACCTCCCCCCGCGTCTAGAACGATGGCTCACTCCGAACGCCTTCACCAGCGCGGCCAGGCATCATGTTCCTGTAATTCAGGACCCTGAGGGGGGTGCATATGGAGACAAAACAGGGCGATGGGGGAGATAAGCACAGTCACGACGAGCTGTGCGAGGCCGGGAAAAACCTGTATGCGTCCGCTCTGCGCAGTGGCCGCATAGCCCGGTCGGAGGTGACCGACGCCCCGTGCCTCATGGATCTGGGCATGTTGCGCCCCGACCCCGACGACACCGAGTGGCTTCGTCCGGTTCCGCCGTCCGTCGCCCTGCACCAGCTGATGCACCCCATAGAGCGGGAGATCCAGGAGCGGAGACGACTCACCATCTCACTGGCGGAGACGTTCGAGCCATTCATGACGCTGAACGCACACGATCCGTCCACGACACATGCGATCACCGTCCTCGAGGGACTCCACCTCATCAACGCGACGCTGGACCGGGTCATCGCGGAGTGCCGGGAGGAACTGCTGACGGTGCAGCCGGGCAGCGGCCGCCGGCCGGCCACCCTCCAGGAGGGGCTGCGGCGCGTGGGGATGCTCGTCGACCGGGGCGTCTCGATGCGCACGCTGTACCAGCACACGGCCCGTCACCACCCGGCCACCATGGCCTACGTGGAGCGGGTCGCCCCCTACGGCGCTGAGTTCCGCACCCTCGAGGAGATCATCGACCGGCTCATCATCGTCGACCGCAAGGTGGCCTTCATCCCGGCTCGCAGCGACCGCAGGGTCGCCCTGGAGCTGCGCCACGAGGGTCTCGTGCAGTACCTCGTCGGGGTCTTCGAGCAGTTCTGGCTCCACGGCGTCGCCTGGGACGACCAGGTCGTCGCGTACGCCCCCGAGCCGGACGGCGTCAGCGGCGTCCAGCGCTCCATCGCGAAACTCCTCGTCGAGGGCCACGTGGACGAGGCCATCGCCCGCCGTCTCGGGATGAACGTCCGCACGTGCCGCACCCACATCGCCAAGCTCGCCTCCGCCCTCGGCAGCGGCTCGCGGGCCCAACTCGGCTATCTCATCGCCCAGTCCGGCATCCTGGAGCAGGATCACTGAGCACGGACCGGACCGACTCCGGCCCCGCCGTCCGGCTCGACCGCACCGCGGGCGTCGTCGAAGTGGCCGGATCCGGCCTTCCGTCGGTGCGCATCGTCCGCTCCCTCGGCAAGGAAACCGCGGCCGCACATCACGGTGGGCACCCGTGACCCGGCCCTCCCGACGCTCGCCGTGGAGCTCAGCCTGTTGCCGGTGCACGTTGCATCGCGGTCCGGGAACGCCGGTAAGGCGGGGGAACGACCACGGCGGGCCGGCACGGATCGCGCCCGGCGGGGGCCGCTGCCGCGCGGCCCCTCCCGCGTACACGCCTTCGTCGGGGCCACCGCCTGGCGGCCCGCTCACGGGAGTCCGGCTCGACCCGACGGGCGAGCCGACACCTGGACCGGCCCACAGCGGTCCCGGGATCCGGGAGGGCGTACGAGCCTCCGTGCTCCGCCCCCGCCGGGTCCGCGGCCCGGAGCGGACGTGAGGAGGGACCGGGAGGTCCACACCTCCCGGTCCCTCCGCCGACTCCCGTGCGCCACGGCCCGGCGGGAACGCTCAGCCGTCCCGCTTCGGCCGCCACACCACCAACGCGCTCGTGTGCTGCACGTCCTGGTAGGGCACCAGATCGCGCCGGTACGACGCGTGCACCTGGGCCTCCCGCTGCTGCATGGCCAGCGCGGCGCCCTCGACCGCCGCGGACAGCTCCGCGACCTTGGCCTGCAGCGCCGCCACCTGGTTCTCCAGCTCGATGATGCGTTTGATTCCGGCCAGGTTGATGCCCTCGTCCTGGGACAGGGACTGGACCTGGCGGAGCAGTTCGATGTCCCGCGCCGAATAGCGCCTGCCGCGCCCCGCCGTGCGGTCCGGGGAGACCAGACCGAGGCGGTCGTACTGTCGAAGGGTCTGCGGGTGCAGCCCGGACAGCTGAGCCGCCACCGAGATGACGTACACCGGCGTCTCTTCGGTCAGTTCATAGGCCCTGCCACCGAATCCGGGCTGTCGACGTCGGCCGTCCATCGCGTCATGCTCCCTTCGCAGCCTGGAACAGTTCTGCCCGCGGGTCGTGACCCTCAGTCGCCTTGCGGTACGCCTCCAGTGCCTCACGCGCCTCGTCGCCGAGTTCCGTGGGCACCGAGACCTCAACCGTGACCAGCAGATCGCCCCGGGTGCCGTCCTTGCGGACGGCGCCCTTGCCGCGGGCCCGCATCGTACGGCCGTTCGGCGTACCCGCGGGCAGTTTCAGGGTGACCGGAGGCCCGCCGAGGGTCGGGACCTTCACCTCGCCGCCGAGCGCGGCCTCCGTGAAGGAGACCGGCACCGTGACGGTGAGGTTGTCGCCCCTGCGCCCGAAGACCGGGTGCTCCCCGACGTGGACCACCACGTACAGATCGCCGGCCGGTCCGCCGCGCTCGCCCGGTGCGCCCTTGCCTCGCAGCCGGATCCGCTGGCCGTCGCTCACCCCGGCGGGGATGCGGACCTGCATGGTCCGGGACGACTTGGCGCGACCGCTGCCGTGGCAGACCTCGCAGGGGTTCTCGGCGATCAGCCCGCGGCCCTTGCAGTCCACGCACGGGTCGGTCAGCGAGAAGGACCCGCTGCCGCCGCGCGAGACCTGGCCGGTGCCGACGCAGGTCGGGCACACCCGGGGCGTGCCGTTCTTGTCGCCGGTGCCCGAACAGGCCTTGCAGGGCTGCTGGCTGGACATCCGCAACGGGACCGTGGCCCCGTCCACCGCCTCGGTGAAGCTGAGCGTCACCTCGGACTCGATGTCCTGGCCGCGGCGCGGCTGGGTACGGGGCCCCGTACCGGCCCCGCGGTTGAACAGGCCGCCGAAGACGTCCCCGAGTCCACCGCCGAAGCCGCCGGCGCCGGCGCCCCCGGCCTGGGCGCCCCCGAAGAGGTCGCCCAGGTCGAAGTTGAACGTTCCTCCGGCTCCGGGACCGGCCCGGAAACCACCGTTGCCGAAGAGCGCCCGCGCCTCGTCGTACTCCTTGCGCCGCTTGGGGTCGCCGAGCACGTCGTTGGCCTCGGAGATCTCCTTGAAGCGCTCCTCGGCCTTCGCGTCGCCCTTGTTGGCGTCCGGGTGGTTCTCGCGCGCGAGCTTCCGGTACGCCTTCTTGATCTCCGCGTCGGTGGCGTCCTTGGGGACGCCGAGGACCTTGTAGTAGTCCTTCTCGACGAAGTCCTTCGTGCTCATCGACGTCCCTCCTTCCGGTGCCTGCCGTCTGCGTCAGCCCTCGTCCGGGCCACCGCTCTCCTCGTCCGTCGCCTGCTCGGCCGCCTGCTCCTTGGGCTGGGCCCCCGGCTGCGGCTCGGCCACCGCGACCCGCGCCGGCCGGATGGTCCGCTCGCCGATCCGGTAGCCCGGCTGCAGGATCGCCACGCAGGTCGTCTCGGTGACGTCCGGCGCGTAGCTGTGCATCAGGGCCTCGTGGACCGTCGGGTCGAAGGGCTCGCCCTCCTTGCCGAACTGCTGCAGCCCCATCTTGGCGGCGACGGTCTCCAGCGATTCCGCCACCGACTTGAAGCCGCCGACCAGTTCGCCGTGCTCACGGGCCCGGCCGATGTCGTCGAGCACCGGCAGGAGCTCGGTCAGGAGCTGCGCGACCGCGATCTCCTTGACCGTGATCCGGTCCCGCTCCACCCGACGGCGGTAGTTCTGGTACTCGGCCTGCAGCCGCTGCAGGTCCAGCGTGCGCTCGTTGAGCGCGGTCCGGACCTGGTCCAGTTGGGCCGTCAGGCCCGCGTCGGCGGCCGTGCGGGCCGTCTGTGCTGCGTCCCCGGCCTGGGCCGCCCCCTCGTCCGCGGAGGGGGCGGCGGCCTGCGCCGCGTCATCGGGAGTGGCGCCGGAGGGGACGTCGGGCTTCTCCTCGAAACCCGGGGTCTCCTCCGTCATCAGGCAGCGCCACCCTTCTGGTCCTTCTCGTCGTCCACGATCTCGGCGTCGACGACGTCGTCGTCGGCCTTCGCCTGGGAGGCACCGGCATCCGCGCCGCCCGCGGCCTGCTGGCCCTGGGCGTCGGCGTACATGGCCTGGCCGAGCTTCTGGGAGACCGCCGCGACCTTCTCGGTGGCGGTGCGGATCTCCGCCGTGTTGTCGCCCTCGGCGGACTCGCCCTTCAGCTTCTCCTTGAGCTCGTTCACCGCCGTCTCGACCTCGGTCTTGATCTCACCGGGGACCTTGTCCTCGTTGTCCTTGAGGAACTTCTCGGTCTGGTAGACGAGCTGCTCGGCCTGGTTCCGGGTCTCGGCGGCCTCGCGGCGGCGGTGGTCCTCCTCCGCGTACTGCTCGGCCTCCTGGCGCATCCGGTCGACCTCGTCCTTCGGCAGCGAGGAACCGCCGGTGACGGTCATCTTCTGCTCCTTGCCCGTGCCCAGGTCCTTGGCGGTCACGTGCATGATGCCGTTGGCGTCGATGTCGAAGGAGACCTCGATCTGCGGGACGCCGCGCGGGGCCGGCGGGAGGCCGGTCAGCTCGAACATGCCGAGCTTCTTGTTGTACGCCGCGATCTCGCGCTCGCCCTGGTAGACCTGGATCTGCACGGACGGCTGGTTGTCCTCGGCCGTCGTGAAGATCTCCGAGCGCTTCGTCGGAATCGTCGTGTTGCGCTCGATGAGCTTGGTCATGATGCCGCCCTTGGTCTCGATGCCGAGGGACAGCGGGGTCACGTCGAGGAGCAGGACGTCCTTGACCTCACCCTTGAGGACACCGGCCTGGAGGGTGGCGCCGATGGCCACGACCTCGTCCGGGTTCACGCCCTTGTTGGCCTCCTTGCCGCCGGTCAGCTCCTTGACGAGCTCGGCGACGGCCGGCATGCGGGTGGAGCCGCCGACGAGGACCACGTGGTCGATCTCGGACAGCTGGATGCCCGCGTCCTTGATCACGTTGTGGAACGGTGTCTTGCAGCGCTCCAGCAGGTCCGAGGTCAGCTGCTGGAACTGGGCGCGCGTGAGCTTCTCGTCCAGGTGCAGCGGGCCCTCGGCGGACGCCGTGATGTAGGGCAGGTTGATCGTCGTCTCGGTGGAGGACGACAGCTCGATCTTCGCCTTCTCCGCGGCCTCGCGGAGACGCTGGAGAGCCATCTTGTCCTTGGACAGGTCGACGCCGTGACCGCCCGCGAACTGCTTCACCAGGTAGTCGACGACGCGCTGGTCCCAGTCGTCGCCACCGAGGTGGTTGTCGCCGTTGGTGGCCTTCACCTCGACGACGCCGTCGCCGATCTCCAGCAGCGAGACGTCGAAGGTACCGCCACCGAGGTCGAAGACGAGGATCGTCTGGTCGTCCTTGTCGAGGCCGTACGCCAGCGCGGCGGCGGTCGGCTCGTTGACGATGCGCAGGACGTTCAGACCCGCGATCTCACCGGCCTCCTTGGTGGCCTGGCGCTCGGAGTCGTTGAAGTACGCCGGGACGGTGATGACGGCGTCCGTGACCTTCTCGCCCAGGTACGACTCGGCGTCCCGCTTCAGCTTCTGCAGGATGAACGCGGAGATCTGCTGCGGGTTGAAGTTCTTCCCGTCCAGCTCGATCGCCCAGTCGGTGCCCATGTGGCGCTTCACCGAGCGGATCGTCCGGTCCACGTTGGTCACTGCCTGACGCTTCGCGACCTCGCCGACGAGCACCTCACCGTTCTTGGCGAAGGCGACGACGGACGGCGTGGTCCTGGCGCCCTCGGCGTTGGTGATGACGGTGGGCTCACCGCCCTCCAGAACGCTGACGACGGAGTTAGTCGTGCCCAGGTCGATGCCGACCGCACGTGCCATTTCGATTCCTCCAGTGGACTTGAGTGGAACTGGCTCAAGGATGCATCACCCACCCCACGACGTCAACAGACCTGAGTCGAGTCGACTCAACTATGATGCCACCCCCCTTCCCCTGCCCGCCCGGCGCGGCCTGCACACCCCGTCACACCCACCGTGCCATCGTTCTGCAAAGCACGCGAAAGGTTCATAGACGCGTCTGACTGGACAGAAACCACCAGGTATCGACCGAGAAAAGACAGAACGGTCAGGTGAGTGCCTTGCGCCCCGTGCAGTCGGTGCGATCGGCGGGACCGGCGGAACCGGCCGGAGCAACAGGCCCCACGCGTCCGGCCCCATGGGCGCCGACCGTGCGCCCCCCCGACCCCAAACGCCTTCTCGATCTGGCCCTCGGCACACTGCTGCTCGTCCTCGCCGCACCACTGCTGGCCGCCGCGGCCTGCTCCCTCGCCCTGCGCCGCCGGCCCGGCGGCATCGTCGCGCGGGAGCTCAGGACGGGGCTCCACGGGTACCCCTTCACCGTCCGCTCGCTGCGCACCCGCCGCTGGCGGCTGGATCTGCTCTCCCGGCTGCCCCATGTCGTCACCGGCGAGATGTCCCTGGTCGGCCCGGCGGCCCTGGCTCCCGAGGATCCCCGCGCCGCCGCCCCCTGGAGGCAGACCGTCCGCCCCGGCCTCACCGGCCCCGCCCAGTTGCACAGGCGCTCGACGCTACCCTGGGACGAACCGGAGCTGCTCGACCAGCACTACGTGGAGCACCATTGGATCGGGCTGGATCTGGCCGTCCTGGCGCGCACGCCGCGGGCCCTGCTCCCGCCTCGCACTCAGGGTGCCCTGAGCGACGCAGATCACCGCCCACCTGGCTACAGTGCGACGGAATAAGTGGGTACGCTCGGCACGGACTGAATAAGTTACCGCTTAGTAAGTGCCGATCCCCCACCCTCGCAGGCCCGAGGAGCCCCGAAATGCAACTCGCCGCGATCATCGTGTCGCTGGTCCTGACCGTGGTCGGCGTTGCGCTCATCGCCCGAGCCGTCGCGCAGATCTACCGGTTCGTGAGACTCGGTCAGCCCGTGCCTGCGGGCAGCCGCACCGACGATCCCAAGGCCCGCACGGTCACCCTGGTCAAGGAGTTCCTCGGCCATACCCGGATGAACCGCTGGGGGATCGTGGGCTTCGCCCACTGGTTCGTCGCGATCGGCTTCCTGACGCTGCCGCCGACGCTCGCACAGGCGTACGGCCAGCTGTTCGAGGCCGACTGGACCCTGCCGGTCCTGGGCGGATTCCTGCCCTTCGAGATGTACATCGAGTTCATCGGCCTGATGACCGTCGTCGGCATCCTCGTGCTCATCGTGATCCGGCTGCTGAACCTGCCGTCCCGCGCGGGCCGCAAGTCGCGCTTCGCCGGTTCCAAGGCCTGGCAGGCGTACTTCGTCGAGTACGTCATCCTGACCATCGGCCTCGCGATCCTCGCCCTCCGCGGACTGGAGGGCGCGATCCACCACGTGGACCACTACGAGGCCGCGTACTTCGTCTCGTACCCGCTGGTCCTGGCCTTCGACGGGCTGAGCGTCCCCACCCTGCAGGCGCTGATCTACTTCACCGCCATGATCAAGATCGGCACGTCGCTGATCTGGATGATCACGGTGTCGCTGAACACCAACATGGGTGTGGCCTGGCACCGCTTCCTGGGCTTCCCGAACATCTGGTTCAAGCGCAACGCCACCGGCGAGAGCGCGCTGGGCGCCCTGCAGCCGATGGCCTCGGGCGGCAAGCCGATCGACTTCGAGGACCCGGGCGAGGACGACGTCTTCGGCGTCTCCCAGGTCGAGCAGTTCTCCTGGAAGGGCATCCTCGACTTCTCCACCTGCACCGAGTGCGGCCGCTGCCAGTCGCAGTGCCCCGCCTGGAACACGGGCAAGCCGCTCTCCCCGAAGCTGCTGATCATGTCGCTGCGCGACCACGCGCACGCCAAGGCCCCGTACCTGCTGGCCGGCGGCGGCAAGACCATGGAGGGCGAGGAGAAGGCCTCCGAGGAGCAGCTGAAGGACGTCCCGGCCGCCGCGCTGGCCGAGGCCGAGCGTCCCCTGGTCGGCACGCTGGAGGACAACGGCGTCATCGACCCGGACGTGCTGTGGTCCTGCACCACCTGCGGCGCCTGCGTCGAGCAGTGCCCGGTCGACATCGAGCACATCGACCACATCGTCGACATGCGCCGCTACCAGGTGATGATCGAGTCCTCGTTCCCGTCCGAGGCGGGCACGATGCTCAAGAACCTGGAGAAGAAGGGCAACCCCTGGGGCCTGGCCAAGAAGCAGCGCGTCGAGTGGACCAAGGAGGTCGACTTCGAGATCCCGATCGTCGGCAAGGACATCGAGGACCTCACCGAGGTCGACTACCTGTACTGGGTCGGCTGCGCCGGCGCCCTGGAGGACCGCGCCAAGAAGACCACCAAGGCCTTCGCCGAGCTGCTCCACATCGCGGGCGTCAAGTTCGCGATCATGGGCGGGGACGAGAAGTGCACCGGTGACTCCGCCCGGCGCCTGGGCAACGAGCCCCTGTTCCAGCAGCTCGGCCAGGAGAACGTGGCCATGCTGAACATGGCCTTCGGGGAGTCCCTCGACGACGACGGGGAGGTGGACGAGTCCACCAAGAAGCCGAAGGCCGCCAAGAAGATCGTCGCCACCTGCCCGCACTGCTTCAACACCATCGCGAACGAGTACCCGCAGCTCGGCGGCGAGTTCGAGGTCATCCACCACACCCAGCTGCTCCAGCACCTGGTGGACGAGGGCAAGCTGATCCCGGTGACCCCGGTCGAGGGCCTGATCACGTACCACGACCCCTGCTACCTGGGCCGCCACAACAAGGTCTACACGCCCCCGCGCGAGATCATGGACAAGGTGCCCGGCCTGCGCCAGCAGGAGATGCACCGCCACAAGGAGCGCGGCTTCTGCTGCGGCGCCGGCGGCGCCCGCATGTGGATGGAGGAGCGGATCGGCAAGCGCATCAACACCGAGCGCGTCGACGAGGCCCTGTCCCTCAACCCGGACATCGTCTCCACCGCCTGCCCGTTCTGCCTGGTCATGCTCTCCGACTCGGTCAACGGCAAGAAGGGCGAGGGCAAGGCCAAGGAGTCCCTCCAGGTCGTCGACGTGGCCCAGCTGCTGCTCGACTCGGTGAAGACCCCGGCCGACCCGGGCGACGACGGCGACGGCGACGCGGACGACACCGCACCGGCGGACTCGCCGGACCCGGAACCGGAACCCGTGAAGTAGTCGTCTGCAAGGACGAGCGGCAAGCGGCCGGATCTGCCTCGGGGGCAGGACCGGCCGCTTCTGCCTTTTCCGGCACCGCGGCACCGCGCCGCTCCCGGGCCCCGGACAACCGGGCCACCCGACGCCGAGTCCGTGACCTCCCTTGTGCGGACCGCCGTCGGCCCTCGCGGTCCCCTAGGGGATGTCACAGCTCGGCCGCAAAGGTCCCCCGGATACCCGGCCCCGGACACCGGACGCAGCGGGACCGGGTACGTTCGAATGCGTGGCTGGATTCAGGATCGGACGCGGCCGGGACAACAACCGCACCCCGCAACAACAACCGCAGCAGGCGCCCCCGTCGCCGTACGGACAGCAGTACGGCCCCGGAGGAGGCCAGGCGGCGCCCTCGTACCCCCCGCAGCAGCAGTGGCCCCGCAGAGGCGGCGGACACGGCGGACAGGGCTACGCACACGGGCACGGGAACGGGAACGGGCAGCCGTACGGCGAGCCCGAGTACTTCGGCGACCCCTACCAGCAGCACCGGCAGCAGGGCGGTCACCAGGGCGGCGGCCACGGCGCCGACCCGTACGCCGACAACCCCGGCCACACCCGGGCCTTCAGCGTCGGCGAGGACCCGTACGGCGACGGCTCGACGTACCACGCCGGCGCCGCACCCGTCCCGTCCGGCCCGCGCCTGCACTGGAAGGAACTGCTGAGCGGGATCGTGCTGCGCCCCGGCCCGACCTTCCTGCAGATGCGGGACTACCCGGTCTGGGGCCCGGCGCTGAGCGTCACGTTCCTCTACGGCCTGCTCGCGATCTTCGGATTCGACCAGACGCGCGACGAGGCGATCAACGCACCGTTCGCGAGTGCGCTGACCTCCGTGATCATCACGGGTGTGGGCTTCGTGCTCGGCGGTCTGATCCTCGGCGCGGTCACCCACACCCTGGCCCGCCAGCTCGGCGGCGACGGGGCATGGCAGCCGACGGTCGGCCTCTCGATGCTGATCATGTCCCTCACGGACGCCCCGAGGCTTCTCGTCGCCCTCTTCCTCGGCGGTGAGAACTCGCTGGTGCAGGTGGTGGGCTGGGCGACCTGGCTGGCGGCGGCCGCGCTGTTCACCTCCATGGTCAGCAAGTCGCACGACCTGCCGTGGCCGAAGGCGCTCGGCGCCTCGGCACTCCAGCTGATCGCGCTGCTCGCGATCATCAAGCTCGGCACGATCTGACCGGCGTCCCGGTCACGGGACGGACCACGACCGTGGCCCCTGCCTTACGAGGTCGCTGTTGCACCAACAGCGACCTCGTAAGGCAGGGGCCACGTGCGCGACAGGGGCCACGTCGGCGCGCTCGGGGCGCGCTCGGCGGCGGGTGCGCGGCCGCGAGGGCGGTCAGGCGTCCAGGACCTGGCCGCCACGCCGCACGAGGGGCCTCTCGACACTCCACGGGAAGTTGATCCAGTCGTCCGTGCGCTTCCAGACGTACTCGCACTTCACCAGCGACTGCGGCTTCTCGTAGATGACCGCCGACCGCACCTCGGCCACATGGTCGACGCAGAAGTCGTGGACGAGCTTCAGCGTCTTGCCGGTGTCCGCGACGTCGTCGGCGATCAGGACCTTCTTGTCGGAGAAGTCGATCGCGTTCGGGACGGGCGCGAGCATGACCGGCATCTCCAGCGTCGTGCCGACGCCGGTGTAGAACTCCACGTTGACCAGGTGGATGTTCTTGCAGTCCAATGCGTACGCCAGCCCGCCGGCGACGAAGACACCGCCGCGCGCGATCGACAGGACCAGGTCCGGCTCGAAGCCGTCGTCCGCGATCGTCTGCGCGAGCTCACGGACCGCGACACCGAACTTCTCGTACGTCAGGTTCTCGCGTACCCCACTCATTGCGTACCGGCCCTCACACCTGCGTCCGATGGAAGTTCATGAACGACCGCGAGGCCGTCGGCCCCCGCTGCCCCTGGTAGCGGGACCCGTACTTCTCGGAACCGTACGAGTGCTCCGCCGGCGTGCTCAGCCGGAACATGCACAGCTGCCCGATCTTCATCCCCGGCCAGAGCTTGATGGGCAGGGTGGCCAGGTTCGACAGTTCCAGGGTGACGTGCCCGGAGAACCCGGGGTCGATGAAGCCGGCCGTGGAGTGCGTGACCAGACCGAGCCGGCCGAGCGAGCTCTTGCCCTCCAGCCGGGAGGCGATGTCGTCGGGCAGGGTGATGACCTCGTACGTCGACGCCAGCACGAACTCGCCGGGGTGCAGGATGAACGCCTCGTCGCCCTCCGGCTCCACCAGCCGCGTCAGGTCCGCCTGCTCGACGGCGGGGTCGATGTGCGGGTAGCGGTGGTTCTCGAACACCCGGAAGTAGCGGTCGAGCCGCACATCGATGCTCGAGGGCTGCACCATCGAATCGTCGAACGGGTCGATGCGCACCCGTCCCGCGTCGATCTCGGCCCGGATGTCCTTGTCTGAGAGAAGCACGCCCCGAGGATACGCAGAGCGCGCGGGCCCGCCCCAATCGGGCGGAGCCCGCGCGCCCCCACTCGCTCTCGCGCCGCTCCACGCCGGCCGAGTCGGCGTCCCGTCCGGCGGGACCGCCCGGGCGTGCACACCGTCGGCACCACCTCCGGCGTTCCGCCGCTGCGCGCGGGTGGACGCCGCCCCTGACACCGGCCGGGCCCGCACGGGCCCGCCGCGCGCCCGTCAGCGGCTCTGCAGCACCACGGGGACGGCCTGCCGCAACCGTGCGCACCGGGGGCAGCGGATGAGCCGCCCGGGTCCGATCCGGCCGGTACCGAGCTGCTGCATCGGGAACGACGAGGTGGTGAAGACATGCCCCTCGGCACAGCGGACGACGGTGCGCGAGAGTGAATCGCCTCGATCCATCGAGTCCTTCGAGTCCATCGGCTGCATCAAGTCCCTTCCCCGACAAGCTGGATGAGACAGCCACATTAGGGGATCAACAGGACAGCGCTCCACGCGGCACTCCGCCGCCAAAGGTACGCCCCAACGCCTCCACGTCCCAGCCGCATCGGGCACCGCACGAAGGGCCGCGGCCCCCGCGGGCGGACGGCCGTCGACGACCGCCGACCGGCGGTCCGCGGTCGTCGACGGGCACCACGGGCACGACCGGAACGGGACCCGCGGGGGCCGCAGCGGAAGACAGGTGGGCGCGCCCGCCGGCAGTCCGGTCGCCTGCCGAACTGCCGGAAATGCACGGAAGCCCCTCGGGGCAATACACCGAGGGCCTTCGATGGGGTACAGTGTGCAACGCTGCGGCATTGATCAATCAAGCCGCTTCGCGGGTGTAGTTTAATGGTAGAACATGAGCTTCCCAAGCTCAGAGCGCGGGTTCGATTCCCGTCACCCGCTCCAGACAGAAGCCCCAGGCCATCGGCCCGGGGCTTTGTTGTTGTCTAGACCGGATCAGGCGTCGCGTGCCCGTTCCGTGCCCGATGCCTGCTCGTCGGGCACGTCAGCGGCCTTCTCCCGCTCGGCGTGCACACGGGCGTCGATACCGCCGGCTACTTCCCTCTGCCGCTCCAGGTTGGAGTGCTGGTAGATCAGTGCCGCCCGCTCGGAGGACTGCCCGGCGCGGACCATCGTGTCCTTCAGCGTGGCCCCGGACTGGGTCGAGAGCGTATGCCCGGTGTGACGAAGATCGTAGAAGCGGAAGTTCTCCGACAGCCCGACCTTGGCCCGGGCCCTGCGCCACTTCCGCCCGAAGGTCGAGCGCCGGAACGGCTTGCCCTTCTCCCCCACGAACAGCAACCCGTCCTGCGTCTTCTCGGCGTACCAGGCGAGATGCCGCTTGAGGTCCTTCTCCAGAAAGGCCGGCAGGACGAGGAACCTCTTGCCCGCATCGGACTTGGTGTCCCCCGGAGCCCGCCGACCGGTGGTGAGTTCGGGCTCCGCGGTCCGCACCCAGATGCCGACGTTCTCCAGGTCGACGTCCCGACGGCGCATCGCGGCCTGTTCCTCCGGCCGGGCAGGTCCGTAGGTTCCTCTGCGACGAAGCTCCGTTCCTATCTGAAGAAGTCCGCTGTCGAGACCTGGGAGTACGTCAACTGGCTGACTCATGCCAAGAGCGCGATGCGGATGGATGCGGAGATCGGCCTAAAGGCTGTAGAGCACCTGCTGGGCATGTTCACGGCAGCAAGGATGCGGCTCGCGACGGAGGTCAGCCGCTGTGAAGAGTGCGAGTCCTACAGCATCGTCGGGGGAACTTGTTCCCACTGCGGGTGGACGGACGAGTCCTACGAGCCGCCGGTGTACGTTGCCCTGTCAGAGGAGGAAAGAGAGAGGCGTCTTTCGACACCGTGCACACCGAGCTCCGACATCTCTACCTTCATGACTCCTGAGGACCTTCAGCGCTCCGGCAGGAGGGATGCCCGGGCCGTCCCTGGGCCGCCCGAGGGCGCTCAGCAGCGACTAACAGTGACCAACGAGGACCAGTCAGGCACCGAGAATCAGGCCGTTGATCTGTAGAAACCCAGGTCGCCAAGATCCCCGGCAAGACCCAGGGCAAGAAGACAGGTCTTGAGTCATCCATTGAGACGGTCAGCGCGGCAGGCATCGTCAGTGGTGCTGTCTAGAGTGCGCAGCATCAGCGCCGGACCGAACACCCAGGGGTGGGACATGAAGGAGCCTGAGCGGTTCGCACTGCTGCGGATCACCGGGAAGTACGGCGGCAGTGTTGTGGTCGAGTTGAACGACTCCTATGCCCCGGGCATCCCGGACGTGAAGGGGCAACTCCTGGTCCACAACGAGTTCGTGGCCGGTGTCCTCGACACCTATGTGGATCCAAGAGACCTGGCCGGCTGGGCACACGTATTGGACGAGGTCGCCGCGGGGCACGACGCCGTCTGGCGTGAGGCTTCGCGAGTCGCCGAGATCGGCATCCGCCTGAATTGGCGGGAGGACGACCACGATGGGATCACGGTCACCATCGCAGACCAACAGACCACCAGGCTGGCCCTCTCCCTCGAAGTGGACCGCGGCTGGATCGACGAGCAGCGTGCCCTGCTCAAGAGGCTCGGCACCGTCTGGGCGCACCTGATCCCGACGGACTGAGGAGCTTCAGGGGGCAGCCCCAGCCACAGGCGTGGCAGATACAAGGGTCAGCCACAGTCAACGGGCGTGTGTCTTCTTGCGTCAACCCTCACGATGTCAGGAGGCAAGACGCAATCGTCTATCGGGCAATCCAGGCACTGAGCGGGGCAAGCGCCTCAGCCGGGGAAGTCAGCGGACTCGCAGGCGGGGATTTCGCCCTCACCCCGAGCATCCCGTAGCGCGTGCCACAACGTGCCGGTAGCGGCGGTGAACGGCGGTCAACAGGGGCTCCCCGGCGACCCGCCGAACGATTCCCCGCAAGGACGTTCCCACAGGTCAGCGGGTATACAGGCACCCAAGTTCGGAGCGATTCCCAAGCTCAGAGCGCGGGTTCGATTCCCGTCACCCGCTCCAGACAGAAGCCCCAGGCCGAAGGCCCGGGGCTTTTTTGTTGTCTGGACCGCGTCAGGCGTCGCGTGCCCGTTCGGTGCCGATGCCCGATCGTCGGGCACGTCGGCTGCCTTCTCCCGTCGGCGCGAACGCGGGCGTCGACACCGCCGGCACCCTTGTCGTCCTCCCAGAAGGCGGGCCGCACGCTGGGGCGGGCGTCGTGAATCGGATGGCCCGGATTGGCGTCACCGTCAGCCACGCCGATGAACAGCCGGAGGCGCGACAGTCGACCGCCGAGGAGGCATCTCTCCTCGGGTCCGGAAAGCCGCGCTCGTCACGCACATCCGGCGGAGGTACTACAGCGACGAGGGGCGCCCCGTGGCCGGCGGACATCGTCGCACCCGCCGCCCTGGGCGAGATCGTCCAGGAGATTCCCATCAAGCGGTAGAGCCCAGGGCCGGTTTCCTTCACAGGAAACCGGCCCTGATGCGTTGTGCGCCCTCCTCAGCCGGGGAGCTTCGCCAGCTGCGCCTCCAGCAGGGGCCGCGGAAGCGTGTCCGTGATCACCATCATCGTGGTGAGGATGTGGTCGGTGCGGACGACGACGTAGGTCGCGGGACTGCTCACGCCGGAGAGGCTGGTGGTGAACCGGAAGCCGACGGATTCGTCCCCGAGATCCGGGGCCTGGGCCGGTTCGAGGTTCCGGTAGATCATGGGGGCACCGGGAACCTTGAAGCTGCCCGAGCACTCCGTCAGCGCCTTGCGGACATCGTCGAGCGCCGAGCGGGCGTCGTCGCCCTGATGGACAGTCACCCACATCGCCCCGACGGTGGAGCTCAGCTCGCCAGGGCCGCCCGAGAACTCGCGGACGGCCCTGGCGGTCGCGGGGCGCGGCGTATCGGTGAACGCCAGCCGCGCAATGGGGAGGCACTCGTCCTTGTCGGCCCGGTACGCCCCGTCCGGAAGCGAGTCCTCGGTCGGCTCGGTCACCCGGAGGCCGGCAACGGTCCCCATCATGGTGAGCTTCTCAAGGGTGGCATCGGACGGGGAGGGCCTGTCAGCGGGCCTGTCCGCCGTGCCGCTGTACTCGGAGCTGCTGCAGGCAGTAAGGAACAGAGCGGTCGAAAGGGCAGCAGCGATACGGCGAAGGTGCATGAAGAGTGCTCGGTTCTCTGAACGTCGCCTCCGGCGAGAGGCAAGGCAAAGGTGGGCAGGATGTGTTGAGCCTCCGGCGGTGGGGCGCCAGGACGTTCGACAAGCGAAGATCCAAGGCCATAAGTCCCCAGGCGTCAAAGCCCTTGGGGGTGCGGGCCGTCCCCGAGACCTCCGGGACACCGCATTCCTCCGCATCCAGCACCGCCCCGGCCGGTAGCGTCCCTCGGGGGCCTCGAAACGACCGGCATGGCCGTCGCTGACTCCCGATCCGGTTGGAGCTACGGACCGGAAGGTTCGAACCGCCAAGGCCCCGTGCCCGTGGCGCTCGACCGGCTCGGACTCACTCGGCACCATGTCACCAGGCTTCAGGGCCCCGGATCTGCCGATCGATCTCGTCGGCGATCCGGACGTACCGAGACAAGACCCTGCCACGTCCTACGGCGGTTCCCACCGTCCTTCTCTTCCTCCTATGCTCCTGCACATGAGCACGGGTTCCCCGCGGCACAAGTCAACGCCACTGCACTCCGTGTCCGTGGCGGGCGCGGTCATGCGCGAGGACGGCCGGCTCCTCGCGATCCGCCGGGCAGACAACGGGACTTGGGAGCTGCCGGGCGGAGTCCTGGAGCTCTCCGAAACGCCGGAAGACGGTGTGGCCCGCGAGGTCCGGGAAGAGACCGGCATCCGCGTCGAGGTGGACCAGCTCAGCGGCGTCTACAAGAACACGACGCGCGGCATCGTCGCCCTGGTCTTCCGCTGCAAGCCCTCCGGGGGCACCGAGCGCACCTCCGACGAGTCGATGGCGGTCGCATGGCTCACGCCGGAAGAAGTCGCCGGGCGGATGTCCGCGGTCTACGCGATCCGACTGCTCGACGCCCTGGACGACGCACGACCTCACGTCAGGAGCCACGACGGCCGGCAGCTGCTGGAGGCATCGGCATGACCAGCAATACCGGACTCCCCAGGCCCAGACCACTGCGCGAACTGAAAGACGTGCACGACTACCTCGACGATGTTCGCCTCCGGCCAGGGATCTACGTGCGAGGCCGTTCCCTCCTGCACCTCCAGTCGATCCTCTACGGGTACAGCGTCGCCTGCGAGATCCACGGGGTTCCTGTGGTGAACGACTTCGGTCACTGCGGGCCGTTCAGCGAGTGGCTCTGGCCCCGGCTCGGCATGGAGTACTCCAGCGCGCTCGGCTGGGCCGTCGAGATCGAACGGGCGAGTGAAGCAGCGGGCGTTGAGCCCCTGGACATGTTCTTCGGCCTCTTGGACGAGTTCCGCGCTGCCCGAGCCACAACCGCCAACCACACCGCGCGGTAGGAGTTTCCCCACTCGATCACGGCCCGCGCACGGCGCGGGCGCCCGCCGCCTCTGCGGCGCGCTTCCAGCTGCGGGGATGACCAAGCCCTGCGCCACCGCTGTACCGACCGGATGCTGACCCGCAGGTCGTGAGCAATGAGCGCAGTCTCCGTCGCACAGGACGAACCGCCCGGCCGCCTCCATCGGCAACTTCTCGCGGAAGTCCCGCCGTTCGTCGGTCACCCCGCGCCCTTGCGCATACCTCATGCAGTCGGCACAGCGCAGGGATCATGAGGCGTCAGCCTCTACGACACCACGCTTTGAAGGTCGGTAAGCGGCTGTGACCTGCTCCACGACCGCATCGAAGTACGGCCATCCGTCCACTTCGATCACATCCCTGGATTCGAAGAGGTCCAAGGTCGGCGCAGCCGCATCCAGCAGGCGCCGGACTGTTCCGGGTTCATAGAGATTGAGGTGGCTGCGATCCGGGAGACGCACCAGGGCCCCGGAGTCGAAGTAACAGTTCGAGATGATCCGGGCTGAGTCCGGACGAAAGACCAGAGCCAGTCGGCGCCGCGTGCCCTCGGGGTAGAGGGACAGCGTAAGGCGGCAGTCCTCGTAGGCAGACTTCACCCGCTGCTGCACCGTCCAGCGCCAGGTGGTGTCGTCCACGACAAGGCGGCGGAGGCGGCGGTCGTTCTTCATCAGAACAACTTAAGGGAGCGACCCGGTATGGGTATCAGTGTTTACACCTCGCCCCCGGTCAAAGCGAAGTACAGCAATCACCGCACCCCCAACTGACCGCCAGTGGTCCTCAATACCGAATCGGACGCCCCCAGTGCTGAAGCGTCAGCGTCTGCATCCATTCCGCTGCCCGCAACACATCGCCGAGCAGCGCGAGTCCGGCCACTGCGGCGATCACGCTCCACACCATCGCGGCGACCTCCTCCCGCGTCGGCCGCCGACCCCTCCGAGGGCATCGGCCAGCCGCTCCCTGGCCCGGGGCGACAGGCCGGCGACCCCGCACACGAGGGAAACGGCACCGACCACCCCCGTGATCCCCGAAATCATCACGACCTCACCGAAACCGTGCTGCTGGTACCCGCCGAGGACGACCGTACGGACTTCCGTCTCACGGCCGGCCCGCCCACCGGGCCAGGACAGGCGGGCGTCCAGATCCGTCAACGACCCGTCGTGCGCGAGGAACACACCCGAGCAGGAGGTGCTCTCGCCTCCCCTGCCGCTCGGTTCCAGGTGACACTCGCGGGCCGTGAACACACCTGAGACACCGGTCAGGCCCGCGGCGGAGGCCCCGACCACGCCCATCACCCCGACGACCATCAGCAAGAAGACCGCCGCACAGCACGACAGGAAGCGCACGAACGGATGGAGGCGGGTTCCCCTCCCGCGGATCGCCTCCCTCAGCCACGCCCCCCGCCGATCGGGACTGCGCTCCCGTGACGCTCCCCGGACAGGCGCTCTGTACGAGGAACTCCCACCACGAGCGGCCTCCCTGCGCCGCCGGGCCTCACGCCTGCGGACCGCCTTGCTCCGCGACCTCGCCACAGCCGATCCCCTCCGCCCCCATGGTCCGTACCGGAGCAACCATGGCATCCACGTTCCGTAGGAACATTGCCCGCCTCCGGCAAACCTGAAGTCCGAAAGCCGACTCCAGGGCCCCGGCTCCCGTCGGGCGGCCCGGCCGGCCTCGTGCCGAGTTCGGGGTGTCGTAGCCGGGCAGGACGAGACCATGCGTCGCGCACGCCGAGCGCGGCGGCTCGGTGTGCTGCACTGTGGTGGCGGCAACCCGCCTCATAGCAGATGCGGCGGCGGTACGAACAGGACCGCGGCCAGGAGACGTGGCCTCATCCGCGGAAGCGCCCAGGTCAACCGGCCGCCGAAGGGGAGCATCTGACGGCGAGCCGTACCGGGGGCGGCGTGCCACCCTGCACCACCCGGTCCCGAACCCGGCCGAGCGAAGCGCTTCCCATCATCGGTCCCGGAGCGCCGGGGCGGCATGTCGGCCCCGGCCCCGAAGCTCGCGTCGGCGCACGAACCACCAGACCACGGGCAGCAGAACGAGCCAGACGGCCGTCTGAAGCGGGACGCCGGTGAGGCCCCCCACGATCATGGCCGGTACAGCGCAGAGCATCGCGCCGAACGCCGCCTTGCCGTGCACCACCAGGAGCCGGGGCAGCCCTCGTTCCCCGTAGCGGCGCGCCCGGGTGAGCACCCGGCCTCCGGCGTAGGCGGTGAAGACGCCGGCCGACAGCAGGGCCGACCCCACCGCGGTGGCGAGTTGCGGCTCGCCCACCGGGGTGTCGGCCGTCTGCTGGGACCGGCCGTCCTTGGCCACCGCGACCGAGTAGTCCCGCCACCGCGTGACGGTCACGACATCACCCGGCCGCAGGTCCTCGAGGAGGGGACCAGGGGCGCCCATGTCGACGTCGCCCGAGACCTCGCGCGGGCCCCTGAGGGTCACCGAGAACTCGTCGTACCTGGCTGCTTCCTTGATCACTGTGCTCACGACCGTCGCCGTCACGTCACGGAGACAGCCCTCGACCACGCCTGCGGCAGCGGGACACGGAGACGCGGCGGCAAACGCCCGCTCGTCGTCGAGCAGCTCGGGCACCACTCCCAGGAGGACCGCTCCCGCCAGCAGGGTCACCCCGAAGCCGAGAAGAGCCGTGCACGCACCCCATGCCCGGTGCCAGACCGTACGCCGACGTACGGAGGCCGGAGCCGTCGGCGGCTCGAGGCGCGGCGGACCGTCACACATTCCGCCTCCCCGCTCGAACCGCCCTGGTCCCTGTGATCGCCGTGAAGACGACGGCCACCGAAGCCCCCAGCCCGATGGCGAGCGGGTCCGCCACGCCTCGGCCCACCACCGGCCGCGGGAGCGCCACAGCGCCGAGGACGACGACGGTACCGGCGAAGACACCAGCGACCCGGTCCTGACGCCGCCGGAACCAGTGCACGAGCACCGTCATCACCGCGACGGCGACAGGCGGCGAGGGCTCGCCGCCGATGGACAGCAGTACCCCACCCAGGCCGCACACCGCCCAACAGCCCGCGAGCGCCCACACCGCCTCAGGCGAGGTGACCCTTCGACGCCCCGTCATCGTCCCGGCCCCCTTCCGTCGCCCCGCCGGCCGCGCCGGAAACCGTCGGCCGCCTCTCACCACGCCGTCGCGTCCCATGGACGGAGGGGCGCCAGAAGAGGAGGAGGCAGAGCATCGGGCCGGCGACGCGGCAGAAGCCGGCTGCCCAGGGCTCCGGCGTTCCGGTCAGGCCGTACACACCGCTGCTTCCCATGCCGATTCCCAGGAGAACGAAACAGGCTGTCCTGCAGCGCACCGCCCACCGCGGGCCACGAGCCACCCACGCGGGAGCCCGATCGGGGTGACGCCACCACTCCCGGGCGGCCCACGCCACCAGCGGCCCGAAGAGCAGCATGAGGACATCGCCGAACATGTCCCACAGCCGGTCCATGTCCCCCTCCTTCGGTCACGCCTGTCTCCGAGCCGCGATGCCACCGGGGAACGCACTGACCACATCGTCCAGCGCCCGAGAAGAGGCCCGCCGCCCCAGCAGTGAAGCCGCAGCCGGGATGAGTGCTGCGAGTCGGCGAACCGGGAGTGCAAGGCTGCCCTGCCCCGCGACCTCGCCGCAGCGCTTCCCTCTCCGCTCGCTGCTGGGCGGGAAGAGCATCCCATCCCGCACCGCGGAACACACTGCCGGGTTCCGGCAGCATTGGCGCACGCAGGCGCACGGCGCGGCCCGCTGATGCGGCCCCCTGCGGCCTCGCTTCACCGAGTCGACCGACACGAGGCGGCCAAATGACCGTTCTCGCGGGTCGGGCGAGCGGCGGCGCCCTTGCGGATGCGGCAGCAGCTGGCGTCGCGCCGGCGCAGGTCGATGCCGCTCATCCGGGTCTGTGCGCCGGACTCGACGGAGCGGGGGGCGGCCGGTTCGCCCTCGGCAGGGGCGGTCAGGCCGCACTGCCGCTGGGCGAGGGTGTCGACGGAGCGGCCTTCGGGGTCTCGTCGGCGAGGACGGCGAGCGCGCCCGCCTCGGCGAGGACGACGTCGAACTGCTTGAGGTCGGTCGCGGCAGCGGCCTCGGTCGCCTCCCGGTCGACGTGCTTCCCGTACCGCCGGCGCGCAGGCGCAGCTCGGCGGTGTCGCACCGCGCCTGGCGCAGCGTCTCGGCCTGGGCCGGCCTCGGCCCTCGGCGAGCCCTGGCGCGGCCCGCGGCGAGATCGGCGCGGCACTGAGCCCGAGAGAGGGAGCCCAGGGGCTTCCCGGCGTGTCGTCCGCCTTTCGCGTACCGCTTTGACGGTGCTCTGGCCGGATCGTGCCGAACCGCGCCAAAGCGGCGTCAGAATCGTTTGCGCTGACGGAAGAAGGACGTCGACGCTCCCCGTGTGCGGGTGGCACGGGCGGTTTCCTGAGGCGGTCGGATTCGCGGGGCAGCCCGCAGCACAAGGGAGTTGATCGCTCGTGAGCGAGGAGAACTGGGTCGGCCTCGTGGTGGCCCTGTCACTGGTCGGCTATCTGGCGGCGGCCGTGGTGCGTCCGGGGAAGTTCTGAGTGCCTCTCCGAGGGACGCCTCATGCCGCCCGCCGTCCGGCCCGGAGTGTCCGGGTAGGGTGACCGCCGCCGGTTCGTTGACGGGTTCGACACGCCCCCGGCCATGGAGCGGTGAACCGAGGGAGGCCGGCGGGTGGCTGGGCAGCTGACGAGAGTGCGGCGGTCGCTGTTCGCCGTGCACCCCGCCCGGACCCTGGTCATGGCCTTCGGTGCGGTGATCCTCCTGGGTACGTCTCTGCTCATGCTGCCGGTGTCCTCCCAGGAGGGCGGGGCCACCGGGTTCGTGACGGCCCTGTTCACGTCCACCTCGGCGGTGTGTGTGACCGGTCTGGTCGTGGTGGACACCGGCACGTACTGGAGCGGGTTCGGCGAGGGCGTGATCCTCGCGCTGATCCAGGTCGGCGGCTTCGGCATCATGACGATGGCCTCGCTCCTCGCGCTGCTCGTCTCGGGCAAGCTTCGGCTGCGGTTGCAGCTGACGGCTCAGGCGGAGACGAAGAGCCTGGGGATCGGCGACGTGCGTCGTGTCCTGCTCGGCGTCGCCGGGACCACGCTCGCCGTGGAGCTCGCGGTGGGGGGCCTGGCTCGCGCTGCGCTTCCGGTTCGGCTACGACCGGTCCATCGCCGAGTCCGCGTACTCGGGGCTCTTCCACGCGGTGTCGGCGTTCAACAACGCGGGCTTCGGCCTCCACGTCGACAGCATCACCCCGTACGCGCAGGACCCCTGGGTCACCCTGCCGATCGCCTTGGCGGTCATTCTCGGCGGGCTCGGCTTCCCCGTCCTCCTCGAGCTGATGCGGCACCGGACCCGCCGCAGACTGACCGGGCGGCGCACCTGGACCCTGCACACCCGGATGACCCTGCTGACCACGGCGGCCCTGCTGCTGACCGGCACGGTGTTCACCTGCCTGCTGGAGTGGACCAACGCCGGCACGCTCGGACCGTTCGACTGGGACGAGAAGCTCCTGAACGGCTTCTTCCACTCCGCGATGAGCCGCACCGCCGGGTTCAACGCCGTCGACATCGGCGCCATGCACGCCTCGACCCTCCTGATGACCTGCACATTGATGTTCATCGGCGGCGGCAGCGCGGGTACGGCCGGCGGCATCAAGGTCACCACCTTCGCGGTGCTGGCCGCCGCGATCTGGGCGGAGGTGCGCGGCGAGCCGAACTCCACCGTCATGGGCCGGCGCCTGGCCCCGCACGTGCTGCGCCAGGCGCTGACCGTCGCCCTGCTGGCGGTGGGACTGGTGATCGCGGCCACCCTGGCCCTGCTGACCGTCTCCTCGGCCCCGATGGAGGCGGTCCTGTTCGAGGCGGTGTCCGCGTTCGGCACGGTCGGGCTGTCCACCGGCATCACTGCGGACTTCCCGGACAGCGGCAGGCTCGTGCTGATCCTGCTCATGTTCGTCGGCCGACTCGGTCCCGTCACCCTGGTCTCCGCGCTCGCCCTGCGCGAGCGGACCCGCCGCTACCAGCTACCCGAGGAGCGACCCGTCATTGGGTAACTACTTGCACAACCTGCGCCGCCGTCGCCGCAAGCGGCTCGCCCAGCAGTACCCCGAGATGGGCGACCAGCGGGTCGCCGTCATCGGCCTGGGGCGTTTCGGCAGCTCCCTGGCCCTGGAGCTCACCCGGCGTGGCTGGGACGTGCTCGGGATCGACACCGACCAGCAGCTCGTCCAGCGCCACAGCGACACCCTCACGCACTCCGCGGTCGCCGACTGCACCGACCCGGAGGTCCTGCGCCAGCTCGGGGTGCACGAGTTCACCAGCGCGGTCGTCGGCATCGGCACGGACATAGAGGCCAGCATCCTGATCGCCTCCAACCTCCTGGAGGAGAACGTCCCCAACATCTGGGCGAAGGCGATCAGCCGTCAGCACGGTCAGATCCTGGAGCGGCTCGGGGTCCACCACGTCGTGCTGCCGGAGCACGAGATGGGCGAGCGGGTGGCCCACCTCGTGACGGGCCGGATGCTCGACTTCATCGAGTTCGACGACGACTACGCCCTGGTGAAGACCGTCACGCCGGACAGCGTCACGAACACTCCGCTGGGCAGGAGCGGGGTGCGGACGAAGTACGGGGTGACCGTCGTCGGGATCAAGCGCCCCGGCGAGGACTTCACCCACGCGACCGCCGAGACCGTGGTGATGAAGGGGGACGTCATCATCGTCACCGGCAAGACGCGCGCTGTGGAGGCGTTCGCCGAAATGAGCTGACTCGGCTCGGGCGGCCGGCACGGCTCGGGTGGTCGCCTCCGCCGGCGGCTTCGGACGGACCGGCTGGTGGGACGGTGTCCTGGGCAGTGCGATCACCGTGATCAGCCCGCCCGCCGGGGGGCGTCATCGGCCGTGACGGTGCCGCTCATGGCCTCGACGAGTCCGCCGGCGACGGCGAGGCGAGCCCTGCACCGGCGCCGCGCGGCGCGTCGCCGTACCGCTGGAACGGCTCGAAGACCCCGTCCGGCCTCGTCGGGGACGCCGGGGCCGCGGTCGACGACACGCGGTTCCGCGCGGTCGCCGATCGCTCCGCCCGACACCAGGTCCGGGGGAGTCCCGGCCCGACGGTGCCCAGCGGTCTGCCGACGGGACCTCAGTGTGCTGCCAGGTCCCTCAGCGCGAGATTGAGCCTGAGGACGTTGACGTGCGGCTCGCCGAGGAAGCCGGCTGTGCGGCCCTCGGTGTGATCGTCGACCAGCTTCGTGACCTGCTGCTCGGACAGGCCGTTGGCCCTGGCCACCCGCTTGGTCTGGATCGCCGCGTACTCCGGGGAGATGTGCGGGTCGATAGCGGAGGCCGAGCCGGTGACCGCGTCCTTGGGGACCTCGGACTCCGTTACGCCGTTGAAGGCGGCCACGGCCTTCCTGGTGTCGCCGACCAGCTCGGTCAGCGTCGGATCGGACGCGCCGAGCTGGCTGGAGCCGGTGGACAGCGGGTCGTAACCACTGTTCGACGGGCGCGGCTGGAACCACTTCGGGTCCGGCCGCGCGACCTCGTCCTCGTCGTCCCCCGTCGTTGAATCAGATGCTGCCCTCTTCGGCAGGTCCCAGGTCTGGCCGATGAGCTCGGAGCCGACCTCCTTGCCGTCGACCTTCACGATCGAGCCGTTGGCCTTGTCGGGGAAGAGACCCTGGGCGATGCCCGTGACCGCGAGGGGGTAGAGGACGCCGGTCACGACCGTGAGGACGAGCAGCATGCGCAGCGCGGCCCAGGCCAGGCGTCCCGTGTTCGCTACGGAGTTGTTCATAGCCGATCAGCACGCTTTCTGAGTTATCGCAGCCCGGGAACGAGGGAGAGGAGCAGGTCGATGAGCTTGATGCCGACGAACGGGGCGACCAGGCCGCCCAGGCCGTAGAGGGCGAGGTTGCGGCGGAGCATCCTGTCGGCACTGGACGGCCGGTAGCGGACGCCCTTCAGAGCGAGCGGGACCAGCGCGACGATGACCAGCGCGTTGAAGACGACGGCGGAGAGGATCGCGGACTCCGGCGAGGCCAGGCCCATGATGTTGAGCTCGTCCAGGCTCGGGTAGGCCACCGCGAACATCGCGGGGACGATCGCGAAGTACTTCGCGACGTCGTTGGCGATGGAGAAGGTGGTGAGCGCGCCACGGGTGATGAGGAGTTGCTTGCCGATCTCGACGATCTCGATGAGCTTGGTCGGGTTGGAGTCGAGGTCGACCATGTTGCCGGCCTCCTTCGCGGCCGAGGTGCCCGTGTTCATGGCCACGCCGACGTCCGCCTGGGCCAGCGCGGGGGCGTCGTTCGTGCCGTCGCCGGTCATGGCGACCAGCTTGCCGCCGGCCTGCTCCCGCTTGATGAGCGCCATCTTGTCCTCGGGGGTGGCTTCGGCGAGGAAGTCGTCGACGCCCGCCTCCTCGGCTATGGCCTTGGCGGTCAGCGGGTTGTCGCCCGTGATCATGATGGTCTTGATGCCCATGCGGCGCAGCTCGTCGAACCGCTCGCGCATGCCGTGCTTGACGACGTCCTTGAGGTGGACGACACCGAGGACGCGGGCGCCCTCGGCGTCCTTGACCGCGACGAGCAGCGGGGTGCCACCGGCCTGGGAGATGCGGTCGGTCAGGTCGTGGGCGTCGGTGGCGACGGTGCCGCCCTGCTCCTCGACCCAGGCGATGACCGAGCCGGTCGCGCCCTTGCGGATCCTCCGGCCGTCGACGTCCACGCCGGACATACGCGTCTGGGCGGTGAACTCGATCCAGTGGGCGTGGGCCAGTTCGCCCTGGTGACGTTCGCGCAGCCCGTACCTCTTCTTGGCGAGGACCACGACTGAGCGGCCCTCGGGCGTCTCGTCGGCGAGCGAGGAGAGCTGTGCGGCGTCGGCGACCTCTGCCTCCGTCGCCCCGCGTACGGGGACGAACTCGGCGGCTTGGCGGTTGCCGAGCGTGATGGTGCCGGTCTTGTCGAGCAGCAGCGTGGACACGTCACCCGCGGCCTCGACGGCCCGGCCGGACATCGCGAGGACGTTCCGCTGGACCAGGCGGTCCATGCCGGCG
This sequence comes from Streptomyces sp. WMMC940, assembly GCF_027460265.1. NCBI lineage: Bacteria > Bacillati > Actinomycetota > Actinomycetes > Kitasatosporales > Streptomycetaceae > Streptomyces > Streptomyces sp. WMMC940. The sequence continues at coordinate 3,558,577 of NZ_JAPZBC010000001.1, forward strand.
ATGCCGATCGCGGAGAGCAGCGCGCCGATGGTGGTGGGGATGAGGCAGACGAGCAGCGCGGTGAGCACGATCACCGACGTCTGCCCGTCGGCCCCGGCGTAGATCGCGAAGGGCTTCAACGTCACCACGGCGAGCAGGAAGACGATCGTCAGTGAGGCCAGGAGGATGTTGAGGGCGATCTCGTTGGGGGTCTTCTGCCGGGCGGCGCCTTCGACGAGGTTGATCATCCGGTCGATGAAGGTCTCGCCCGGCTTCGTCGTGATCTTGATGACGATCCGGTCCGAGAGGACCTTCGTGCCGCCGGTGACCGCGGACCGGTCACCTCCGGACTCGCGGATGACCGGGGCCGACTCGCCGGTGATGGCTGACTCGTCCACGGACGCGACACCTTCGACCACGTCGCCGTCGCCTGGGATGATGTCGCCCGTCTCGCAGACCACCAGGTCGCCGATCCGCAGCTCCGTACCCGGAATCCACTCCTCGTTCTCGTCGACTATGCGACGGGCGACGGTGTCGGTCCTGGCCTTGCGCAGGGTGTCGGCCTGTGCCTTGCCGCGGCCTTCGGCCACCGCCTCGGCCAGGTTGGCGAAGATCGTGGTCAGCCACAGCCAGGCGGCGATCGCCCAGCCGAACCGGTCTCCCGGGTCCCTGACCGCGAGCCCGGTGGTGACCACCGAGCCGACCAGCACCACGAACATGACCGGCGACTTGACCATCACGCGAGGGTCGAGCTTGCGCAGAGCGTCCGGGATGGACCTCAGGAGCTGCTTCGGGTCGAACAGACCCCCGCCGACCCGCCCGCGCCCGGGCTTGTGCCCGGTGGGCACGTCCGAGTGCGGCGCCGGGGTCGTCGTCGTGGTGGACATGGCGTCCTCGTGCTTCGCTACGTCGATGGTCATGCCGCGAGCCCTTCGGCGAGCGGGCCCAGCGCGAGGGCCGGGAAGAACGTCAGACCGGTGATGATCGTGATGGTGCCTACCAGAAGCCCGGTGAACAGCGGCTTCTCGGTCCGCAGGGTGCCCGCGGTCTCGGGGACGGGCTTCTGCTCGGCGAGCGAACCGGCCAGCGCGAGCACGAACACCATCGGCAGGAAACGGCCGAGCAGCATGCACAGGCCCAGCGCCGTGTTGTGGAACTCGGTGTTCGCGCCGAAACCGGCGAAGGCCGAGCCGTTGTTGTTCGATGCGGAGGTGTAGGCGTACAGCACCTCGGAGAAGCCGTGCGCGCCCGTGTTGGTCATGGACGACTCGCCGTTGCCGGTGGCCATCGCGATCGCCGTGCCGATCAGGACGAGTGCCGGGGTGATCAAGATGTAGCAGGCCGCGTACTTCATCTCGCGGGTGCTGATCTTCTTGCCCAGGTACTCGGGCGTGCGGCCGACCATCAGACCGGCGATGAACACCGCCACGACCGCCATGATCAGCATGCCGTAGAGGCCGGAGCCGACACCGCCGGGCGCGATCTCGCCCAGCATCATGCCGAGCAGCAGCACACCGCCGGACAGACCGCTGAAGGAGTCGTGGAAGGAGTTGACCGACCCGGTCGACGTCATGGTCGTGGAGACCGCGAACAGGGCGGAGGCCCCCTCGCCGAACCGCTGCTCCTTGCCCTCCATCGCACCGCCCGCGAGCTGCGAGGCGGTGCCCGGGTGGGCGTACTCGATCCAGGTCACCAGGACCACGCCGACGAACCAGATCGTGGCCATCGCGCCGACGATCGCATAGCCCTGCCGCACGCTGCCGGCCATCTTGCCGAAGGTGCGCGGCAGCGAGAACGGGATGACCAGGAGCAGGAAGATCGTCAGCAGGTTCGAGAAACCGTTGGGGTTCTCGAAGGGGTGGGACGAGTTGGCGTTGAAGTAGCCGCCGCCGTTCGTGCCCAGGTCCTTGATGGCCTCCTGGGAGGCGACCGCGCCGGGGCTGATGGACTGCGTCTGCCCGGTGAGGGTGGTGATCTCGTGGATGCCGGCGAAGTTCTGGACGGCGCCGGCGGCGACCAGCAGGATCGCGGCGATCACCGAGATCGGGACGAGGATGCGGACGACACCGCGGACCAGGTCGGCCCAGAAGTTGCCCAGCTCACCGGTGCGGGACCGGGCGAAGCCGCGGACCAGCGCCACGGCCACGGCGATGCCGACGGCGGCCGAGACGAAGTTCTGCACGGCGAGACCGGCGGTCTGGGCGACGTGGCCCATGGACGACTCGCCGGAGTACGACTGCCAGTTCGTGTTGGACACGAACGAGGCGGCCGTGTTGAACGCCTGGTCCGGCGTGATCGCCGCGAAGCCCAGCGACCCCGGCAGATCGTCCTGCATCCGCAGGACCAGGTGGAGGAACAGCACGCTCACCGCGGAGAACGCCAGGACACCGCGCAGATACCCGGGCCAGCGCATCTCCGCGTCGGGGTTCGCTCCGACGGCGCGGTAGATCCACTTCTCCACCCGCAGATACTTGCCGGAGGAGAAGACGGCGGCCATGTGGTCGCCGAGGGGGCGGTGCACAAGGGCGAGCGCGCCGACCAGCGCGGTCACCTGGAGCACGTCAGCAAGGACGGGGCTCATCCGTACTCAGAACCTCTCCGGCTTGACGAGGGCGAGGACGAGATAGCCCAGCAGGGCGACGGCCACGACGAGGCCGATGACGTTCTCGGCGGTCACAGCTTCGCCACCCCCCTGGCGATGAGGACCACCAGCGCGAACACCGCGATCGTGGTGACGACGAAGGCCACGTCGGCCATCGCATGCTCCTAGGAAAGGGTCGGAGAGGAACGGACACCACGAGAGAAGCGCACCCTGGCGCGAAACCGACCCCTGTTGACGACGCCCTTACGCCGCCGGCGACCGCCTTGACGGCATCCATACGCCTCGGTGCCCTGCGTCACGCCCGCGGCACCCGGCTTGACGCCCTCCTCACGGCGTCGGCCACCGCGGAGCACCGCACGACAACGCCTGCCGTCCCGAGCGCGGCCGGGTTCGCGAACACCGGTTGATCGTGCCGGGCAACAGCGGGCTATCGCTTGCTGCGGCGCTGAGCACATCCCGCAAACGATCTCCAGCGGGCCGGGGCCCGGTATCGGTGACCGAGGCCCCGGCAGGCGGCTGAGACGGGGAGCGACGTGCTCGGCTGACGGCTGCGGCTACCCTCCGGGCATGGAGCAGGACCACCCCCTCGTCCGCGATGTCTTCCCGGAGTTCGTCGCAGAGCTGATCACTCTTCTGGAGAACGAAGGAGAGCGTGAGCTGGCCATCCGTGCGTGGGATCTTCGTCTGGTCGACGAGTGCCGCTGCGACGACGGCTTCTGTCAGAGCTTCCTGACCGAGGCTCGTCCGCGGGGGCAGCCGTACGGTGCCGGCCATCGGTGCGTGCCGCTCATGCCGTCGCGAGGCATGCTGTGCCTTGACGTCGTGGATGGCCGGATCCTGTACGTCGAAGTACTCGACCGGCCCCCGATGCAACGCCGGGCCGGCCCGTGAAGCCAGGCGCGCCGGATCGTCGGTGCCGGGCGCGCCTGGTTGCGTCAGGGCCGGGTGGGCTTCCTACGCTCCGGCCTGGGCCGCCGCGTCGGCGACGGCGATCTCGATGCTGAGCGCCTCGGCGATGTTGCCGGCCGCGGTCATGACGCGCGCCGTGCCGACGATGGGGGCGATGGCGACCAGGACGTCCTGCAACTGGTCGGCGGTCAGGCCGGCCTGGAGGGCGGGGTCGATGTGGGCGACGTAGGAGATCGGCGGAGCGTCCGAGGCGGCGAGAGCGGCGATACGGGTGAGCATGAACATGTCCGGGGCCAGTCCGCACCGCTCGATCGAGTCGACCGTCATCGCGGCGAGGGTGTCCAGTACCGGGGTTTCGGATGCTGTGGCCATGGCAGGTCGTCTCCTGACGGTTCGTGACGAGGATCGGCCGGGCGGAGGCGCGGCAAGGCTCCGCATCTCGGTGCAGCGTCCTCCTGCTCGACCGTAAGTCGGTTTGCCGCCGATCGCCCGTCGAGGCGGCTCCTCGGGGCAGGACGGACCGGGGAAGGCGGTCACGACGGCGGGCCGGGGCAGGGTCGGCAGGCACGCGGCCGGGGGGAGCGCGCGGCGGTCACGACGGCGAGCCGGGGCGAAGGAGCGGCGGTCACCCGCAAGGGCGGCCGGGCTCGTGCTCTCGGCGGCACCCCGCCCTACGGCCGGGCCCCGCCGCCCCACCTGCTCCGGCTCCCGCAGAGGGGGCCGTACGCCGATTGGCCGGCCCGGCGGGCACGGCGCGTTGGGGGCTTGTAGCGTCAGCGCACGAGCAGCGATCAATCGGATCTTCCCACCTTTGTCGCCGGGTGCCCGGAGAGGGCCGGCCGGTGAGGGCTCGGCGCGTCTCCACACCTGTGGAGCGGTGCGGAGAGGAGGCGAGTTGGCACGCCACAAGGTCACATCGATGGCCGCGTTCGGGGTTGTTGTCCTTGCGATGGCCGTCAACCCCGTGATCCCCCTCGTCCCGAACGCCGGCCCCCAGCACGCCCCCAGGACGGAGCACGCGACCCAGCGGTTCAAGGGGCGGGCCGTCGAATGCTCGTCCGGGAAGCCCAAGCTGGCGGAGACGCTCGTCCGGCACATGGTGAACTCGCTGGAGCGGCGGTCCAGTCGGGTCTCGATCGCTCTCTACGACCGTACGTCCCGGACCTCGTGCACCTACCGCGCCGACGTGCACTACGACTCCGCCAGCACGGTCAAGCCGATCGTGCTGGGCGCGTTGCTGCTGGCCAAGGGCACCGACCTGTCCAGGAAGGAGAGGTCCCTGGCCAGGGAGATGATCGTGAACTCGGACAACGACGCGACGTACGCGCTGTGGGACCTGCTGGGCGAGGCGAAGATCCAGGACTTCCTGGACGAGGCCGGGCTGGAGGACACCGACCTGAACGACGCCGGCTTCATGGGGCTGACCCAGATCACCGCGCGTGAACAGGTGAAGCTGCTCCAACTGCTCACGGGGGAGGACGAGTCCGTACTGAGCTCCCGGGAACGCGCCTACGTCCTCCGGCTGATGCGGGAGGTACAGGAGGACCAGCGCTGGGGGACGCCGGCGGGCGCTCCGTCGGACGCCGTCGTCCAGGTCAAGAACGGATGGCTGCAGCGTTCCGAGGACGGGGTCAGGAGCTCGTGGGACCGCGGGGACTGGAAGGTCCACAGCATGAGCGCCATCACCGGCAGCTCCTACGACTACGGCCTCGTGATCCTGACCGAGAACAACCGCGTCCCCGAGGGTGCGTCACCCGAAGTGGGCTGCGACTACGGCATGGAGACGATCGAGAGGCTGGCCAGGGCGATCCACCGCGACCTGTACCCGGAGGAGACGCCCGAGGTCCACCGGGCGTCCCGACCGCTGGTGAGTGCCGCGGGATAGGACAGCGGATCGGGATGTGCCGGGGGCCGGGACCGTGGGCCGGGACCACCCCGCGTCCCCTTCGGCCGTCGGCTCACCCGGCCGCGTTCACGTCGTTCCGGTCCACGCCCGCCCGCGCCCCGGAGACGATCCTGCGTCGTGCGGCGCTCCTCACCCCCGTGGCCCGCGCGGCGCCGACGTGCTGGACCACGGCGGAGACGTCCGCCACGCCGGAGACGCCCCAGCCCCCCGGGCCGGGGCGGCAGTGGACGGGGAGGCGGCCGGGCCGGACGGCCCGGCGGCCGTCGCGCGCCGGGAACGAGATGGTGCAGAGCGCCGGTGCGTCGAGGCGCCAGAAGGCACGCGCCGGTGCCGACAGGGCGTGGACGAGCAGGGCCTTGACGGTCGCGGGTTCGGCGATCACCAGGGCGCGGCCGGTGTCCGGCGGGAGGCCGTCCAGCCAGTCGGCGGTACGGCGGCACAGCCGGCGTACGGACTCGCCGCCGTGGGGCGTGGCGTCCGGGTCCCTCAGCCAGGCCGTGAAGCCGTCGGGGTCGGCCGCCGCGACCTCCTCGAACGTACGGCCCCGCCAGGCGCCGTAGTCGAGGTCGCGGAGCACGGACTCGACCGCGGGTTCCAGTCCGAGGGCGGCGGCCACGGTCGCACAGCGCGCCGAAGGCGCCCGGAGGGAGGGCAGGTACGAGGGGAGGGCCGCCCTGACCGCACCCGCGTCCCGCAGGACGCGCTCGCTCGGGGGCCCGTCACCGAAGACCCTGCTCCGGGTGCCTCGGGTGCCGTCCCCCACGGCCGCGCAGAGAAACGTCAGGCGGATCGTCATGACGACCGACCTCCTTCCCCGTCCGGCGAGTACGCCGGACTCCTGCCGCCGGTCAACTGATCAGCGGACGGGTGTGTGGCCGCGTACAACAGGTACGCCAGCGGCCCGGGCGGGGCCGGACTGGGACGCGGACATGCCGAGGATCGCCGGGTCGCGAACACGTCCCGGCCGGGCGAGGGCGCCCCCGGCGGCCGGACCGTCGGCGGTCCCGGCGAACGGTCGGCGTCCGCCGGAATCGTTGCTGCCGCCGGAGCTGCCGTGGGCGACACGGCCTGCTGTACGTCGGGCCTCATGTGCTCCAGAGTCGGCCACGGCCGCCGGGGCGGACCATCCGGCAGGTGTCCGGAACGCCCCCGCCGACCGGCCGGTGGGAGCGGCGGGGTGGTGGTGGAACCAACGGGGCGGGCACCCACGGGACGGGGCAGCCACAGGGCGTACCGTGCCCGTGCGTGGTGGGGCCGTGCACGGCCGTACCGTGCCCTTGCCCGCTGCCTCTGCCGCACCGTGGACGGCCGTACCGTGCTCGTGCCTGCCGTACCCCGTGCACGGCCGTGCACGGGGTACGTCCGAAGCCGCGTACCGGCCGAGGAGGGGGCGGTCGTGATGTCGGCGCCCGGCGGGCACCGGCGCTTGAACCGAATCCGGCGGCGGACCGTACAGGTAGTCGCGGGCGTGGCGGCCCCTGTCGTCATGCCGATCACCGGCCCTGCGCGGAAGGACCTACGGGTGGCGTTCTGGACACGCTCAAGCCGGCTGCCGGCCCAGGCCGCGGCTCCGGCCGTGGAAACCGGCACGGACGCCGGCACGGACCTCGTCACGGACGCCGGTGAACGGCCTGTGCCCGACGGCCCCCAGGACCGCCCGGACCTCGGCACCGTGACGGAGGGGGGTGCCCACCGGGCGGGCGAGCGTCAGGACGGCCTCGTGACGGACGCCGCCGATGCCTCCGCCGACGACGACGCGAACGCCCGTACCGCCTCCGACACCGGAACCGAAAGCGACGCCCGTACCGCCTCCGACAACGACACCTGTACCGGAACCGACACCCCCTCCGGATCCGACACCCCCTCCGGCACCGCCACCGACGACGCCGCCACCGCCACCACCTCCGACACCGGCCACGGCCCCGACCCCGACACCCGTGGCGACGGCGACATGGACCGCCCGGTGGCGCCCGGCACCGGCGGCCGTCGTGGCCTTCGCCCGGCCGCGGCGCGAGCGGTCCACCACGGCGCCACCGCCGTGGCCGCCCTGGTCGTCCTCACCGCGCTCCTCCTGCCCAGCAAGCTCGGGCATCTCACGGCGCCCATGTTCCTCCGCATACCGGTGGAGGGGGTCTTCGGCGTCGCCGCGCTGCTGCTCCTCGGACCTGGTCGAGGCGGCCGGGTGAGGCGCCTCGTACCGGCGTTCACCGGCGCGGCGCTCGGCCTGATGGTCGTGCTCAAGCTGCTCGACATCGGTTTCGACGCCGTCTACAAGCGGCCGTTCGACCTCGTGCTCGACTGGATCCTCCTCGACGACGGCCAGTCGTTCCTCCGCGACTCCATGGGCCCGGCGGGCGCGATCGGCGTCGTGATCGGGGTCCTCGTCCTCGTACTCCTGCTGCTCGTCCTCCTGACGTGGGCCGCCGTACGGCTGAACCGGGTCCTGGCCCGTCACGGCGCCGCGGCTGCGGGAGGCACGCTCGTGTTCGGGACCGTGTGGGTCGTGTGCGCGGCGCTGGGTGTGCGCAACACGGCGGTGCCCGTCGCGGCGGGCGGTTCGGCCGAGTTCCTCCAGGACCGGGTGCAGCAGGTGCGTGCCGGGCTGCGGGACAAGGAGGAGTTCGCCCGTGAGTCCGCCGACGACGACTTCGCCGGCGTACCCGCCGACCGGTTGCTCACCGGACTGCGCGGCAAGGACGTCATCTTCGCCTTCATCGAGAGCTACGGGCGCAGCGCGGTCGAGGACCCGGAGATGGGGCCGCGGGTCTCGGCCTTCCTCGCGGACACGGACCGCCGGCTGGGCGCGGCCGGCTGGTCCTCCAGGAGCGCGTTCCTCACCTCCCCGACGTACGGCGGCGGGAGCTGGCTGGCGCACTCCACCTTCAACTCGGGCCTGTGGATCAAGAACCAGCAGCGGTACCGCACCCTCACCTCCAGCGACCGTATGACGCTCACCAGTGCGTTCCGGAAGACGGGGGCCTGGCGGACGGTCGGCATCATGCCCGGCGTCACACGGTCCTGGCCGGAAGGGAAGTTCTACGGCCTCGACCACGTCTACGACTCGCGCAACATGGGCTACAAGGGCCCGAAGTTCAGCTGGACGCCGGTGCCCGACCAGTACAGCCTCTCCGCGTTCGAGCGCCTGGAGCACGGAAAGCCGGGCCGGGGGCCGATGATGGCGGAGATCATGCTCGCGTCGAGCCACAACCCGTGGGCGCCGATACCGCGAACACTCGGCTGGGACGAGATCGGCGACGGCTCCGTCTACCACGCCGTCGAGGAGGAGGGCAAGGACCCCGAGGAGGTCTGGAAGGACCCGGCGCGGGTCCGGACCGAGTACCGGCGCGCGATCGAGTACTCGCTGACGAGCCTCATCGCATACGTGGAGAAGTACGGCGACGAGAACACCGTGCTCGTGTTCCTCGGCGACCACCAGCCCGTGTCCACGGTCACCGAGGACAAGCTCGGCCGGGACGTGCCGGTCACGATCCTCGCCCGCGATCCGGCCGTGCTGGACCGGGTCTCCGGCTGGGGCTGGCAGCCGGGCCTCAAGCCCGGTCCGGACGCCCCGGTCTGGCGCATGGACGCCTTCCGCGACCGGTTCCTCTCCGCGTACGGGGACCGGCCGGGGGCGGCGCCGGCGACGGGGCGCTGAGCGGACCCGCACGTACGGGCGGGGCCCTCCCCGCGGGCGTCGGCACCCACCGGGCTGCGGTGCCCGTCCGTCCGGAAGCTCGTACACCACCTGCCCGGGAGGACGTCGGCACCGCGGCACTTCGAACCCCCGCCCGGCCGGAAGCACATACGTCACCTGCCCGGGAGGACGTCGGCCGTGCCCGCGCGGGCACCTTCGGCGCGCTCCCGTAGGGGCGTCGGCACCGCCCACCGGATACGCCGGCTCCGTCGCCCCACGTCCGTCGACCCCGCACGAGCCGTCGGGCAGCCGCCTTCCCCGCCGGCCCCGCCCGCCGAACGGCCGCGCGGACCACGCGACCACACACACGTTTCCCGGACCACCGCCCCGCCGGATCCGCGCCCGCCGGACGTTCCGTCCACAGCCGCCCGAACCCCCCGGCCCACCCGCCCACCCACGCAACGACACGAACCCCCACCCCGGAAACACGACGACGGCCTGCACGACCCCAACGGGGTCGCACAGGCCGTCCTCACGCAGGCCCCGGAACTACCGACAGCGGCCGGGGCCCGCCGCACCGGCCGGGACGGTGGCGGGCCCCCCGTGCCCGCCTCCCGTCGCCCGGCCGGCGGGTCTCAGACCCGCTCGCGCGCCCGCGCCCGTACCACCGCCGCGCGGGGCCGGGACGTACGCGCGACCGGAACGCCGTCGCGGGCCCTGACGCACCAGAGGCCCCTGATGTCACGGCCGAAGGACCAGACGAGGGACGCCAGTGCGCCGAGGACGAGCAACCAGGCGGCCACGAACGGCAGAAGACCGGCCGCGGCGAGGAGCAGGACGACGCCCTGGAGCGCGGCCACGGTCTTGCGGGCCATGCTCGGCGGCAGCGGGCCGTTCAGCCACGGCAGTATCCGCGCGGCGGCGACGAACGCGTACCGCATCGCACCGATCAGCAGTACCCATGCGCCCAGCGAGGCGGCCACATGGACGCTGAGCACCAGGATGAGGAACGCGTCGGCCTCCATGTCGAAACGCGCGCCCAGTGCGGACTCCGTCCCGGTGCGCCGGGCGACCTGGCCGTCGACCGCGTCGAGTACCAGCGCCACCGTGGTCAGCGCGACCAGGGCGGTGATGCGGGGTCCGCTCGCGAAGGACTCGGCGACCAGCGCGGTCACCCCGCCGACGAGCGTCGTGCGGACCAGTGTGACGGCGTTCGCGGGCCCGAACGGCCTCGGCGGCCACGACCGGTGCAGGGCGCGTGTGAGCAGCGCCCACGTCGCGACCGTGAATGCCGCGCCCGTCAGCCAGCCGGCGGCGCCGAGTCCGGTCGCCGCGTCCAGGAGGACCAGCAGGACCGTCTGCGCGCCTGCCCCTGCCACCGTCTCCGGGCGCAGCAGCCGAGTCTCGTAGGTGCCGATCATGGCCACCGCGGTACCACCCTCCGGATGTGTGACAGAGTCGACGAGTGCCGCGTACGGTGTGCGCGGTCTCATGATTTTCAGAACGTAATCCGTCGCGGGAGTGTTCAGCGGGAGGTCGTGGATGGAGCGCGTCGCACGCGCCTTCTGGCTCAATTCCCCAGGTCAGGGCGAGATTCGGGATGTTCGTCTGGAGGAGCCCGACAAGGGTGACGTGGTCGTGCGCAGCCTCTGCTCAGGGGTGAGCCGCGGCACGGAGAGCCTCGTCTTCCGGGGTGGGGTGCCGGAGAGCCAGTACGCGGCGATGCGGGCGCCGTTCCAGGAGGGCGAGTTCCCCGGCCCGGTGAAGTACGGCTATCTCAGCGTCGGCGTCGTCGAGGAGGGCCCGTCGCACCTCGTCGGCCGCACGGTGTTCTGCCTCCACCCGCACCAGAGCCGTTACGTCGTTCCGGCGAGTGCGGTCACCCCGGTGCCGGACACGGTGCCCGCCGGACGGGCGGTGCTGGCAGGGACGGTGGAGACCGCGGTGAACGCCCTGTGGGACGCCGCGCCCCTGGTGGGCGACCGGATCGCGGTCGTCGGCGCCGGGATGATCGGCGGCTCGGTCGCCGCGCTGCTGGCCGGGTTCCCAGGTGTCCGGGTGCAGTTGGTCGACGCGAACCCGGAGCGTGCCGCCCTGGCCGAGGCGCTGGGCGTCGACTTCGCCCTCCCGGAGGAGGCCCTCGGCGACTGCGACCTCGCCGTCCACGCCAGCGCCACCGAGGCCGGCCTGACCCGCTCGCTGGAACTCCTCGCGCCGGAGGGCACGGTGCTGGAGCTGAGCTGGTACGGCGACCGGCGGATCAGCGTGCCGCTGGGCGAGGCGTTCCACTCCGGCCGGCTGGTCCTGCGCGGCAGCCAGGTGGGGCGGGTGGCGGAGGCCCGGCGTTCGCGCCGCAGCTACGCCGACCGTCTCGCGCTCTCCCTGGAGCTGCTCGCCGACCCGGCGTTCGACGCGCTGATCACCGGCGAGTGCGCCTTCGACGAGCTGCCGTCGGTGATGCCGCGGATCGCCGCGGGTGAACTCCCGGGCCTGTGCCACCGGGTGGTGTACGACGCTTCGTAGCCGGCGCCGAGTCGCCGCCTCCGCGGCCCCGCTTCGCGTCCCCGCCGCGCGGAGGTCCTCCGGTCCGGCACGTCCCGCGGCCGTCGGACACCGCTCCGACGTGCCCGATCCCCGCGGAAATCCGAACGACCTGCGCCTTTGAACACGCAGTACTCTCCGGCCGTACTGATGGACACGGCCGCCCGCCGGCGGCCGAGCCGTACGACCGGGAGGTCACAGCCGTTGTTCAGCGTCACCGTCCGTGAGCACCTCATGATCGCTCACAGCTTCCACGGCGAGGTCTTCGGGCCCGCGCAACGTCTGCACGGAGCGACGTACCTCGTGGACGCCACCTTCCGCCGTGCCGAGCTGGACGCCGACGGTCTCGTCGTCGACATCGGCCTCGCCACCACCGAACTGGGCAAGGTGGTCGGCGAGTTCAACTACCGCAATCTCGACGAGGTGCCCGAGTTCGCCGGGACCAACACCTCCACGGAGTTCCTGGCCAAGGTCATCGCCGACCGGCTCGCGGACCGGGTCCACTCCGGCGCGCTCGGCGAGGGGGCGCGCGGACTGTCCGGCGTCTCCGTCACGCTGCACGAGTCGCACATCGCGTGGGCGAGCTACGAGCGGGATCTGTGAGAGCGGGCTCCGTGAGCACGCGTCCCGAGGAGTGCGATGCCGCAGCCGCGCCCGAGCGCACCGTCCGGTTCGTCATGCCGGGGGGCGTGGACGACCCGGCCGCGCCGAGCGGCGGAAACGTCTACGACCGCCGGGTGTGCCGGGAACTGCCCAGGATCGGCTGGCAGGTCCACGAGCACGCCGTCGCCGGCGAGTGGCCGCGGCCCGGTGCCGGGCCGCGGTCCGAACTGGCGCGGGTGCTGCGCGAGTCGCCCGACGGCAGCCTGGTCCTCCTCGACGGACTCGTCGCGTGCGGGGTCCCCGACCTCGTCGTGCCCGAGGCGCAACGGCTGCGGCTGGCGGTGCTGGTGCACCTGCCGCTGGGCGACGAGACCGGGCTCGCCCCGGCGGTCGCCGCGGAACTGGACGCCGCGGAGCGCATGACGCTGCGGTCCGCGGCGGCGGTCGTGGCGCCCAGCGAGTGGGCGGCGGGACGGCTCGTGGAGCACCACGGCCTCGACCCCGACCGGGTCCGTGCCGCCGCCCCCGGCGCGGACGTCGCACCGCTCGCGCCCGGCACCGCGACGGGGACTCCCGCCCTCCCCGGACGGGGTGCCGCGCCGGACGCCGTGGGTCCCCGGCTGCTGTGCGTGGCCTCCGTGACCCCGCGCAAGGGGCAGCACCTCCTGGTCGAGGCCCTGGCGTCCGTCGCCGGACTGCCGTGGACCTGTGAGCTCGTGGGCGGAATCGGCCATGACCCCGGCTATGTGGCCCGGCTCCGGGAGCTGATCGCGGAGCACGGCCTGGACGGCCGGGTGCGCCTAGCCGGGCCCCGGTCCGGTCCCGACCTGAACGCGAGCTACGCGGCCGCCGACCTGCTGCTGCTCGCCTCGCACACCGAGACGTACGGGATGGTCGTCACCGAGGCGCTCGCACGCGGTGTCCCCGTCCTGGCGACGGCCGCCGGCGGGCTCCCGGAGGCGGTCGGGCGGGCGCCCGACGGCAGTGTGCCCGGCACGCTCGTGCCGCCGGGGGACCCGGTGGCACTCGCCGCGGCACTGCGCCGCTGGCTCTCCGAGCCCGGCGAGCGGCACCGCTCGAAGACGGCCGCGCGACGGCGGCGCACCGCACTGGCCGGCTGGGAGACGACCTCCCGGAGCCTGGCCAAGGCGCTGGAAGAACTCCGGCAGAATCCCCTGGAGGCCGTGTGAGTACGACCGATGTCACGCGTTACGCACCGGAGTGGCTGGCGCTGCGGGAGGCCGCCGACGCGGCGGCCCGCGCGCCCGAACTCCTGGAACCGCTGCGGCTCCGGCTGCCCGGTTCCGGCACGGCTCCGACGGACCGGCACGGCCGGGCCGCCCCGATGGTGATCCGGGACCTCGGGTGCGGCACCGGTTCGATGGGGCGCTGGCTGGCGCCCCGGCTGAGCGGCCGCCAGCACTGGATCCTGCACGACCACGACCCGCGGTTGCTCGAACTGGCCGCCACCCGACTGCCCCGTACGGCAGCCGACGGCAGCCCCGTCACGGTCGCGACGGAACGCGGTGACGTCTCCCGGCTGACGGCGGATCGCCTCAAGGGCACCTCGCTGGTGACGGCGTCCGCGCTGCTGGACCTTTTCACCCGGGAGGAGTTGGACGGGCTGGTCGCGGCCTGCGCCGGGGCAGACTGCCCGGCGCTGCTGGCGCTGTCGGTGGTGGGGCGGGTGGACCTCTCCCCCGCGGACCCGATGGACGCCGAGATCACCGATGCCTTCAACGCCCACCAGCGGCGTGAGGAGCACGGCCGCCGGCTGCTCGGGCCCGACGCGGTCGCGGCGGCCTCCGTCGCCTTCGCCCGCCGGGGCATGACCGTGCGGGTGCAGACCAGCCCGTGGCGGCTCGGCGCCGGAACGGGGGACTTCCCGGACACCGCGGCGGGCCCGGCCACCGTCGGCGGCGACGGCCGCACGCCGGACGGGCGGTTGTCGCGGCAGCTGGCGGCGGAGTGGCTGCGGGGCTGGGTCGGCGCGGCGCGGGAGCAGCGGCCGGACCTCGCCTCGCGCGCCGAGGCGTATCTGCGGCGCCGCCTGGAGGCCTGTGAGGCGGGCGAGTTGAGCGTGGTGGTCCATCACAGCGATGTGCTGGCGCTGCCCGGTCGGACGGGCGGCGCCTCGTGATCAAGGTGGTCCGGGGGCGTCTCCGCCTGCTCGCCGGGACGGCACGCCGGGTGGTCCGGGGACGTCTCGGCCTGATCGCCGGGGCGGCGCTGGTCGCGGCGACGCTGTGGTGGCAGGGCACCGGGGCGTTCGTGGACGGGCTGCGCGGTGTCGACGCGCCCACACTCCTGGCCGCCCTGGGCATCGGCCTGTTCACGACGGTGCTGAGCGCGTGGCGCTGGTGCCTGGTCGCACGGTCTCTGGACATCCCGCTGGCACTCGGCCCGGCCGTCGCCGACTACTACCGCTCCCTGTTCCTGAACGCCGCGCTGCCCGGCGGGGTGGCCGGGGATGTGCACCGCGCGGTGCGGCACGGGCGGAGCGAAGGCGCCGTGGGCCGGGGGGTGCGCGCGGTCGTCCTCGAACGCATGGCGGGACAGGCGGTCCTGGTGGCCGTCGGTGCCGTTCTGCTGATGGCGCACCCGTCGCGCCCGCTGGAGCGGGCCGGCGGCGCGCTCCGGGAGTTCGTGCTGACGCCCGGCGCGGCCGTGGCCATCGCCGTGGCGGCCGGGCTCGTGGCCGCCGTGCGGCGGCCGGGCGGGCCGGGCGGCTCGCGGTGGGGCCGCGCGGTCCGCGGCACGCTGGCCGAGGCGAGGGTGGCGTTCCTCGGCCGGCGCCACGGTCCCGGGGTGCTGGTCTCGTCCGTCGCGGTGCTGGCCGGTCATCTCGCGATGTTCCTCCTTGCCGCCCGGGCCGCCGGATCGACGGCCGCCGCCGTGGAGTTGCTGCCCCTGATGGTGCTGGCGCTGCTCGCGATGGCGCTGCCGCTGAACGTGGGCGGTTGGGGTCCCCGGGAGGGTGTCACCGCCTGGGCCTTCGGAGCCGCGGGCCTGGGCAGTGCCCAGGGACTGAGCACTGCCGTGGCCTACGGGCTACTGGCCTTCGCCGCCGCCCTCCCCGGTGCCGCCGTGCTCGCCGTCCAGTGGTTCACCGGACCGCGGCGCTCGCAGGTCGAGTTCGAAGAGGGTGTCCTCGCCGAGGAAGGCGCGGCGCACGGGGGGCCGGAGCGCGTCCCGCATCACGTCGGGGCCGGGGAAGGCGAGACCCGGCACGCCGTCACCGATCAGCACCGGCGCCACGGTGACGTACAGCCGGTCCAGGGCGCCCTCCTGCAGGAAGCGGGACACGGTGACGCCGCCGCCCTCGACGAGCACCCGGCCGAGTCCCCGGCGCGCGAGCTCGTGCACCAGGCGGCGGGGGGCGAACGCGGCGGTGTCGGGGAGGACCAGTACGTCCGCTCCGGTGCCTGTCGTGCCGTCCGCTGCGGCCCGCCCCTGCTCGCTGCCGGCACCGACCACCCACAGGGTGGGGGCCGCGCCGTCGGTGAACACCTGCCGGGTCAGCGGGACCCGGCCGTGCGGGTCGAGGACGACGCGCACCGGGTGCGGGCCGGGGCAGGCGCGAACCGTCAGCCGGGGGTCGTCCGCGACGGCGGTCCCGGCGCCGACGACCACCGCGTCGGAGAGCGCGCGCAGCCGGTGCAGGTGTTCGCGGTCCTCGGGACCGGTGACGTAGTCGGCGTCGCCCTTGCGGGTCGCGATGAAACCGTCGAGGCTCTGGCCGAGCTGGGCGAAGGTGAAGCGGGGGCCGGCCAGGCAGAGCGGCAGATAGCGCTCGGCGAGGAGCTCCGCCCCGGCGGAGGCGTCGTCCGTCCACCGGTACCGTCCGTGCGCGTCGCGGCGCAGTCCGGCGGCCTCGGCGTCGGCTTCGGTCCGTACGTCGAGCAGGCGCTTCCAGGCGCTGGGCACGTCGAGCACCCCGGCCGGCCGCTCGGGGGGAAGTCCGTTCACCGGGCTCCCTCCCCGGACGGGCCGGCGGAACGTTCCGCCACCAGCAACGAGAAATACGCGTCGAAGGAGTCGACGAGAGCGGCCAGCAATTCCTTACCCTTCTCCGCCGATGCCAGGGAAGGCCGGCCGACCACACCGGTCTCCGTGTAAGGGCGCAGACCCAGGGTGAGCAAATGCTCCCGGTCGTCGGCGAGGAAATCGGAGGTCATATGGCCGGGGCGTACGAGTTCGGGATGGTCATGCAGCAGAATCGAAGTCTCCACTTCACCAGCGTGCATATCGCTGTGGGACGGGGTCTCCACACCCGCGCGTTCGCGTGCCGCACTCCAGTCGGCCGATCCGGGGAAAAGCGCCATGCGGGTGCCGGTGCCCACGGACTCCTGAACCACGTTGCGCAGCACATAGTTTCCGCCGTGCCCATTGACGAGCACGAGATTCCGGACGCCGGAGCGCCGGAGCGATTCGGCGATGTCCCGCACCACGGCCACGAGCGTCGTGGCGGAAATGCTGACGGTGCCCGGCCAGGCCGAGTGCTCGTGCGAACAGGAGAACGTCAGCGGCGGCAGCCGGTGGACCGGGTACGCGGCGGCGACCTCCCGCGCGACGGCACTTGCGATCAACGTGTCGGTGACCAGGGGGAGATACGGGCCGTGCTGCTCGAAGCTGCCGATCGGCAGGACCGCGACGTCCGCCCGTCCGGCACCCGCGTCCCGGGTCGTGTCCCACGGCAACAGGCCGAGTTCCGGCGGCCGTACCTGCGGGTCGGTCATCTTCCCGCCCCTTTCCTTACGCGCAATTTCTGCGTTCCATGAGATGCGGCCGATCGGAACCGGTGCAATAGCCCGGTCAGTCGAGATCTCCACACCGAAGACAACTCCCGCCAGAGGCTACCCGATAGGATCCGGCCATGACAGACAGCGATGGCACTCTCCGCATGGACGCTCGCGCCAAGAACACCGAGCGCATGGCAACTGTCCAACTGTCCACCAAATACGGTGTTTTCCGCGCCATCGGCTACCTGGATCGTATTCGTGGTGACGAACAAATCGCGCTGGTATACGGCGACATCACGGGAGAGGACGTTCTCGCCCGGCTGCATTCGGAGTGCCTGACCGGTGACGCATTCGGTTCACGCCACTGCGAGTGCGGCGACCAACTGTCCGCCGCACTGCGGGCGATCGCCAACGAGGGCCGCGGAGTCCTCGTGTACCTCCAGGGGCACGAGGGACGCGGTATCGGCCTGCTCGCCAAACTCCAGGCGATGCAGCTCCAGGCGGAGGGCATGGACACGGTCGAGGCCAATCTCGCCCTCGGCCTCCCCGTGGACTCCCGCGACTACGGTGTAGCGGCGGACATGCTGCACGACCTCGGCGTCCGGTCGGTGCGGCTGATGTCGAACAACCCGCTCAAGCGGCAGGCGTTGCTGCGGCACGGCATCGAGGTCAGCGAGCAGGTGCCGCTGCTCACGCAGCCCCGCGAGGAGAACATCTTCTATCTGCGGGCCAAGCGGGAGCGCATGGGCCATCTGCTCCCCCATCTGGACCGCCCCCCGCTGGACCGCACGGCGGACCAGCCCTGAGCACGCGCCGCACGACCGTCCGGCCCTGCAGGCGGACGGCACGGCGAACCGGCTCTCAGCGCCGACGGCGCGGCGATCCGCGTCCCGCACCCACGAGGCCCCTCACCGACCGGCCGGTGAGGGGCCTCGCGCACGCCCCGACCCCGAGACGGTCCCTGAGATCTCCCCCCTTCGACCCTGAGATGCGTCAGCTCCCTTTGACAGGCAATCCCGAGGGTGTCAGCTTTGACTGACAGGTAACCGTGAAAGGTACGTGATGACCGGAGGCCCGGCCCCGCACCCGACCGGGGACGAGCTGCTGAGGATCCTCGCGGCGCTCGGCAATCCGCACCGGCTGCGGATCGTCGCCGCGCTCGCCGGGGGCGGCCGCAACTACGTCAGCAGGCTCGCCCGTGAGCTGGGCATCGGACGGCCCCTGCTGCACATGCACCTGCAGCGGCTCGAGGCGGCCGGACTCGTCACGGGCTCCCTGGAACAGACGGCGGACGGAAAGGCCGTGAGGTTCTTCGAGGTCGTCCCGTTCGCCGTCGCCCTGACCCCGGAAGCGGTCGCCCGAGCGGCCCTGACGATCACCCAGGAGGAGAAGGCGAAATGAACTCAACGGACTGGGCCGGAGCGGTCGGTGCCGGCGGTGTCTTCCTCTTCCTGATGGTCGTCGTGTGGCAGGTCGCCGCGACCTGGCGGGCCAGGATGCTCGCGGCACGCGAGGAGCAGTACAAGCGGCTCGCGGCCAGGTACGCGGAACTGCTGGAGGACAACGTCGAGCTGCACCGGCGCACGCTGGAGGAGCTGACGCAGGCCCGCGCCTCGATCACCTCGATGGAGAAGATGATGCGCTCCGTCGAGTAGCGCCGCCGAGTGGCGCCGCCGAGCCGCCGAGCCGCCGAGTGGCGCCGCCGAGCAGCGCGGACCCGCCGGCACCGGCGCGCCCACGGCGACCTGCACGGCACACGACGAACCGCACGGCCGGGAGCGACGGCTCCCGGCCGCGCCCGTGGGGCGCACCGGGCGACGACTGCGAGGCCCTGATGGCCGTGGACCCCCTCTTGACCGAGGATGCCGGGCCCGCCCCGCACCATCGGCACGATGCGCCGGATCACCGGCGAGGCCTCCGGTTCCGGTGGTCCGGCCGCCCCTTCCGGGGGCCGACTCCTCTCCCCCGGGCCCGGCCGCCCCTTCCGGGCGCCCGCTGGGGCGGCCGGGCCGCTCCGGCCGAGCGGGGACCGGGAGCACGCCCCCGTCCGAGGGCCGCCCGGCCGGGCCGGACCGCCACGGAGCTCTTCCGTGGCGCCCCTGGGGGGTGCCGCTCACCCGTCCGGATCCCTCCCGTCCGACCTCCGCCCACCGGGCCGGACTCCGGTGGGGCGACCGCGGTCCTCGGCCGTCCCGGGGGCCGTGGTCACCCTCGTCGGTCGCGCGCACCTCTAGTCGTTCGTAACCTTATGGGGTACTTTGTCGCTTCTGGCGACCGACGGGCGTGCTCCGGCACCGACGACCGGCGAGTGCGCAGACGAGGATCGAGAGCCGATGTGAACACCCCCCGTTCCCCTCGCCGGGCCACGGCGCGCCTGGCCCTGGCCGCCGCCGTCGTCGTGGCCGCGGGCGCCTGCGGCGGTGCCGACGCCGGCTCCGGAGACGGCGGGGGCGACGGACTCTCCGGCACGATCCGGGTGGACGGCTCCAGCACGGTGGCCCCGCTCTCCACGGCAGCGGCCCAGCTCTTCCAGCAGCGAAACCCCGGTGTACGGATCACGGTCGGCACCTCCGGCACCGGAGGCGGGTTCGAGAAGTTCTGCAACGGCGAGACGGACATCGCCGACGCCTCGCGGCGGATCACCGCCGAGGAGCGGGCCCGGTGCGCGGAGAAGGGCGTGGAGTACGAGGAGTTGCGGATCGCCAACGACGGCATGTCCGTCGTGGTGGACAAGGACAACGACTTCGCCGACTGCCTCACCGTCGAGCAGCTGAGGAGGATCTGGGAGCCCGGCTCCCGGATCGACAACTGGAACCAGGTCGACCCGGACTTCCCGGACGTCGAACTGGAACTGTTCGGCCCCGGCACCGACTCCGGCACCTTCGACTACTTCACCCAGGCCGTCAACGGTGAGGAGGGCCGGTCCCGCACCGACTACTCCCCCAGCGAGGACGACAACGTCACCGTGCAGGGCGTCTCCGGCTCCCGGGGCGGCCTGGGCTACTTCGGGCTGTCGTACTACGAGGAGAACAAGGACAAACTGAAGGTCCTCGAGATCGACGGGGGGAACGGCTGTGTCGCGCCGACGCAGACCACCGTCCAGAACGGCACCTACCAGCCCCTGTCCCGCCCCCTGCTCATCTATCCGAGCGCCGCCGCCCTCGACCGGAAGGAAGTCGAGGCGTTCGTCGAGTACTACGTCGAGAACAGCGCCGACATCGCCAGGGCCGCCCAGTTCGTCCCGCTCAGCCCCAGCCAGGAGGACGAGCTGCGGCAGGACCTGACGAGGCTGCGCGAACGGAACGCGCCATGACGCCGCGGGCAGTGCGCCGACGGGCCGCTCCGGGAAGCCCCGGCTTCCTGAAGCGGTCGCAGCCGCGCTGGACCGAGCGGTCGGTCAAGGTCCTGCTCGTGGCCGCCGCACTGGTCTCGGTGCTGACCACGGTCGGCATCGTCGTCGCCCTGATCCCGCCGGTCGTGGAGTTCTTCGGCAAGGTGGACTTCGGGGAGTTCATCACCGGCACCGACTGGTCGCCTCTGTTCGAACCGCCGCGCTTCGGTGTCCTGCCGCTGGTGACGGCCACCCTGGTGGTCATGGTCATCGCGCTGTTCGTGGCCGTCCCGCTCGGCCTCGGCGCGGCCGTCTATCTGAGCGAGTACGCGAGCCACCGCGTCCGCGGGATCTTCAAGCCGGTGCTGGAGGTCCTCGCCGGCATCCCGACCGTGGTCTACGGATTCTTCGCACTCAAGGCGATCACCCCGTTCCTCCAGCGGTACTGGCCCGGGGACGACCCTCCGGAGGTCTTCAACGCCCTCTCGGCGGGGTTCGTCATGGGCATCATGATCATCCCGACGATCGCGTCGCTGGCCGAGGACTCCATGGCCGCCGTGCCCCGCTCGCTGCGCGACGGCGCCTACGCCCTCGGCTCTTCGCGGATGCAGGTCTCCACCAGGGTCGTGTTCCCGGCGGCCCTGTCCGGCATCGTCGCCGCCGTCGTCCTCGGGGTCTCCCGCGCCATCGGGGAGACGATGATCGTGGCCATCGCGGCCGGCGGCC
This sequence comes from Streptomyces sp. WMMC940, assembly GCF_027460265.1. Lineage (NCBI taxonomy): Bacteria > Bacillati > Actinomycetota > Actinomycetes > Kitasatosporales > Streptomycetaceae > Streptomyces > Streptomyces sp. WMMC940. The sequence goes on from NZ_JAPZBC010000001.1 coordinate 3,579,550, forward strand.
GTCCGAACCTCACCTTCAACCCGCTCGAGGGCATGCAGACGATGACCGCGTTCATCGCCGCGGCCGGCATCGGCGACCTGCCCACCGGGTCCACCGGCTACCAGACGATCTTCGCCGTGGGCCTGCTGCTCTTCGCCATCACGCTGGTGATGAACCTGATCAGCATCCGCCTGGTGCGCCGTTACCGCGAGGTGTACGAATGATCCCCACCGCGGTCACCTCCGACCCGCCCGAGGTCCCCCGCCTCAAGGGGCGGGGCACGCCCCTGCGCGAGCAGTTCTTCCGGCTCAGTCTGTGGGCCTCGCTGGCCATCGGAGTGGTCTTCCTGGCCGGCCTGCTCGCGTACGTGGTCATCGAGGGCTGGCCCCGGCTGAACTCGAAGCTGTGGACCAACTTCCCGGACATCATCGACCCGTCGAACGCCGGCGCCCAGTCGGCGATCACGGGCACGATCTGGGTCATCTCCTTCACGGCCCTGTACTGCCTGCCGACCGGCGTGCTCACCGCCATCTACCTGGAGGAGTACGCCGACCGCGACCGGTGGTGGAACCGGGCGGTCGAGATCAACATCCAGAACCTGGCGGCCGTCCCCTCCATCGTCTACGGCATCCTCGGCCTGGGCGTGATCTCCCGCGGGCTGGGCTTCGGCCAGACCGTGCTCACCGCCGCGCTCACCCTGTCCCTGCTGGTACTGCCCATCGTGATCATCTCGTCCCGGGAGGCGATCCGGGCGGTGCCCCAGTCCATCCGCCAGGCCTCACTCTCGCTGGGCGCCACCCAGTGGCAGACCATCTGGCGCCAGGTGCTGCCCGCCGCCGTGCCCGGCATGGCGACCGGCTCGATCCTCGCGCTGTCCCGCGCCATCGGGGAGGCCGCGCCGCTGCTGCTGCTCGGCGGGCTGACGTTCATCACGTTCAACCCGACCGGTGTGCACAGCCAGTTCACGGTGCTGCCGATCCAGATCTTCAACTGGATCAGCCAGTCCCGCGCCGAGTTCACCGCGCTCGCCTCCGCCGCGATCGTCGTCCTGCTGGTGATCCTGCTGGTCATGAACTCGCTGGCGATCTGGCTGCGCAACCACTTCACCCGCCGATGGTGACTGCCGTGCCACCGAAGACCCCGTGTGAGGAAGCACCATGACCACCCCTCCCGGCCACGGACCCGGCGGCACCAGGCCGCCCCAGCCGGCCCACAGCGTCACCCCGCAGCCGTCCGAGACGGTCTTCGAGGTCGGCGGACTGTCCGTGTTCTACGGCGACCACGAGGCCGTACGCGACGTCAACATGACCATCGGAGCCCGCCAGATCACGGCGATGATCGGCCCGTCGGGCTGTGGCAAGTCGACCGTGCTGCGCTGCTTCAACCGGATGAACGACCTGCTGCCGGACGCCCGGGTGGTCGGCAAGATCCGCTACCACAACGAGGACCTCTACAGCCGCGAGGTCGACCCCATCGAGGTCCGCCGCCGCATCGGCATGGTCTTCCAGAAGCCCAATCCGTTTCCCAAGTCCATCTACGACAACATCGCCTACGGCCCCCGGGTCGGCGGCTTCAAGGGCAACCTGGACGACCTCGTCGAGGAGACCCTGACCCACGCGGCGCTGTGGGACGAGGTCAAGGACAAACTCAAGACCTCGGCGCTGGCGCTCTCCGGCGGACAGCAGCAGCGGCTGTGCATCGCCCGGACCATCGCGGTCGAGCCGGAGGTGATCCTGATGGACGAGCCGTGCTCCTCCCTGGACCCGATCGCCACGGCGAAGATCGAGGACCTCATGGAGCACCTGGCCCAGGAGTTCACCATCATCGTCGTCACGCACAACATGCAGCAGGCCGCCCGGGTGTCGGAGCGGACGGCGTTCTTCAGTTCGGAGATCGACCGGAACGGCGTGCGCCACGGCCGGCTGATCGAGTTCGACGAGACGGGCACGCTCTTCAGCAATCCGTCCGACCAGCGCACGGAGGACTACATCTCCGGCCGCTTCGGCTGAGCTCGGCACGGTGGCGGCGGGGCCTGCGGTACCCGAAGTCATACGGCGTCAGGCGTCAGGCGTCAGGCGAGCGTGGCGATGATCTTCCGGACCCGGTTGACCACGCTGTCCGGCAGGGGCGCGGATCCCCCGCCACGGGGTCCGGGCGTTCCGGCCCGCTCCCCGCCGGGGCCTCGCCCCGGGAACCGGCGCTCGCCGTCCGGGGAACGGCGGCTGCGCGCTCCCCGGCCTCACCCCCCTCCCGAGCCGCCGGGTCCGCGTACGGGTGCCCGTCGTGCGCGGGCGGTACGCCCGGCCGCGGGCCGGGCACGGATTGCTCCATGCCCATGCTCGTCGGAACCTCCGGGTGGCAGTACAAGGACTGGCGCGGCGGCCTCTACCCGCCCGGGGTGCCGCAGCGGCTCTGGCTGGAGGAGTACTCCCGCCGGTTCGCCACGGTGGAGAACAACAACGCCTTCTACCGTCTCCCGGCCCGGGAGGTCTTCGCCTCCTGGCGGGAACGCACGCCCGGGGACTTCGTCATGGCGGTGAAGGCGAGCCGCTATCTGACGCATCTGAAGCGGCTGCACGACCCCGGCGAGCCGGTGGCGCGGCTGATGGACCGGGCCGAGGCGCTCGGCGGCCGGCTGGGACCGGTCCTGCTGCAACTGCCGCCGAACTTCCGTGAGGACACCGCGGCGCTGGACGCCTGTCTGCGCTGCTTCCCCCGTCGCGTCCGGGTCGCCGTCGAGCTGCGCCATCGCTCGTGGTGGGACGCCGAGCGGGAACTCCGGAAGGTACTGGAGCGGCACGGGAGCGCGCTGTGCTGGGCGGACCGGGGGTCCCGCCCCGTCACCCCGCTCTGGCGCACGGCCGACTGGGGCTATCTCCGGCTCCACGGCGGGCTCGCCCAGCCCCCGCCGCGCTACGGCCGCCAGGCGACGACGGCCTGGGTGCGGCGTCTGGCCGGCTGCTGGCCCGACGAGGACGACGTGTACGTGTACTTCAACAACGACACGGGAGGCGCTGCCGTCGTGGACGCCGCGCGGTTCGCCCGGTCCGCCGCGGCGTCGGGCCGGACCGTGACCCGTACGCCCGACGTCACGGGCTGACCCCCGACCGTCCCGCACCAGCCGGATCCTTCCCGAACGTCCGCTGTACAGTGCGAAGGTCGTGCCACTTCGATGACGCGACGACTTCGACGAGTGGGGGGCCTCTCATGGCGCTGTTCGGAAACGCGCACACGGTCGATCCGGCCAAGGCGCAGCAGGACTACGCGCGGCTGCTGGGGCAGGGGGAGCAGGTGCACGCCGCGTTCCTGCTGATCCGCGACACCATCCTGTTCACCGACCGCCGGCTGCTGCTGGTCGACAAGCAGGGCATCACCGGCAAGAAGGTGGAGTACCACTCCGTCCCCTACCGCAGCATCACGCACTTCGCGGTGGAGACGGCCGGCACGTTCGACCTGGACGCCGAGCTGAAGATCTGGATATCGGGGAGCGCCGCGCCGATCCAGAAGACGTTCACCAAGGGCGTCGACATCTACGAGGTTCAGGCGATCCTCACGCAGTTCGTCGCCCGGTAGGCCGGGCCACCTGGGCGCCCCGGCCGGTCCTGATGCCGTTGGTCGATTCGGGGCCTTCGCCCCGCCGCAAGCGGCGGGGCGAAGTGCTGCGAAGTGGCTGGTGCGGGCGGCCGTTCCGTCAGCGGTCGACACGCTCCATGACGGTGCCGAGGTCCACGAACTTGAAGCCGGTGGCCTCGCGGTCGCCGTCGCCCGGGGTGTCGCGCCCGTCCTGCACGACGAGCAGGCCCTCGGGGTACCTGGCGCCGAGCGGCGCGTTCAGCACGGCCGCGCCGTCGCACTCCTCGGAGCCGTCGAGGGCGGAGGAGGCCGCGGTGACGCGGAAGCCGCCCTCGTACTCGTTGCGGTCGCGCACCTCACGGTCGTACAGGGCGAAGGTGTCGTCGCCCTGGCTCGACGCCAGGACGTATCCGTCGCCGTCCGGCTCGGTGAGCAGGGTCAGCCCCTCGACGTCGGCGGACAGGTGCTCGCCGCCGAAGCCGGGGTCCGCGCCCGCGACGCACTCCTCGGTCCCCTCGTCGTAGGCGGCGGGGACGCCGAACTCCCGGACCTTGTCGACGAGCCGGGGCGTGCCGGTGAGATCGGCCCGGACGCGCCAGATGCCGACGTCCTCCTGGCCCGCGTAGAGCATCCCGTTCGCCGGGTCGACGACCATGCCCTCGACCTGAGGCGCGTCCCCGGGCTCACCGCACGGCGTCCAGGCGGTGCCGTCGGGCAGCCGGAAGGAGGACGGCAGTTCCAGGGTGCGCACCGTGCGGTAGGTGACCGTCCCCGAGGAGGTCGGGCGCAGCTCCAGCAGCGCGACCTCGGTGCTCGCACGCCGGCTGACCAGGGCGTACGAGCGGCCGGCCCGGTCGGTCCAGGTGGCGAGGCCGTAGGCGGTCCGCTGGCCGTTGATCTCGTCCTGGTTCCGGGAGAAGACCGGCGGCGCGGCGGGGTCGGTGACGTCGGCGAGTGGGCCGCCGGGGCGTGCCCGGTCGATGCGGTGGATGCGCAGCCGGTCGTGGCCCCGGTCGGTGGTCACGGCGAGGTCGGCGCGTCCGGACGGCAGCCGCATCCCGTGCACGAGGTCCACGTTGTTGAAGCGCCCGGGCGCGTCGCCCGGGCGGGCGGGGCCGGGCGCCGCGATCGACTGCACCGGCCGGGCGTCGAGGTCGTACACCCGCAGTCCGCCCTCCTTGGCGGTCGCCATCACCAGGCTGCGGCCGGGGTCGACGGTGTTGCGCCAGATCGCGGGGTCGTCCGCGTTCGCGTTGCCGCCCGCCTCGTCGTCGTACAGCGTGGGCGCCTCTGCCGCGGGGGTGACGGCAGGCAGGGCGGAGGCGGTGGGTCCGGCGGGGTCCGGGGACGCCGCGGCGGCCGGGAGGGCGGCGGACGCCACGAGGACCAGGCCCAGTACGGCGGTGGCCGTCCGGAAGGACCGGAAGGGACAGAACGGAAGGGATCCGTTCACGAAGCACTCCTACATGTCGGGAACATGACGACTTCCCGTTCGAGGGTGGAAGCGGCGGATGACGGCCCGGCGTCCGGGACACGGTGCCCGGGTGTGCACGCCGTGAACTTGGCCGACCCACGCCGGGAAGCGCAGTATCGAATGGTGGGGCGCGATCCACCGGCCGGTGCCCCCACAACCACTTCTCCGCCTGACCGCGCCGACGCCCCGCCCCGGACACCGCACTCCGGTGGCCCCGGGGACCTGCGGCATCGGCGCAGGAGGTGACACCACCATGAAACTCCCGACCGAGCGCGCCCGACACTCCGCGGGCCCCGTCGCGGTCGGCGCGGCCGACGCGGGCGTGTTGCTGCTCCGGCTGGCCGTCGGACTGGTCCTGGCGGGGCACGGGGCCCAGAAGCTGTTCGGCTGGTTCGGCGGCCCCGGCCTGGAGGCCACGGGCAAGGGCTTCTCGCAGCTCGGCTGGGACCCGGGCGTCTTCTACGCCGGACTGGCCGGGGTCTCCGAGTTCCTGGGCGGTCTGGGCCTGGCCCTCGGCATGCTCACGCCCCTCTCCGCGGCGGCCTGCATCGGGGTCATGGTCAACGCCATGGCGATCGCCCCCGAGATCGACCTGTGGTCCGCCGCCGGCACCGCCTTCGTCTACCCGATGATCCTCGCCGTCGGCGCGCTCACCGTCGCCGCGGTGGGACCGCTCAGGCTCTCCCTCGACGCGCGTTTCCCGTGGCGGGACGGCGGCTGGCTCCCGGCGGGGTTCGCGCTGGTCCTGGGTGTCGTCGGGGCGTTCGTCATCCTGGCGCTGAAGTAGCCGGGCGGCCCCCGGTCGGACCGCAGTGATCGCGGCCGCGGCGATCGCGAAATAATCTGTTCCGTGCCGGTTTGTTCGGCAGTACGGCGATCGAGCGACCCCGCCAGACGAGGTGCAGGCGATGTCCGACAGGCGTCCACGCGCGGTACGGGCGGGCAGGTGGCCGCTCCGGGGCTCCGGTCACGGCCGGCAGCCGGCCGACCCCGCCCCCGAGCACTCCATGGACCCGCGGGCGGAGCACGAGTCGCAGGAGCCGGCACCGCTGGAACGCAGCATCGTGGACGCGGCGCTCTACCGCGACGGGCGCCGGATGGAGACGCCCACCTCGCTGGCGGAGATCTACCACCGCCTCCCCGGAGAGCCGGGCACGATGGCCTGGATCGGGCTGTTCCGGCCCTCCCCCGCCCAGCTGTGGGAGGCGGCGGAGCAGTTCGGGCTGCACGAACTGGCCGTCGAGGACGCCATCGTCGCCCACCAACGCCCCAAGCTGGAGCGGTACGGGAAGACGCTCTTCGTCGTGCTGCGCCCGGCCCGGTACCTGGACGAGGCCGAGGAGGTGGACTTCGGCGAGATCCACGTCTTCGTCGGCCCCGAGTTCGTCCTCACCGTGCGGCACAGCCAGACCCCGGACCTCGCGGTCGTGCGCAGCCGGCTGGAGGCCGACCCGGATCTGCTGGCCCTCGGCCCCGAGGCGGTGCTGTACGCCATCCTGGACGCGGTCGTCGACGGCTACGCCCCGGTGATCGCGGGCCTCCAGCACGACATCGACGAGATCGAGACCGAGGTCTTCCGCGGCGACCCGAAGGTCTCCCGGCGGATCTACGAGCTGTCCCGCGAGGTCGTGGACTTCCAGCGGGCCACCCGACCGCTGCTGGCCATCATGAACGGGCTCCAGGCCGGCTTCCAGAAGTACGGCACGAACGAGGAGCTCCAGCGCTACCTCCGGGACGTGGCGGACCACGCCACCACCGTCGCCGAGCGGGTCAACGGCTTCCGGCAGGCGCTCGGCGACATCCTCACCGTCAACACCACCCTCGTCTCGCAGGCGCAGAACGAGGAGATGAAGATGCTCGCGGAGGCCGGCCACGCCCAGAACAACGAGATCAAGAAGATCTCCAGCTGGGCCGCCATCCTCTTCGCGCCCACCCTCATCGGCACCGTCTACGGGATGAACTTCGTCCACATGCCCGAGCTCGACTGGCGCTTCGGCTACCCGTTCGCCCTCGCGCTGATGCTGCTGGTGTGCATCAGCCTGTACCTCGTCTTCAAGCGCCGTGACTGGCTCTGACCCGACCGCATCCGGCCGCCCGGCGCCCGCCGCCGGACCCCGCGGAGGCCTTCGCGTCACAATGGGTGGTGAGGACATGCCGTCCACAGCGGTGAGGCGGGACCGAGGATGCCCTACATAGCCGTGACCGCCCTGAGCGACGTCGGGCTGATCCGCGAGCACAACGAGGACAGTCTCGTCGCCGGCCCCTGGACCCTGTGCGGCACCGTGACGGAGAACCCGCAGACGCTGCTCTTCCCGCTGGGCACCCCGCTCGTCGCCGCCGTCGCCGACGGGCTCGGCGGGCAGCCAGCCGGTGAGGTGGCCAGCGCGCTCGTCGTACGGCAGCTCGCCGCGCTCGGCCCCGCACTGGACGACGAGGACGCCGTCAACGAGGCGCTGAACATGTGCAACCACATGGTGTACTCGGCCGCCGACGACAACCCCGACCTGCTCACGATGGGCACCACGATCGCGGGCGTCGTCGTCCTGCGCGGCTCGGTGACGGTGTTCAACGTCGGCGACAGCAAGGTCTACGCCGCGGCCGAGGACGGACTGCGGCAGCTGAGCGTGGACGACAGCCCACCGGCGGCACCGGGACGGCGTGTCACGACGGCCGTCACCCAGACACTCGGCGGCGGTCCCTCCTACACCCCCGTCACGCCCCATGTCACGACCACCTCGCTGTCCCCGGGCGGCCGCTGCCTGGTGTGCACCGACGGGCTGACGGACCCGGTGCCGGACGAGGAACTCCACGCCCTGCTGCGGGTGCACGACGACGGCAGGGCCGCCTATGAACTGTGGAAGGCCGCCATCGAGGCGGGTGGACCGGACAACATCACGCTGGCGCTGGTCCGCATCGGCGAGTAGCGGCGGCCCACGCGCGGTCGGCCGCCGCCCGGAAACGGACGGTGCCCCGGAGCCGAGGCTCCGGGGCACCGTCCTCGTGCGCGGGTGGGGCGTGCATCCGGTGCCTCACCGCGTCACGCGGGACTACTCCACGTCGTGGCAGACCGCGAAGGCGGTGATCGTGCCGCCTGCGACGACGACCTCCGCGGACGCCCTCCATCCGGTGGCGGGGCCCGTGCCGACGAACACCGGCGCGCTGTCCTCGACCTCGATCGAGGTGAGGTCGCTGGTGTCGAAGCCACCGCCGATGGCGATGTCGTTGCCGAGGCAGAGGGCCGTCGACTCGACGTCCGTGCCGACGATGTCGCTGGTCGCGACCAGGCCGGTCACGACGTAGGTGTCGAGCTCACCCTCGGGGCCGGCCGGCCCGGGAGGGCCCTGCGGACCCTGCGGGCCACGCTCGCCACGCTCGCCGCGCTCACCACGGCGGTCGTCGTCGAAGCTCATCACCAGGGCGCCTGAGCCCGGCAGCGCGACGCTCTGCCCGGAGGGCAGTGTGTCGGCCACGGCAGCGGTGCTCGGGACGACACTGAGCAGGGCGGCGACGGCGCCGGCCGAGACCAGCGTGGCGGTCTTCGTGCGGGAACTACGGATTGTACGGCTCACCAGAGAACCTTCCTCGCGGAACTTGGAGTGACCGAACCACCGGCGTGCACGCACTCGGCAGTGCGCTTCGTCCGCCTGAGCGTCACGCAGTGCGTGGCCACGGGCCACAGTCTTCACTCTCCGCGATCGAGGCATTACCGATCGGCACGTGTCGCGGGCGCAATCACCCGTGCGGCTGCGAAACCCGGCAGCCCCCGTACTCAATTCGGACCTCTCGCGTTTCGCGCGCGCCCGCGTCAGCACTCCATCAGGTCCAGTGCGTGCTTGACCGAGAGGGCACAGAGAAAGAGCCGCCGGGAAATCTCGGCGGCAATCAGATCGCGTACCGGAGAGGACGGGTGGACCAGGACGATGTTCCGCTCGTGGCGCTTCCAGGAAAGAAGGAGATCCAGCAACTCGTTGTCGCACTCGGTGATTTCCGCGCAGTCGACGACGAGCCGCGAGTACCCGGACTTCACGGCGACGGTCAGCATCAGCCGCAGGGGGTAGACGCTCTCGCGGTCGACCACTCCCCGGAGGGCGATGACCAGTGTGCGGTCGATGGTCCGGCAGTAGGAGATGGCCGGTGGGTCGTTCCGCCGCCCGGGAGTGCCGCAGGGGCCAGGGTCCGCGGTATCCGAATGCACCGCGACCGACTCTGCGACTGTCATGCTGCTGTACCCCTTCGCGGTGTGCCGCCCGAATGCCGCTCTACAACTACCGTAAAAGTGCCGGGAACTGCACCCGGGGAGCGATCCATACGGGTGACGGCAACCGGTTCCAGCAGGCCGGCGGAGATCTGCTTTCCTTATCAACTGGCATCTCCGGTGCACCGGCCGGGTCGCGCCCCGGGCGCCGACGTGTCCATCGGCGCGGGAAATCGTTTTGTCGTCGATGAATTCTTCCAACGCTTCGCCGCCTCCCGGGTCTTCGGACCCCCTGGCCCCACCGGCCCCCCACGCCGGAGTCCTGGCGTGGGAGCGCCGTCCCGGTTCCGGGCGGTCCGGCCCCCGTCACCGCGGCGCGGACGAACTCGCCCAGACACCGGTGTACGTGCAACTGGTGTCCGAGTGGCGGGCGCGCGGGGCGATGCTGCCGGGCGCACGCGATCCGCAGTGGGACCGGCTCGTCTCCCTCCGCGCGTTCGAGGAGGACACCCGGCGCACGCTCCGCATGCTCCGGCTGGAGCGGGATCCGCCGCCGCTGCTGCCCGACACGGAGGCGCGGCCGACCGCCGGGGACACCGACCACCCGTCCGTACCGGGCGCGGTCGCGCACCTCCCGGGGCCCCGCTGAGGGCCGTCCCGCGAACCCCGGCCCGGACCAGCCGGCCCGGCTCCGCCCGCCGGCACCACCCGTCCTCGTGGCTACGACCCTGAATCGTGAAAACTTGAGCCATTGGAGCTCATCGTGTGAATTCTCGGGAGAGCGCGAGTCCAGGACCCGGGCGAAGCGTTTGTGCGTATGTGGAACCGCGAGAGTTGTGGGAAAGAAATACAGTCCTTGCGAATGCCTTCTGCACCAGCGACGACCGGGTGCGGCTGGCCCAGAGCGCACTCGACGAGGCCCAGGCCGACCGTACGAGGATGCTGGCCGCATTCGCGGTGGTCGTCGGCGACGACGGCACCGTCGCCGGCATGATGGGCCTGCCGGAACGAGAGGTCAGGGTTGCCCGCAGGACCGTCGGCCGGGAAGGCGCGCGTACCGTCGCGGCCAATCTACTGACACGAATGTCGGATCAGTCCGCCGATATGGGCGGGGAACCCGTGCAGACGGCCGGGGAGACCACGGCGTCTTTTCCCCGGGCGGAGCCGGCCGCGGTGCCGGTCTCGGCTCCGCCCGTGTCCCCGTACACCACCGCACAGCCGTCCCAGCAGACCGGTACCTATTCGGTTCCAGTGGTCGAGGAACAGATCTGGGCCGAACCCGTCCCGCCCGTCCAACCCGTCCAGCCCGTTCCGTCCACGCAGCCCGCAAGTCCCGTCTGGTCTCCCTCGATGGATTCCGTTCTGGTGTGGAGCTGGCACTCCGGGCTGGATCTCCAGGTCGTCGCGAACGAACTCGGTCTGGAACTGCGAACGGTTCTCCAGCGCGTACAGACCCTCGCCGCGGACGGCCAGCTCGTGAAAGCCGACCAGGTCGCGCCGCGGGACTACTCGAGTGGCTCACGGGACCACTCGGTCCCGTCGAGGGACTACGCGAACGGTTCGAGGGAGTACGCGACCGGTTCGAGGGAGTACTCGGGCCGGCACCGGCGGCACGAGGAGCCGATGGAGTTCTCCGACACCGGATCGTTCGGACTGGGCGGACTTTTCTCCAGCGCTTCCTGGTCCTGAGCGCCCACTGGCGCTCGCGCGTGCTGCCGCCCGACGGCGGGCGGCGCACGATGGAGGCATGGACCGCGACCTCGCGGCCGTCAGCCTTCCCGGGCGGGTCGCCGGCCCCGACGAGGGGATCAGCCCCGAGGAGCTGGCCCTCGCCGCCCGCAACCACGGAATGCCGCTGGAGGCACTCCGGTACGGGCTGACGCCCCCGGGGCTGCACTACGTCCTCGTCCACTACGACATACCCGCCGCCGAGGCCGCCGACTGGCGGATCGGCGTCGGCGGGCTGGTGCGGACACCGCTGCGGCTGGACGTGGCGGACCTCAGGTCGTACCCGTCCGTCACGCTGCGCGTCACGATGGAGTGCGCGGGGAACGGGCGGGCCCGGCTCACCCCCCGGCCGGTGAGCCAGCCGTGGCTGGTGGAGGCGGTGGGCACCGCGGAGTGGACCGGCGTACCGCTGCGCACCCTGCTGCGGGAGGCCCGAGTGGAGCCCGGCGCCGTCGAGGCGGTGTTCACCGGCGCCGACCACGGCGTGGAGCGCGGTGTCGAACAGGACTACCGCCGCAGCCTGCCGCTGAGCGTGGCCATGGGAGACGACCCGGAGGTGCTGGTCGCCTACGCGATGAACGGCGGTCCGCTGCCGCCGCAGCACGGCCACCCCGTGCGGCTCGTCGTCCCCGGCTGGTACGGCATGGCCCAGGTGAAGTGGCTGTGCGACATCAACCTGACCGACACCCCCTTCACCGGCTTCCAGCAGTCCGTCGCGTACCGCTACCGACAGTCCGCGGACGAGCCCGGCGAGCCGGTCACCCGCATCGCCCCGCGCGCCCTGATGATCCCGCCGGGCTTCCCCGACTTCATGTCCCGCACCAGGGTGCTGCGCCCCGGCCGGACCGGGCTGGAGGGCCGTGCCTGGTCCGGCCACGCGCCGGTCGTGCGGGTGGAGGTCAGCACCGACGACGGGCGGAGCTGGCACGACGCGGCGCTCGACGTCCCGGAGGGCGGCACCTGGGCCTGGCGCCACTGGCACACGGCCTGGACGGCGACCCCCGGCAGCCATGTGCTCGTCGCGCGCGCCACCGACGCCGACGGCCGCACCCAGCCCCTCGACCAGCCGTGGAACCGGGGCGGCTTCGGGAACAACCTGGTGCAGCGGATCCCCGTCGTGTGCCTGCCGGAGGGTGCCTGAGGCGCGCTCCGGCCCGACTTGCGAAGCGGCCCCCCATGGGGTTGGTTCGAAGGAGAACCCCTGTTGGGGGTGAGCCACTGTGCTGTTCACCGATCGCGTCGACGCGGGGCAGCGCCTCGCCGGGGCACTCGGGCATCTTCGGGAGGCCGATCCCGTCGTGCTCGGGCTGCCGAGGGGCGGAGTACCGGTGGCCTTCCAGGTGGCGCGGGCACTGGGCGCGCCGCTGGACGTGATCGTCGTACGCAAGCTGGGCGTGCCGTACCACCGGGAGCTGGGGTTCGGCGCCATCGGCGAGGGCGGCATCCGGGTCATCAGCGACGACATCGTCCGCCGGGGCCATGTCTCCGAGAAGGACGTCGCGTCGGTGGAACGGGCCGAGGCCGCCGAACTGACCCGGCAGGCCGAGCGGTTCAGGGCCGACCGGCCGCGCGTCGACATCAGGGGCCGGACCGTGATCGTCGTGGACGACGGGATCGCGACCGGGGCCACGGCCGCCGCGGCCTGCGAGGTCGTCCGTGCGCAGGGAGCGGCTCGGGTGGTGCTCGCCGCCCCCGTCGCGCCCCCGGACGCGGTGTCCTGGCTGCGTACCGAGGCGGACGAGGTGGTGTGCCTGTCGACACCGAGGGCGTTCTCGGCCGTGGGTGAGTGGTACCAGGACTTCTCGCAGACGCCGGACGAGGAGGTCGTCGCGCTGCTGGCGCAGTCGGCAGCAGACCCGCCGAGCGCCGCCAAGACCGAGGACGTCGAGGTGGAGGTGGGCACCGTGCGGCTCGCCGGGGAACTCGCCCTGCCGGAGGACGCCGCCGCAGTGGTGATGTTCGCCCACGGCTCCGGGAGCAGCCGGCACAGCCCGCGCAACCGGACCGTGGCGGCGGCCCTGAACACCGCAGGTCTCGGCACCCTGCTGTTCGACCTGCTCACCGAGCCGGAGGCCGCCGACCGCAGGAACGTCTTCGACATCGAGGTGCTGGCCGACCGGCTCTCTGGGGCCACCGCGTGGCTGCGCACCCGCACTCCCGTCCCCATCGGCTACTTCGGTGCGTCGACCGGTGCCGCCGCGGCGCTCTGGGCGGCGTCGAGCGCAGGTCCCGAGGTCGGTGCCGTCGTCTCGCGCGGCGGCCGTCCCGACCTGGCCGGGTCACGGCTGCCAGGGGTGCGCGCCCCGACATTGCTGATCGTCGGGGGGCGTGACACGACCGTCCTCGACCTCAACCGCCAGGCGCAGTCGGCGCTGCGCTGCGAGTGCCGTCTGGTGGTCGTCCCGGGTGCGACGCATCTCTTCGAGGAGCCGGGGGCGCTCGACGAGGTGTCCGATCTGGCCCGCGACTGGTTCAGGCTGCACATGACCCCGCGGGAGCCGTAGGGCCGCGATCGCCCCGGCGCCCGCTTCCCCGTTCTTCGACGTGCCTCGACGTGCCTCGACGCGCTTCGACTCCAGGCGTCCGCCCGCCGGACGGAACCGTCCGGCGAGCCGGTCTCCCGCCACCGCACCCCGGCCCGGGCCGGCACGATCGCATCGGCGGCCGGATTGAGCCCCTTGGCCCCGACCGGCAGGACGATGTGCGTCGCGTCGCCCGCCAGGAAGACCCGGACGTAGCGCATCGGCTCGGTGAGATGGCTGCGCATCGGAAGCACCGCCTTGGACGTGACCGCCCGCGCTCCAGTTACCGGCCGGCGACCGGGCGGTCGCTCCCGGCGCCCTCGACGGAGGTCGCCTCGGCGCCGAACAGGAGCGGGCCGCCGTCGGCGAGCCGAGGGGCGATCAGGTCCTTCACCACCTTCGTCTGCGCGTACGCCATGGCACTCCGGCCCCCGGTGAGGGAGGACAGGTCGAGGCGATGGGCGCGGGGGCCGAAGCGGAGTTCGACGGCCCCCGATCCGGTCCCGTCACCTCTCCAGGACCAGGGCCAGCCCCTGCCCGACGCCGATGCACAGCGCCGCGAGGCCCGTACCCGAGCCCGCGGCCGCGAGCTGGTGGGCGACGGCCCCGGTGAGCCGGGCGCCGGAGGCGCCGAGCGGATGGCCGATGGCGATGGCACCGCCGCGCGGGTTGACGCGGGCCGCATCGAGGTCCGGCCACTGGCGCAGACAGGCCAGCGCCTGCGCGGCGAACGCCTCGTTGAGCTCCACCGTCTGCAGCTCGCCGAACTCGCGGCCGGCCTTCTTCAGCGCACGCCGGGCGGCCTCGACCGGGCCCGCGCCGAAGTACTGCGGCTCGATACCGGTGACGGCCGAGGCGCCGACGCGGGCGAGCGGCTCCCGGCCGGTGGCGCGCAGCCCGTCCTCGTCCACGAGCAGCAGCGCGGCGGCGCCGTCGTTGAGCGGCGAGGAGTTGCCCGCGGTGACGGTGCCGTCCTCGCGGAAGACCGGCTTCAGCGCGGCCAGGGCCTCGGTGGAGGTGGTGTCACGGATGCACTCGTCCCGGGTCAGGTCCACTCCGTCGACGGGGACCACCTCGCCGTCGTACAGCCCGTCGGCCCAGGCGCGGGCGGCGTTGCGGTGGCTGGCGAGGGCGAACGCGTCCTGTTCGTCGCGACCGATGCCGTACCGGTCGGCCAGCAGCTCGGCGCCCTCGCCGAGGCCCACCGTCCACTCCTGCGGCATCCGCGGATTGACCATCCGCCAACCCAGCGTGGTCGAGTGCAGCTGCTGGTGGGCGGCGGGGAAGCCGCGCTCGGGCTTCTGCAGCACCCAGGGCGCGCGGCTCATGGACTCGACGCCGCCCGCGACGGCGATGGACGCGTCGCCGACGGCGACGGCGCGCGCGGCCTGGATGACGGCCTCCATGCCGGAGCCGCACAACCGGTTGACGGTCGTGCCGGGCACGGTGACCGGCAGGCCGGCGAGCAGCACGGCCATCCGCGCCACGTCCCGGTTGTCCTCGCCCGCGCCGTTGGCGTCGCCGAAGAAGACGTCGTCGATCCGTGCCGGGTCGAGCTCGGGCGTACGGGAGACGAGGGCGCCGAGCACCCCGGCGGCCAGGTCGTCGGGCCGCACCCCGGCGAGGGCGCCCCCGTACTTGCCGATGGGGGTGCGGACGGCGTCCACGACGTAGACGTCACGGAGGCGGTCGGTCATGACGGCTCAGCTCCTGTCTTGTCTCGTACCTCGTCGGGGATGACCCCGGGGGCGGTCTCGACGAGTGCGAACCCGGCGGCGTTGGTGTCCGGCGCCCCGAGGTCGGTGAAGACCCGGTGCACACCTCCGGCCCGTGAGGGGGAGCGTGCAGGCACGGACGAGTTCCGGGGAGCCGTCCTCGGCGGTGCGGTCGGTGCGGACCACGACCCGGTGGGCGCCGTGGACGAGGTCCGTCGCGCCTCCCGCTCCCCTGACCGTTCCTCCGGGGACGGCCCGGTCGGCGAGGTCCCCCCGCTCGGAGACCTGCACGGCTCCCAGCACCACGGTGTCGTGGCGGTCCCCGCGGGCGACCCGCACCAGGGGGAAGTCGGTGGTGATGCCGTGCTCGAGGGCGTGGTCGCGGTCGTCGAAGGCGCCGACCTCCTCGGGCGGCGACGCGACGGCGAGCGACGCACGGTCCGCGGCGTCGCCCACCGCCTCGGCGGCGGACCGCTTGACTCTGTCCATGGAGACTTCCACTCGATCCGTTCGCCATATGAACTAGAGTTCATCTTCGGCTCGCCATGAGTCTGCGTGCACCCGGCACACGTGTCAACGCCCTGGAGAACCGATGCCAGCCGCTCCCCCCGCAGAGGCCGTGGCTCCGCTGATGCGCGGTATCGCCGTGCTGCGCGCACTCAGCGACGCGGGCGGCCGGATGGACCTCAGCGACCTCGCGCGCTCCACGGGGCTGGCCCGCTCGACCGCCGACCGCGTCGCGGCGACGCTGGCGCGGATGGGGTACGTACGCCTCCGGGCCCATGAGGTCCGGCTCGCCCCACGGCTCATGGAACTGGGGAACGCCTACCTCGCCGCGCTGTCCCTGCCGCGCCGGCTCGGCCCACTCGCCGAGCGTCTCGCCGACGAGCTCGACGAACCGGTCTCGCTCGCCGTCCCCGACCGCGACGGCATCCGCCTCGTCCACCAGACCGCCCGGCGGCGAGCCATGTCGCCCACCTTCCGGATCGGCGACCTGCTGCCGTACGAACGCACCGCCGCGGGAGCGGTGTTCGCGGCCGGATGGACGGACGGCACATGGGCAGCCCGAAGCGGTGACGCCCCCGGAGCCGAGGACGGAGCCCCGCCCGACGGGGCCGGAAGGACCGCCGACGCGGAGGAGGCGTTCCGGCGACGGGCAGCACGCTCCGGCGAGGCCGGCTGGGCCGTGGACGACCAGCTCATCGAGCCGGGACTGGTCGCCATCGCCCTGCCCGTGCACGACCGCGAGGGCTCCGTCGTCTGCGCGGTGAGCGTGGTCGGCCACACCAGCCGGCACACCGCGGACTCCCTCGGCCGCGCCGTGCTGCCCGTGGTGCGGGAGACGGTCGCCGCGATGGAGGAGGAGTTGCGCCGGGACCGCCCGGCCTCGCGGGCACCCTCGCCGAACGGCCTCGCTCACTGGACCACGGCCTCCAAGCAGGAACTCGGCGCTGAGTTCGTGGAGTCGCTGGCCAGGGGGCTCACCGTGATCACCGCCTTCGGCGAGGGCCGTCCCGAACTGTCCCTCACCGCAGTGGCCGAGGCCACCGGCCTGGCCCGGGCCACCGCCCGCCGTGCGCTCATCACCCTGGAACACCTCGGCTACGTCGGCTCGGGGGACCGCGTCTTCCGGCTCACTCCGCGCGTGCTGTCCCTCGGCCTCCCCGCACTGTCCCGGACGACGCTCCCCGACGTCGCCGTACCGCACATGGCCGAACTGGTGCGTCGCGTGCACGACTCCGCGTCCCTCGCGGTTCTCGACGGGGACGACATCCGCTACACCGCGCGCGTCGCCACCGAGCGGATCACGAGCGTCGACATCACCATCGGCACCCGCTTCCCCGCGTACGCCGCCTCCATGGGGCGGGTCCTGCTGGCCGGGCTCCCCGCCGGGGAGCGTGCGGACCGTCTCGCCCGCACCGCACTGCGCCCGCTCACCTCACGTACCGTCACCGAACCGCCGCGCCTGCTCGGGCTCCTCGACCGCGTCCACGACGAGGGGTTCGCGCTGGTCGACGAGGAGCTGGAGGAGGGGCTCCGTTCGCTGGCCGTCCCCGTGCGGGACCACACGGGCCGCACCGTCGCCGCGCTGAACGTCGCCATGCACACGGCCCGCCGCACGACCGGCGAGTGCCTCACCGAGGTCCTCCCCGCTCTCCGGGCCACGGCCGCCGCGATCGAGTCCGACCTCCACATCGCGGGTCGATTCGCCCGCGTCCCCGAGGTCTGACCACCGCCCGGCGGACTCAGCCGGTCCAGAAGTCCCACCAGCGAGTGAGCACCAGCATGCCGATGATCCCCGTCCACGCGGCCGGCGGCAGCCAGCCGAACTCCCGCAGCCCGTCCCGCAGCCCGGCCGGCGCCGGCAGCATCCGGTGCCCGACGGTGTGCCGCGTCACCCGGCAGAACAGGACGATCGTGGCGACCCACGCGAGACAGCACCACAGGCAGAGGGCACCGATCCGGTACAGCGACTGGAACTGCAGCCAGGTGCAGAAGGCGACCCCGAAGAGCGCTCCCCCGTTGAGCGCGAGCCAGAACCAGCGCCGGTACCGGGCCCCCGCCAGCAGCCCGGCGCCCACCGCGATCACCACGGCGTACGAGACGAGCCCCAGCATCGGGTTGGGGAAGCCGAAGACGGCCGCCTGCTCGCTCTTCATGATGCTCCCGCACGACACGACGGGGTTGAGGCTGCACCCGGGGGTGAAGCCCGGGTCCTCCAGCAGCCGGAACTTGTCGAGCGTGATGGCCCAGGAGGCGAGCAGCCCCGCCGCGCCCGTGACCACGAGCATCAGGGCGAAGCCCCGGCTCGCGCCCACCCCGGTCGCGGGGGCGTCCGGTGCCGTCACGGGACGCGCGACGCGCCTTCTGGCTCGTGTCCCCATGTCTCTCCAGACTCCCTCTCCGGCCGGATCCGTCCGGCTGATTCCCCGGCCCTCCGTCACCTGGGCCGATGCGCACACGCAGTAATCGCCGCCCCGCTCGACACGACGGATCGTCAGATGCGGACTAGCGTCGCGGGTGTCCACAACCCCCTCTGACAGGAGGCCACCGTGAAGCTGACGCTTCCTCACCCGGCGGCGGCCGCCGCCGCGGGCACCGGAATACGACTCAGGCTCGCCGGGACAGCCCGGGCGGACGCGCACCGCGCGCCCTCCCGCCCGGCGAGCGGTGTCCGGCAGCTCTGACCAGCAAGGTGTGAACCAGGCCCGGCCGGCGGTCGTACCGCCGTTGCCGGGCCTCTTGCCGCCCGGTGACGGCTCAGCCACGCAGCTGACGGACCGGCAGCAGGCAGTGCGCCGCTGTCGACAGCACGGACTCGTCACCGACGAACTCCCGGAGCCTGTCCTCGGTGACCGGAACCCCCGGCGCGGCGTCCGGCCAGGGCCGCGTCGCGAAGATGAAGTACACGTGCCCCCGGTCCCGTACCGCGGCCAGCCACTCCTGCGGCACCGTGCACTGCGCGGTGAGGTGAGGCATCGTCAGCACGGCCTGGCCCGCCTCCACCAGCAACGTGACGGGAAACCCGGCGGACTCGGCGGCGTCCACGAACTCGGTCCCGACCGGCAGACCCACGTCGTCGAGCAGCTGCCGGGCCGCGGCCTCGGCCCCCTCCGGTCCGCCGTCGCCGTCGCCGAGTGCGTAGGCCAGCAGGAAGGGCATGTCGCGCTCGTCGTCGGGGTGCTCCCCGCTCCAGGCGATGACGACGAGGGTGCCCAGTCGGGCCGGGCGGAAGGCGCGTACCGCGCCGCGGGTTGAGGTCACGTTCGGGACCATAGCGACTTAGCCGAACCCTTCGGGCACCCATGTCACACGCGCGGGGGAGCCCACCGCCGGATTAGCCCGAAGGGGTCGCACTCGCTCAACCGTGCGCAGACCCGCCGCGGCCGGCGGACCGGCGGCGGCAGGGCCCGGGAGGCGGGGAAGGCCCGGCGGAATCCTTCCGCCGGGCCTTCCGGGACCGTACCGGGGACGCCGCTCAGGCGCCCAGGGGGAGCCCACCGAGGAGCTGCTGCGGGGCGCCCGCCTTGCTCCTGTTCAGGTCGTCGGCGGTGCCCTGGACCGTGTTCAGCAGCGAGCCGTCCCGCTCCGTGTCCAGCGTCCTGTTCGTGAGGGGCTCCACGGCACCCGTGGTCTCGCTCGCGACGGTACCCAGCGCGCCGTTCAGACTGGTCGGAGCGAGCTCGGAAGCGGCGAAAGCCGGGGCCGAGGCACCCGCGGCGACCAGCGAACCGGCGACGACCGCAGCGACCTTCATGGGCTTCATCAGTGAATATCTCCTTCGGCAACGCGTGTCGCGCGCACAAGTGGCGGAGGCTTGGGGCACATTGCGGATGCCCGGCATGCCCTGTCGTGCTTTTCTGTGCTGTTACGTCTTCTGTAACGATCCGTCACCCGGGCCGGAAACCCCGAGAACCGGGGATTCTCCCGGCCCACCCGAATGAAGCTCCCCGTTCGGATGTTCCTATCGGAGTCCTCTCGCCGGTCACGGGCGGGGACGGCGGCCGGTCCGGGCCCCGTGAACGCACCCGGCACGAGAAGGCCGCCCTTCCCGCCGCGGCGGGAAGGGCGGCCCGAGGCGCCCGTGCAGGCGATCAGTCGTTGACGCAGGCGTTGCCGAAGGCCGGGTTCAGCAGACCGACGACGTCGGCGGTGTTGCCGCAGACGTTGACCGGAACGTGGACCGGAACCTGGGCCAAGTTGCCGGAGAGCACGCCCGGCGAGTTCGCCGCTGCGGCCTCCGCGCCGCTGTCGGCGGCGGCGATGCCGGTGGAACCCGCAACAGCGGCGGCGGCGAGGGTGGACAGGACGAAAGCCTTCGCGGTACGCGACATGGAGAAGCACTCCTTGGTCAAAATGTTCAGTGGCCGTGCGTGACTGCCCGGTCCGATGGTTCAACGGCAGCGAGGTCTGCCAGGTTGTGCGGCCGAAGGAGTGAACAACCGGTCGGCGCACAGGGTTGCGGGCGTCCAGCGGCGTGCCCGCCGGACGCCCGCACGCGTCAGTCGTTGGCGCAGACGTTGCCGAAGGCCGGGTTCAGCAGACCGACGACGTCGACGGTGTTGCCGCAGACGCCCACCGGGACGTGGACCGGAACCTGGGCCACGTTGCCGGACGCGACGCCGGGCGAGCCCTCGGCGGCACCGGCCGCGCCGCTGTCCGCGACGGCCATGCCCGCACCGCCCATGATCAGGGCGACGCCCGTGCCCGCAAACACGACCGACTTCGCGATTCGCTTCATTATTTCTTCCTTCCGGGGGGTTAGTGATGCGGCGCAAGCAACAACGAGGGCACCCGAAGTCCGGACACGGAGGAACGCCAAAAGGATTAATCCGCACCCTGACGTTCCGGTCCGGACAGGGAAAGAACGGTCCGGCGCCGGAATGAATTAGGGCTAGAGTCACCTCTCGCGCCGGCTCCGCGAAGAGCGCACGAAGCCGCCCCCCACCGGCCCGCTCATGTGAATAGCCTTGGATATGAATCGGAATCGACGATCCGCGCAGCATGCTGAGTCCCGGCAGCAGCCGGATCACCTTCCGATGCCCCGTGCACCGGAATTCCCGCCGGCCCTTCCGTCCGGAGAGGGCCCCGACCCGGTCCGGCGCACCGTCCAGCGCCCGCCGTCCGGCCCGGGCTCGGCCCCGCGTGCGGGCCGGACGGTCGTGCTCCACGTCGTCCAGCAGGCCGACGGCGGGATGGCCCGGGTCGTCCTGGACCTGGTGGCCCATCAGGTCCGCGGAGGAATCCCGGTGGCGGTGGCCTGCCCGGGCGGCGGCATGCTCGCGGACGCCGTGCTCGCGCTCGGTGCCGGTGTCCACCGGTGGCGTGCCGGCAAGAGGGCCGGCCCACTGCTGCCCCGCGAGGTGGGGCAACTCTCGAGGATCGTCGCCGTGGCGGGCCCACGGCTGGTGCACGCCCACGGGCCCAAGGCCGGGCTCGCCGCCCGGCTCGCGCTGCGCGGCCGGATCCCCACCGTCTTCCAGCCGCACGTCTGGTCGTTCGGTCAGGCCGGCGGCGTCCTGGCCGGTCCAGCCCGCCGCTGGGAGCGTTACGGGGCCCGCTGGGCGGACCGGATCGTCTGCGTCAGCGAGACGGAGCGGCGCAGAGGCGCGGCGGCCGGCGTCGAGGCGCTGTGGACCGTCGTCCCCAACGGCGTGGACACCGAGCGGTTCCGGCCCGCCGCGGACGGAGCGCGGCGGAACCTTCCGCCGCTGGTCGCCGACCTGCCCGCGTCCGCGCCGCTCGTGGTGTGCGTGGGACGGCTGTGCCGGCAGAAGGGGCAGGACGTGTTGCTGGCGGCATGGGAGCAGGTCCTGCGCAGACTGCCGAACGCCCGCCTCGTGCTGGTCGGGGACGGCCCCGGGGCCGACGCCCTGCACGCGTCGGCCCCGGCGTCCGTCCGGTTCGCGGGCGACCAGCCGGACTCCGCGCCCTGGTACCGGGCGGCTGACCTGGTCGTCGTCCCGTCGCGCTGGGAGGGCATGGCCCTGACGCCCCTGGAGGCGATGGCCTGCGGCCGGCCGGTCGTGGTCACGGATGTCGCGGGAACACGGGAGAG
This sequence comes from Streptomyces sp. WMMC940, assembly GCF_027460265.1. Taxonomy (NCBI): domain Bacteria; kingdom Bacillati; phylum Actinomycetota; class Actinomycetes; order Kitasatosporales; family Streptomycetaceae; genus Streptomyces; species Streptomyces sp. WMMC940. The sequence goes on from NZ_JAPZBC010000001.1 coordinate 3,601,295, forward strand.
CCTGCCCCCGGGGCACGCGCTGTTCTGCACGACGCCCCCGCAGGATCCGTACGCCCTGGCCACGGCCGTGGGCGACCTGCTGCTCAACGGCCCGCTGCGCAGGACGCTCGGTCGCCAGGGCCGCCAGCACGTCCTCGCCGCACACGACGTACGGCACAGCGCCTCCGCGATCGCGAACGTCTACCGCGAGGTGTCGGCCGCCCGGCCCGCGGTCGGCGGCACGACGGGAGACTGACGACCGCGCTCGAGCACCCCGGCCCGTAGGCGGGGCCGTTCCCGGAACGCGTCCGCCCGGCGAGGGCCCGCCCCGGGCCCGTCGTCGGCCGGACGGTCCGTCCGGACGCGAAACGGCCGGGAGGGTCCGATGAGGGGACTCTCCCGGCCGGGTTCACACGGGGGCGCGGCCGTTCAGCGACGCGCGGCGGCCGTCCCGCGGCGGTACAGCAGGGCGCCGCCGGCCAGCAGACCGACCGCGGCGGCACCGGCCGCCAGCGTGCCGGCGTTGCCGCCGGTCTGGGCCAGCTGCTCCGTCGTCGAGGAGTCGACGACCCGGTCGTCGACCGGGGTGTCCACCACGGGGACCAGGACCTCGGGCACCTCGGGGATCTCGGGCACCTCGGGCACCTCGGGGATCTCGGGGGTGACCGGGATCTCCGGCGTCTCGGGCGTCTCGGGGGACTCCGGCGTGACCGGGGTCTCGGGCACCTCCGGCGACTCCGGCGTGACCGGGGTCTCGGGCACCTCCGGCGACTCCGGCGTGACCGGGGTCTCGGGCACCTCCGGCGTCAGCGGCGTCTCGGCCGTGCCGTTGCCGCAGTTGTTGCCGCCCGCCGGGTTCAGGGCGCCGATGACGTCGATGGTGTTCCCGCAGGCGTTGACCGGGATGTCCACCGGCACCTGGACGTTGTTGCCGGAGGCGACGCCCGGGGAGCCCACAGCGGCACCGTCCGCGGACGCGCCCGCGGATCCGGCCGCGCCCTCGTCGGAGGCGTTGACGCAGGCGTTGCCGAACGCGGGGTTGAGGACCCCGACCACGTTCAGGGAATTCCCGCAGACGTTGACCGGCACGTGCACGGGGGCCTGGACGTTGTTGCCCGACAGTACGCCGGGCGAGTTCGCGGCCTCGGCGTCGGCCTGGGAGTCGGCGCTGGCGTACACACTGGTCAAGGACAGAATCCCGGTGGCCGCCGCGGCCGTCAGAATTCCCTTGCTGATGACCTGTCGCATGTTGTTGTTCTTCCCGCTTTCGCTTCGCGAGCCGATCCCGGGGCGGTGCCGCAGGGCACGCCCCAGGACCGACGGAAAACGACCCTTCAGGGCTGTATGCGAGGACTGGATGTCAGTCGTTCACACAGAGGTTGCCGAACGCAGGGTTCAGCACGGCAATGAGATTGACGGAGTTGCCGCAGGCATTCACCGGAATGTGTACCGGAATCTGGATGACGTTCCCGGAGAGCACTCCCGGCGAGCCGGCCGCGACACCGGTCGCACCGGAGTCCGCGAGCGCGGGCGAAGCCATTCCCATGGCCATCACGAGTCCCGCCAGCACCGTCGTGGTCCTTCTGAACTTCATATCGGATTCCTTCTGTTCGGCGGTCGGAGTGAGTGCCGTGGAAATGCACGGGCAATGCCACGACGCTCTGCCAACGAGCCGTGCCGACCGAAGAAACCCTTCTGCGGCCCGGGACCCCGCTCAATTCACTCGAATGCCCGGACGGCCGAACCCGACGACCGGGCCGGAACGGGTGCTCAGCCGTTGCCCTCGCCGTTGCCCGAGAGCACCGGGATGTCGGAGAGGATGTGCGACAGGGCCTCGTCGCCCTTGGCCTGGGTCGAGTTCTCCGTGCACTGCTGGGCCTGCGGGCTCGACAGGACGTTGAGGTCCTGGACGCCGACCGGCACCAGACCGACGAGCGAACCGGCGTTGGCCTTGGCGGGCAGGCCCACGCAGGGCTTGTTCAGCGAACCCTGGACCAGGGCGAGCTGCGGGCTCTGGGCGCCGTAGGTGGCCGAGTTGCCGAACACCTGCGAGGCACCGACGCCACTGGCGGACGTCGTACCGGTGTCGTCGCCGATGGCCAGGGCCTGGGGGGCGGCGGCGGCCGAGGCACCGATTACGGAGGCCGTGACCGCAGCCGCAGCCATAACCTTCTTGATCATCACTTGCTTGCCTTTCTGCAGGAACACTCCAGCTCGTCTGCGCACCGACTCAAACTGGACGGAGGACGTTTGGTTGCGGGGCTTCACCCGAACAGCCCTCATGACGCGTCGTTCGCGACGCGCGCCCGAAGGCCGCCGGCGGGTGAGGGAACCGCCTGGCCGGAGGGCACGCGGACCGCCGTCGGCACCGTCCTTTGGAGTGAAGCGGAGGAACCAAGTCCGCTGGTCCGAGTTGGTCAGGAGGCTCCGGGAAACGGGCACCTCAGTCCCCTCTCAGAACCCCGGGAACCCGGAACCCCAAGGACCCTGAACCCAGGAAAGGGATCAACTCGTGCTGAAGAAGGCTATGGCGGCTGCGGCCGTCACCGCGTCGGTCGTCGGCGCCTCGGCCGCGGCGGCGCCGCAGGCCCTGGCCGTCGGCAATGACACGGGCACCACGTCGGCCAGTGGTGTCGGCGCGTCGCAGGTGTTCGGCAACTCCGCCACGTACGGCAACATGAGCCCGCAGATGGCACTCGTCCAGGGTTCGCTGAACAAGCCCTGCGTGGGCCTGCCCGCCAAGCTGAACGCCGGTTCGCTCGTCGGTCTGGTGCCGGTCGGCGTCCAGGACCTCAACGTCCTGTCGAGCCCGCAGGCCCAGCAGTGCACGGAGAACTCGACCCAGGCCAAGGGCGACGAGGCCCTGTCGCACATCCTCTCCGACATCCCGGTGCTCTCGGCCAACGGTCAGAGCAACGGCTGACCCTCGGCCACGCCGACCGGGCCGGGCCGTTCGCGGTGCTCCGCGGCGGCCCGGCCCGTTCGCGTGGGCGCCCGGAGCCCTGTCGGAGGCCGTGTCGCCGCGCCGACGTACCGCGCCCGCCGGTGGGAGCGGCGGCCGCTCACCAGCGGGGCCAGGACCAGGAGACGAGGTCGGACCACTCACGGTCATGGACGCCGGGAACGGCCCTCCCCTGGGCGTACCAACTGGCCATGAGAGACGCGTAGATGGGCTCCACCGAGCGGTCCGCGACCGGCCGGGCCGCCGGCCTCACCCGGTCCACCGGCTCCCTCGCGCCTTCCGGTTCCCTGCGGCTCGCCGGAATCAGCCCCTGCCGTTCCCAACGGCCCTTGTGCTCCGCCATGCCCCCAATATCCCTTACCGCCCGGGCTCGTTGGTGCGAAAGAACCGAACGTCCCGAACAGCGCCCTCCGCGCTGGGCCGATCGGGTTACAGGCCGCAACCGGGGCGCGCAGGCCGGTGTTGATCACTGCGTCCATCATTCACCGGTGGAGTGCGCATCCCGACGCCCCGAACATCGCGAACCTCCCCGAAGGGAATCACCATGAAGAAGCTGTGGGCAGCAGCAGCCGTGACCGCGTCCGTGGCCGGAGCCGCGCTGACCGCCGCCCCGCAGGCAATGGCCATCGGCGACGACGGCGGCACCACGTCGCTGAGCGGCAACGACGCCGCGCAGGTCTACGGCAACTCGGCCACCTACGGCGCCCAGAGCCCGCAGCTCAGCGCCGTTCAGGGTTCGCTGAACAAGCTGTGCGTGGGCCTGCCCGCCAAGCTGAACGCCGGTTCGCTCGTCGGTCTGGTGCCGGTCGGCGTCCAGGACCTCAGCGTCCTGGCCAACCCGCAGGACCAGCAGTGCGCCGAGAACTCGACCCAGGCCAAGGGCGACGAGCCGCTGTCGCACGTCCTGGACGACGTCCCGGTGCTCTCCGGCAACGGCGTCAACAACCACTGATCCCGTACACGCCACGGTTCAGGGCCCAGGGGCCCGGCTCGGCCGACCGCTACTCGCGGTTCGGCGGGCCGGGCCCCCGCGCGTAGGTCCCGGACCGGCTCCCGGCCTCCGGCTCGGCGTCCCGCCCGTCAGCCGCGCTTCACCGCGCGCAGTACCACGAACTTCGGATTGCTCGCGACGGTCTCGCAGTTCCCGAAGATCCGGCGCAGTTTGACGTGGTAGCCGAGGTGCCGGTTGCCGATCACCCACAGCTCGCCGCCGGGGCGCAGGGCCCTGCGGGCGCCGGTGAACATGCGCCACGAGGTGCTGTCGGTCAGCGCCCGGTGGGTGTGGAAGGGGGGGTTGTTCAACACCAGGTCGACGGACTCGCGCTCGGTCCCGGACAGCCCGTCGCCGACGGCGAAGGCGGCACCGGCGGACGGCCCGGTGTTCGCCCGGAAGGTGGCCTCGGCCGAGGCGACGGCCTGGAACGACTCGTCCGTGAACACCACCTCGGCCTCCGGGTTGGCGACCGCCACGGCCGTACCGACCACGCCGTTGCCGCAGCCCAGGTCCACGACGCGGAGCGGACCGCGGCGGTCGGGGAGGTGTTCGAGGAAGAAGCGGGTGCCGATGTCCAGGCGGTCGGCGCAGAAGATCCCCGCGTGATTGGTCACCGGGCGTCCCGACATGACGCCGATGCCGGCCGGAAGCGTGTAGCTGCGGGGCCAGGGGGCGTCCGGGACGGCCGCGGGTCCGGTGCGGTCCGGTTCGGGGGCGCAGTGGATGAGCCTGGCCTTCTTGACCGCCAGTGATGTGCGGGTGGGGCCGATGATCCGCTCGAAGAGCTTCAGCGTGGAGGTGTGGATCTCCGTCACCATGCCCGTGCCGACCACGAGCGTGTCGGCGGTCAGCCGGGGCGCGAGCCGCTGGAGCTGGTCCTCGAGCAGCGCGAGGCTCTTGGGGACGCGGACCAGCAGTACGTCGATCCGGTCCGGCGGGGTGTCCTGGGTCGACAGCAGCCGTACGCCGTCGGCCTCGGCGGCGGAGCGGTTGCGGACGAGATTGGCGCGGGTCGCCCGCTGGGTGAGAAAGGAGTCGGTGATCTGCACGGGCCGGTGCGCCGCGAGTGCCGTGACCAGCGCTCCCCAGCGGTCGCCCACCACGACCACGGTGCCGCCGAGCGTCTCGCCCTCCAGGTGGCGCAGCAGGTACTCGTCCGAGGCGTCCCAGGCGCGGAGCCGGTCACGGGGGTCCTCGGGGAAGCGGGTGAGCCCGAGGTCGCCCCATGACGTGGTGAAGATGTTCATCGTGCTCTCAGGCTACGCGGCCGCCTTGCCGAGCTCCGCGGCGCCGAAGGAGACGTCGAAGCGGTCGCACCAGATGGTGACGCTGGTCAGGCGGTTGAGATCGGCGTCGGCGGGCAGCGCGTAGTTCTGGTCGCCCTTGTTGCCCTTCAGCTTGCCGAGGCTGACGTACTGCCCGTCGTCGAAGACGTGCCAGCCGTCCTTGCCCTCCTTCACCGGCGCGTCGGTGAGCCAGACGCGCAGGTCGGGGCCGCTGCTGGTGTCCAGGCCCTCGATCCGGAGGGTGCGGGAGCCGTCCGCGAGCCGGACGATCTTCACACTGCCGTTCGTGGCGTGCTCATGGCTAATGAAGCTTCCCGTGGCCAGCACCTCCGGCGCGGACGCGGCCGGCGGCGCCGTGTCCGCGGACGCCCCCGGTCCGTCCGGCGAGGCCGGTGCGGCCGGGGCGGCCGCGGGCAGTTCCTCGCGCACGGTCTCGTCCACCCAGAGCTTCCAGGGCTGGAACCAATACAGCCCGGCGACGGCCACCACCGCGACCACCACCAGCCCCACGATCACCACGGGTCTGCGTACCACCGATGTCCTCATGGCTCCATTCAAGTCGCACAGGACCGCGAAAGGAACGTTCCCGGTGGTGACGGAAGTCTTACGCCCGCCGACCGCTCCGCCGGTCGAGCTGGGTCACCACGCCGGCGTGGAAGCGGTCGACGGCCCGGTCGACGCTGCGGATGAACCCGGATTCCGCGTTGCCGCGGGTGTTGCCCATGCTCTTGAACAGCGAGAGCCGGAAGCCGGTGATCTGCGCGTCGTCCCGGGGGAGGATGTCGCCCGGCTCCGGACGCAGGCGTTCCAGGGTGCCGCGCGGGCCTCCCGCCGATCCGTCGGTCAGCGTCTCGACATGGAGGTCGGCGGGGGCCTCGGCCAACTGCCGCACGAGCCGCTTCGCCCATGTCAGTGGGTACCCCTGCTCGGGCGCCGGGATCTCGATGGACGTACGGAGTTTCCCGGTCCGCAGATCAGCGGTGATCGCCATGATGCCGGGAGTCCCCTCGATGCGCAGTTCGGCGGTGAGCCGTCCCTCCGTGCAGAGGTCGTCCGCGAGCCCCGCACGGCGGAAATCGGGGTCGGTGCCGCGCTTCGCGCGCTGCACGGGCAGGACCTTCTGGCCGAGTTCACCGCCGAGCCGGAGACAGACCTGCCGTATCAGCCTCTCCCAGTTCTCGACGACCTCCACGGCGCGCCGGTCGCCCTGGCACAGGGTCTCCTCGTCGATGCCCCGTCGTACGGGGACCCAGGCGGGCCCCATGTTCTGGAAGCCGTGGCAACCGGAGTTCTCGTGCTGGAGGTAGTGCAGCAGCTCCTGAAGGAGCCAGGCGTGGGCGGCGTTGCCCACGCCCTCGTGCCGGATCAGCATCTGCGCCTGGTGGGCGACCTCGGCCCAGGAGAGGTGCCACAGCGCGACCTTGTTCCTGCGACGCCCGTCGATCTTCACGTCGACGAGTGGCCGGCCCTCCAGGGCCACGTCGTTCGTGAGCGTGATCACGGCCTCGTAGCCGCGACGTGCGGCGATGTCGACGTAGTCCTGGACCTGGTCCGGCTTCAGGGCGTTGCCGTTGGTCTTCGTCTCGATGAGCGCCGTCCACAGCTTGCCCGCACGTTCCATCCGGATCACCCCGTCCGGCCTCCGGGGTGTGTCGCCGTGCGGCAGTGAGACCTCCGTGAACGTCTCCGCCCGCCCGGCGGGTGCGCCGAAGCCGGCCGTGAGCCGCCGGCCGAACTCCGGAACCTGGGACATCACCGACAACAGGACGGAGGTGGCGCGCATTTCGCGCTCACGGTCGCTCTTCAGCACGGAAACGGGGAACAGACGAGCGGTCCTCCAGGAGTCGTTCTCGGCGAGGGACTTCCTCGCCGCCTTCGGCAGGGTGACCTTCTTCCTGACCGTGCGGGTCCGGTGTCCGGAGGGCTTGCCGGCGGTGGTCTCCCGGGCCGGCTGCCCGGTCCGGGGCAGCGCCGTCTCCGGCGCGGGCTCCTGCGCGGTGGGCGCCGACGCGGCCTCCGTGGCGTCGTCCCGCCCGTCGTCCGTGTCGTCCTCGATCGCGATCCCGAAGTCGGTGGCGAGCCCGGCCAGTCCGGAGGCGTACCCCTGACCGACGGCACGGAACTTCCAGCTCTCGCCGCGCCGGTAGAGCTCCCCGAAGATGAGCGCGCTCACGTCGCCGGCGTCCGGGACGGCATAGCTCAGCAGCCGTTCGCCGGTGCGGTCGGCGAGGGTGAGCCGGAGCCCGTCGAGCTCGCTGAACCGGGCGCCCTCGTAGCGGCTCGCAGTCACCACGATCCGGTCGACGTCCGCGGGGATCGCGGCCAGATCGAGGGTGATGCGGTCCTCGTCGCCCTCCTCCGCCGGGATCTTGCCCAGTAGCTGGACGGAACCGTCCGCGGCCGTGGGGTTGTTGTAGAAGAAGAAGTCCGCGTCGCTGCGGACCTTGCCGTCCGCCCCGAGCAGCAGCACCGACACGTCGGCGTCACCGTCACCGGCCGGGCTGCTCCATCTCAGGCTGACGATGACCGCCTGGGCCTCGTCGCCGAGAGCAGCCAGATCGATGTTGGCTCCGCTGACCATCTCACGCATGAGGCCCCCCTGATGCACGCTGCTTCCGGCTCACCGGGCAGCCCGAAAGACACGCGGGGTGACCCACCTCACACCCCGGCACGTGAGTGAACCCTAGCGCTCCGTACAGGGAATTCGGGGTGTCCCAGACAAAAACGGAAGCACTCCGGCCGTCGCCGGTCCGGTCCGGACATCGCCGGGCGGTGGCCGGGTACGGCCGGAGTGCTTCCGCGGTGGGGCCCCGGTCAGCCGTCGCCCTCCAGGTCGCCCTCCGTCTCGAGGAAGACCTGGCGCAGGGCGTCGACGACCACCGGGTCGGGCTTCTCCCACATACCGCGGGACTCCGCCTCCAGCAGTCGTTCCGCGATGCCGTGGAGGGCCCAGGGGTTGGCCTGCTGGAGGAACTCGCGGTTCTCCGGGTCCAGGACGTACGCCTGGGCGAGCTTGTCGTACATCCAGTCGGCGACCACGCCCGTCGTGGCGTCGTAGCCGAACAAGTAGTCCACTGTGGCGGCGAGTTCGAAGGCGCCCTTGTAGCCGTGGCGGCGCATCGCCTCGATCCACCTGGGATTGACCACGCGGGCCCGGAAGACGCGGGAGGTCTCCTCGACGAGGGTGCGGGTGCGGACCGTCTCCGGGCGGGTGGAGTCGCCGATGTACGCCTCCGGCGCGGTGCCGCGCAAGGCGCGCACGGTGGCGACCATGCCGCCGTGGTACTGGAAGTAGTCGTCGGAGTCGGCGATGTCGTGCTCACGGGTGTCGGTGTTCTTCGCCGCGACCGCGATCCGCTTGTACGCCGTCTCCATCTCCTCCCGCGCCGCCCGGCCTTCGAGGCCGCGGCCGTAGGCGTAGCCACCCCACACCGTGTAGACCTCGGCGAGGTCGGCGTCGGTGCGCCAGTCGCGGGAGTCGATCAGCTGCAGCAGTCCGGCGCCGTACGTGCCCGGGCGGGAGCCGAAGATACGGGTGGTGGCGCGCCGTTCGTCACCGTGCTCGGCGAGGTCGGCCTGGGCGTGGGCGCGTACGAAGTTGTCGTCGGCGGGCTCGTCGAGCGAGGCGGCCAGCCGGACCGCGTCGTCGAGGAGGCCGATCACGTGCGGGAACGCGTCGCGGAAGAAGCCCGAGATGCGCAGGGTGACGTCGATGCGGGGGCGACCGAGCTCGGCGAGCGGGACCGGTTCGAGGCCGTTGACGCGGCGGGAGGCGTCGTCCCAGACGGGGCGGACGCCGAGCAGCGCCAGCGCCTCGGCCACGTCGTCGCCGGCGGTGCGCATCGCGCTCGTGCCCCACAGGGACAGTCCGACGGACGTCGGCCAGGAGCCGTTGTCCGTGCGGTAGCGCTCCAGGAGGGATTCGGCGAGGGCCTGACCGGTCTCCCAGGCGAGGCGGGAGGGCACGGCCTTGGGGTCGACGGAGTAGAAGTTCCGGCCCGTCGGTAGGACGTTGACCAGGCCGCGCAGCGGCGAGCCGGACGGTCCGGCCGGGACGAAGCCGCCGTTCAGCGCGTGGACGGCGTGGTCGAGTTCGTCGGTGGTGGCGGCGAGGCGCGGGACGACCTCCCGGGCGGCGAAGTCGAGGATGTCGGCGACGGCCCCGCCGTGGCCCTCGGCCACGGCGGCGACGGCGGCCGGGTCCCAGCCGGCGTCCTCCATCGCCTCGACCAGGGCGCGGGCCCTGGCCTCGGCCTCGTCGGCGGTGGTCCGGGTCGCGGCGGACTCGTCGAGGCCGAGCGCCTCGCGCAGTCCGGGCAGGGCGGTCGTGCCGCCCCAGATCTGCCGGGCACGCAGGATCGACAGGACGAGGTTGACCCGCTCGGGGCCGGTGGGCGCGCTGCCGAGGACGTGCAGTCCGTCGCGGATCTGGGCGTCCTTGACCTCGCAGAGCCAGCCGTCGACGTGCAGCAGGAAGTCGTCGAAGCCGTCGTCGTCGGGGCGGTCCTGCATCCCGAGGTCGTGGTCGAGCTTCGCCGCTTGGATCAGGGTCCAGATCTGGGCGCGGATCGCGGGCAGCTTCGCCGGGTCCATGGCGGAGATCTGGGCGTACTCGTCGAGCAGTTGCTCCAGGCGCGCGATGTCGCCGTAGGAGTCGGCGCGGGCCATCGGCGGGACGAGGTGGTCGACGAGGGTGGCGTGGACGCGGCGCTTGGCCTGGGTGCCTTCTCCCGGGTCGTTGACCAGGAACGGGTACACCAGCGGCAGGTCGCCGAGCGCGGCGTCGGGCGCGCAGGCCGCGGACAGCCCGGCGTTCTTGCCGGGCAGCCACTCCAGGTTGCCGTGCTTGCCGAGGTGGACCATCGCGTCCGCGCCGAACCCTCCCCCAGAGCCTTCGGCCTGGGAGGCACCCCCATTCGACTGCGGGGACGCGATCCAGCGGTAGGCGGCGAGGTAGTGGTGCGAGGGCGGCAGATCGGGGTCGTGGTAGATCGCGATCGGGTTCTCGCCGAATCCGCGTGGCGGCTGGATGACGATCAGCAGGTTGCCGCGGCGCAGGGCGGCCAGGACGATGTCGCCCTCCGGGTTGCGGGAGCGGTCCAGGAACATCTCGCCGGGCGCCGGGCCCCAGTGCTCCTCGACGTGCTCGCGCAGTTCCTGCGGCAGGGTCGCGTACCAGCGCTTGTAGTCGGCGGCCGGGATGCGGACCGGGTTCCGGGCGAGCTGCTCCTCCGTGAGCCAGTCCTGGTCGTGGCCGCCGGCCTCGATGAGCGCGCGGATCAGTTCGTCGCCGTCGCCGGACGCCAGGCCGGGGATCTCCTCGGTACCGAAGTCGTAGCCCTCGTCGCGGAGCCGGCGCAGCAGCGCCACGGCGGAGGCCGGGGTGTCGAGGCCGACGGCGTTGCCGATGCGGGAGTGCTTCGTCGGGTACGCGGAGAGGACGAGCGCGAGGCGCTTCTCGGCGTTGGGGATGTGCCGCAGCCGGGCGTGGCGCACGGCGATGCCCGCGACGCGGGCGGCGCGCTCGGGGTCGGCGACGTACGCCGGGAGGCCGTCCTCGTCGATCTCCTTGAACGAGAACGGCACGGTGATGAGGCGACCGTCGAACTCGGGGACGGCGACCTGGCCAGCGGCGTCCAGCGGGGACAGCCCTTCGTCGCTCTCCTCCCAGGCGCTGCGCGGCCCGGTCAGGCACAGGGCCTGCAGCACGGGCACGTCGAGCGAGGCGAGCGCGCCCGCGTCCCACGCCTCGTCGTTCCCTCCGGCCTGGGCCTCGGCGGGTCGGGTGCCGCCGGCGGCGAGGACGGTGGTGACGACGGCGTCGGCGTCGCGGAGCCGTTCCAGCAGCTCCGGCTCGGGGGCGCGCAGCGAGGCGACGTAGAGCGGGAGGGCCCGGCCGCCGGCGTCCTCGACGGCGTCGCACAGGGCGCCGACGAAGGCGGTGTTGCCGCTCATGTGGTGGGCCCGGTAGTAGAGCACGGCGACGACCGGGCCGCTGTCGCGACGCGGGGTGCGCTCCAGCTCGCCCCACGTGGGGGCGGGCGCGGGCGGTGCGAAGCCGTGGCCGGTGAGCAGGACGGTGTCCGACAGGAACCGGGCGAGCTGCTCCAGGTTGTCCGGGCCGCCGTGGGCGAGGTAGGCGTGGGCCTCGGCCGCGATGCCGATGGGGACGGTGGACGTCTCCATCAGCTGGGCGTCCGGGGCCTGTTCGCCGGTGAGGACGACCACCGGCCGGCCCTGCGCCGACAGCGCGTCGAGGCCCTCCTGCCAGGCGCGGACACCGCCGAGGAGGCGCACGACGACCAGATCGATGCCGTCGAGGAGCTCGGGGAGCCGGTCGAGTGGGAGGCGGGAGGGGTTCCCGAAGCGGTACCGGACCGGGCCCTCGGCGGCGCGGGCGCTGAGCAGGTCGGTGTCGGAGGTCGACAGCAGCAGGATCGTCGCGTGCGTCATCGCGTGCGCAGGCCTTCCTCGGGGTTTCCGCGCCCCGGGTGGTCGTGGTCGGCGGGAGTTCCTGACTCACCGGACCCCGTCGCCGGGACCCGGTTCACAGTGGCGGGACCGCGCCGGATTCCCACCGGGCTTCCTCCCTAGGGCCCTGGGACCCTGTGCCGTTCTGCATAGTAGAGGCTGCGGCCCGCCGGCAGGGCGGCCACCTGGAAGGACGTGGGTATGCTCGCCGCCATGCCGCCCACACCCACAACACCCCCGGACCGGGGCGAACCCCGCATACGGGACCGGAGTGACGCCTGCCCGGGCGCGCTGCGGCTGCATGCGGCGGACGACGGGCGGCTGGCCCGACTCCGCCTTCCCGGCGGTTTGCTGACCGAGCATCAGCTGCGTGTGCTGGCCACCGCGGCCGAGCGACTGGGCGACGGGGCTCTGAGCGTCACCTCCCGGGGGAACGCCGAGCTGCGCGGCCTGGCGGACGGCTGCGGGGCGGAACTGGCGGAACTGCTGCGTGACGCCGGGCTGCTGCCCGCCGAGGCCCATGAGCGGGTGCGCAACGTCGTGGCCTCGCCGCTGGCCGGACTGGACGGACTCGGCAGCGCCGACGTGCAGTTGTGGGCCCGGGAGCTGGACGCCCTGCTGTGCGCGAGCGACCGGGCGGCGAGGCTCTCGGGCCGGTTCCTGTTCGCCCTGGACGACGGCCGGGGCGATGTCGCCGGACTCGGCGCGGATGTGACGTTGCTCGCAGGGACGGACGGGCGCGCGGTGCTGCGGGTCGGGCGCCACGCCTTCCGTGTACGTGCCACCGACGCCGCACGCGCGGCGCTCGCCGCGGCGGAGGCGTTCCTGACCGCGGCCGCCGGGGCGGGCACGGGCGCGTGGCGCGTGCGGGAGCTGCCGGAGGGGCAGGACATCGACGTGGACGGGTGGCTGGTGCGAGCGGGGGTGGCGGCGGAACCGCTCCCCCTCCTCACCGGAACGGAATGCTCCACCCCGGATCCGGCCCCGGGCCCGCCTGTGGATCGGCCCGAGGGGCCCGGCACCGGACCGCTGCCCGGTGTCGTGGAGGGACCGGACGGCTGGACCGTGTCCGTCGCCGCTCCACTCGGTCGGCTCACCGTCGCGCAACTGCGGCAGCTGCTGCCGGCGCCCGCGGACGAGGTGCGGCTGACCCCGTGGCGCGGGGTCGTCGTGCCGGGGTTCGCGGACCGCGGCACGGCGCGGGCGCGGCTCGACACCCTCGGGCGGGCGGGTCTCGTCACCGGCACCGACTCGCCCTGGTGGGGGGTGGGCGCGTGCACCGGCCGGCCCGGATGCGCCAAGTCCCTGGCCGACGTGCGGGCCGACGTGACCCCCGGCCGGGGCGGCCTGCCCGTGTACTGGTCGGGCTGCGAGCGGCGCTGCGGCCGTCCGCAGGGGGAGTACGTGGACGTCGTGGCCACCGGGGACGGCGCGTACCGGGTGACCGCGCACGGCACTTCCGTACCCGTGCCGTCCCGCGCCGAGCTCGAAGGCACCATCGCCACAGCCCGAACCCGTACGACGAAATGAGCGACAAGACCGTGTTCGACTACGAGAAGGACGGCGCGGAGATCTACCGCCAGTCCTTTGCCACGATCCGCGCAGAGGCCGCGCTCGACGCGCTCCCGGCCGACGTCGGCCAGGTCGCGGTGCGGATGATCCACGCCTGCGGCATGGTCGACCTCGTCCGCGACCTCGCGTACTCGCCCGGGGTGGTGGCCCGGGCCCGAGAGGCGCTGCGCTCAGGGGCCCCGATCCTGTGCGACGCGCAGATGGTCGCCAGCGGCGTCACCCGCAAGCGGCTGCCCGCGGGCAACGAGGTGATCTGCACGCTGTCCGAGCCGTCCGTGCCGGAACTGGCCGCACGGCTCGGCACGACCCGCAGCGCCGCCGCGCTCGAACTGTGGCGGGACCGCCTCGAAGGCTCCGTGGTCGCCGTCGGCAACGCCCCCACCGCGCTCTTCCGGCTGCTGGAGATGATCGACGAGGGAGCGCCCCGCCCGGCCGCCGTCATCGGCGTGCCGGTGGGCTTCATAGGCGCGGCCGAGTCCAAGGACGCCCTCGCCGCGCACGGGGGTGGTCCGGAGTACCTGGTGGTGCGCGGCCGGCGCGGCGGCAGCGCCATGGCCGCGGCCGCGATCAACGCGATGGCGAGTGAGGCGGAGTGAGCACACAGCGGACCGGAAGGCTGTACGGCGTCGGGCTCGGCCCCGGGGACCCGTCGCTGATGACGCTCCGGGCGGCCCGGGTCGTCGCGGAGGCGGACGTCGTGGCGTACCACTGCGCCCGGCACGGCCGTTCCATCGCCCGCTCGATCGTGGCGGAGCACCTGCGCCCCGACCACATCGAGGAGCGGCTGATGTACCCGATCACCGTCGAGACCACCGACCACCCCGGCGGCTACCGGGGGGCGCTCGACGACTTCTACGAGGAGGCCGCGGCCACGCTCGCGGCGCATCTCGACGCCGGGCGGACGGTGGCCGTGCTCGCGGAGGGCGATCCGCTCTTCTACGGCTCCTACCAGCACATGCACAAGCGGCTCGCCCATCGGTACCCGACCGAGGTGATCCCCGGCGTGACCTCGGTGAGCGCGGCGGCCGCGCGGCTCGGGGAGCCGCTGTGCGAGGCGGAGGAGGTGCTGACGATCGTCCCGGGCACACTGCCCGAGGAGGAGCTGGCGGCCCGTCTCGCCGCCACCGACTCGGCGGTGGTGATGAAGCTCGGCCGGACCTTCCCCGCCGTGCGGCGGGCACTGGAGCGGGCGGGCCGGCTGGAGGACGCGCGCTACGTGGAGCGGGCCACGATGGCCGGCGAGCGCACGGAGCGGCTGGCGGAGGTGGACCCGGAGTCGGTGCCGTACTTCTCGGTGGCGGTGCTGCCGAGCCGGATCGACGAGGTGCGGCCGGAGGCGCGGCCCCGGGGCGAGGTCGTCGTCGTGGGCACCGGACCGGCCGGGCCGCTGTGGCTGACGCCCGAGACCCGCGGCGCGCTCGCCGCCGCCGACGACCTGGTCGGCTACACGACCTATCTGGACCGGGTGCCGGTGCGGGCGGGGCAGCGCCGCCACGGCTCGGACAACAAGGTGGAGTCCGAGCGGGCGGAGTTCGCCCTCGACCTCGCCCGGCGCGGCCGCCGGGTGGCCGTGGTGTCGGGCGGCGACCCCGGGATCTTCGCCATGGCCACGGCCGTGCTGGAGGTCGCGGCGCAGGAGCCGTACGCGGACGTGCCCGTGCGCGTGCTGCCGGGCCTCACCGCGGCGAATGCCGCCGCGGCGCGCGCCGGGGCACCGTTGGGGCACGACTACGCCACCATCTCCCTCTCCGACCGGCTGAAGCCGTGGGAGGTCATCGCGGAGCGGCTGACGGTGGCGGCCCGTGCCGATCTCGTCCTGGCCCTCTACAACCCCGGTTCACGCAGCCGGACCTGGCAGGTCGCCAAGGCCCGTGAACTGCTGCTCGGCCACCGCGCTCCGGACACCCCGGTCGTCGTCGCGCGCGATGTGGGCGGTCCGGAGGAGAGCGTGCGGATCGTGCGGCTCGGCGAACTCGACCCGTCGGTGGTGGACATGAGGACCCTGCTGCTGGTCGGCTCGTCGCAGACCCGTACGGTGCGCCGCGGTTCGGGCGAGGAGATCGTCTGGACCCCGCGGACGTACCCGGATCCGGACACCGCACACGTACCCGTGGACGACTCGGCACTGGAGTGAGACCGCGCCGGGCGAGGTCCGGCGGGGGAACGGGATTCGAAGGCGGCGGAGGCTCGGGGCCGGTTCGGGTCCGGGCCCAGGTCCGGTACCGCCCGGTGCCGGTCCGCCGGTACCGCCCGGGTCCGCCGGTCCGGCGCGGTGCGGGTCCGCCCTTCCGGTACGGGTCCGCCGGTACGGCGCGGTCCGGTGCGGTCCGGTGCGGTGCGGGTCCGGTTCGACCGGGGGTGGGGCCGGGCGCGGGCGGCGTACCCGGACGGGGTGAGCGGGCTCCTTCGGCGTCGGTACCCCTGGAGT
The DNA here is from genome assembly GCF_027460265.1 of Streptomyces sp. WMMC940. Lineage (NCBI taxonomy): Bacteria > Bacillati > Actinomycetota > Actinomycetes > Kitasatosporales > Streptomycetaceae > Streptomyces > Streptomyces sp. WMMC940. The sequence goes on from NZ_JAPZBC010000001.1 coordinate 3,616,987, forward strand.
TCGCCGTCCGGGGCCCTTGGTGTCAGGGGCCCTTCGGCGCCGAGCGGCCGACCACCGTGCCCGCGCGGTCGACGCATACCACGTCCACCGTGACCGGTGCGCCCCGCAGCACCTCCAGTGCCTGGTCACGGGCGGTCACTGCCACGAGATCGCCCAGCGGGACCGCGCGGGCCGCGCACGACCGCAACGCCGCGAGACCGGTGTTGGCGGCGGCGACCTCGGCCGCCAGCATCTCGTCCGCCCCACCCCGGCGGGCCAGCTCCGCGAGGAAGCCCTTGTCCACCTGGGAGCGGGCCGAGTGCAGATCCATGTGCCCCGCCGCCAGTTTGGACAGCTTCGCGAAGCCGCCGCAGACGGTGAGCCGGTCGACGGGGTGCCTGCGGACGTACTTGAGCACCGCGCCCGCGAAGTCGCCCATGTCGAGCAGCGCGTCCTCGGGAAGCCCGTACAGGGCGACGACCGTCTTCTCCGAGGTCGAGCCCGTGCACCCGGCGAGATGGGTGCGGCCCGCCGCCCTGGCCACGTCCACACCGCGGCGGATCGAGTCGATCCACGCCGAGCAGGAGTAGGGCACGACGACGCCGGTCGTGCCGAGGACGGACAGCCCGCCGAGAATGCCGAGCCGCGGGTTCCAGGTGGAGCGCGCGATCTCCTCGCCGTGGTCCACGGAGACCGTGATCTCGACGTCGCCCGAGCCGCCGTACCGGGCGGCGGCCTCCGTGACGTGCTCCCGCATCAGCTGCCGGGGCACCGGGTTGATCGCCGGCTCTCCGACGTCCAGTGGCAGCCCGGGGCGGGTGACGGTACCGACGCCCGGTCCGGCACGGAACACCACTCCCGAACCGGCGGGCAGGATCCGCACGGTCGCACGGATCAGCGCGCCGTGCGTGACGTCCGGGTCGTCACCGGCGTCCTTCACCACGCCCGCCGTCGCGTGCCCGTCCGCCAGTTCCTCCACGGCCAGCGCGAAGGCGGGCCTCTGGCCCTTGGGCAGCGTGATCGTCACCGGGTCCGGGAAGTCCCCGGTGAGCAGCGCGGTGTACGCGGCGGTCGTCGCGGCTGTGGCGCAGGCCCCGGTGGTCCAGCCGGGCCGGAGACCGGTGTGCTTGAGTTGGGCGCTGCGTCCGCCCACGGGCGCCGGTTCACCCATGGAGGTCCCCCGTGCACGTCCTGGTCCTCGGCGGTACGACGGAGGCGCGCGCCCTCGCCGAGTCGCTGCACGCGCGGGGGGAGCGGGTGACCACGTCGCTCGCGGGACGGGTCGCGGCGCCGAGACTGCCGCGGGGCGAGGTGCGGATCGGCGGCTTCGGCGGGGCGGAGGGCCTCGCCGCCTGGCTGCGCGAGCACCAGGTGGACGTGCTCATCGACGCCACCCATCCTTTCGCCGGGACGATCAGTTTCAACGCGGCGCACGCCGCGGACCAGGCCCATGTTCCCCTGCTCGCGCTGAGGCGGCCCGGGTGGGTCCCGGTGGCGGGCGACGACTGGCATCCGGTCGACTCCCTCTCGCAGGCGGCCGAGAGGCTGCCCTCCCTGGGGCGCCGGGTCTTCCTGACGACGGGCCGCATGGGTCTGGCGTCCTTCGCGCACCTGGACGACCTGTGGTTCCTGGTCCGCTCCGTCGACCCGCCCGAGCAGCCGCATCCCGCGCGGATGCGGGTGCTCCTCGACCGCGGCCCCTTCACCCTCGAGGGCGAACGGGCGCTGCTCGCCGACCACGCCGTCGACGTCCTGGTGACCAAGGACAGCGGCGCCGCCGCGACCTCGCCCAAGCTCACCGCGGCCCGCGAGGCGGGCCTCCCGGTCGTCGTGGTCCGCCGGCCGGCCGTGCCCGAGGACGTCCCCGCGGCGACGGGGGTGGCGGAGGCGCTGGCGTGGGTGACGGCACTGGGGCCGCTGCCGGGGTAGGCGGGCCGGTGTGCCGTCAGCAGACGTGCCGGTCCCGCGCCGGGTCGTACAGGTGGCTGTCACGGAACTGGGAGGCTGCCAGGGTGCGGCCCACCAGGATGACCGCCGTCTTCGTGACGCCCGCCTCCTTCGTCAGCCCGGCGATCTCGTCGAGCGTGCCCCGGAGGACCAGCTCGTCCGGGCGGCTGGCCATGGCCACCACCGCGGCGGGGCAGTCGGGTCCGTAGTGCGGCAGCAGTTCGTCGACCAGGCGGTCGACGTAGCGGGCGGCGAGGTGCAGGACGAGCAGTGCGCCGCTGCGGCCCAGGGTGGCCAGGTCCTCTCCGTCGGGCATGGGGGTCGCCTGCTGGGCGACGCGGGTCAGGATGACCGTCTGGCCGACCGTCGGTACGGTCAGCTCCCGCTTCAGCGCGGCCGCCGCGGCCGCGAACGCCGGAACGCCGGGAACGACCTCGTACGGAATGCCCGCCGCGTCGAGCCGCCGCATCTGCTCCGCCACCGCGCTGAACACGGACGGGTCGCCCGAGTGCAGCCGGGCCACGTCGTGCCCCTCCGCGTGGGCGCGGACGAACTCCTCGGTGATCGCGTCCAGATCGAGGTCCGCCGTGTCCACGAGGCGCGCGTCCGGCGGGCATTCGGCGAGGAGCTCGGCCGGGACGAGCGAGCCCGCGTAGAGGCAGACCCGGCACGAAGCCAGCGTCCGCGCGCCGCGCAGGGTGATCAGATCGGCCGCACCGGGTCCGGCGCCGATGAAGTAGACGGTCATGAGGATTCTCCCGCGGGGGATTTGGTGACGGACCATTGCGTGACGGGCATCGCCTGCCGCCAGCCGGTGAACCCGCCCACCGGTACGGCGTGCGCCACGGCGAGCCGCACCAGCTCGCCGCCGTGCCGACGGTAGCGCTCCGCCAGCAGCGCCTCCGACTCGAGCGTCACGGTGTTCGCGACCAGCCGTCCGCCCTCCGGCAGCGCGTCCCAGCAGGCGTCGAGCAGTCCCGGCGCGGTGAGCCCGCCGCCGATGAACACCGCGTCGGGGACGGGCAGTCCGGCCAGACCGTCCGGCGCCGCCGCCGTGACGACCCGCAGTCCGGGCACGCCGAGCCTCTCCGCGTTGCGCTCGATGCGCCGTGCCCGTTCCGCGTCCCGCTCGACGGTGACCGCCCGGCACGAGCGGTGCGTACGCATCCACTCGATCCCGATCGAGCCGGAGCCGCCGCCGACGTCCCACAGCAGTTCGCCCGGCGCGGGCGCGAGCGCGGCCAGCGTCGCGGCGCGCACATGGCGCTTGGTCAGCTGGCCGTCGTTCTCGTACGCCTCGTCGGGCAATCCGGGCACGGCGCCGAGCCGGGGCCCGCCGGGCTCGCGGACGCAGTCCACGGCGACGACGTTCAGGGGGTCGCCGGGCGGCCGGTCCCAGCCGGAGGCGGTACCGGCGACCAGGCGCTCCCGCCCGGAGCCGAGTTGCTCCAGCACCCGCAGCCGGCTGGGGCCGAAGCCCCTCGCGGCCAGCAGTTCGGCCACCTCCGCCGGAGTCGTGGCGCCGGCGCTCAGCACCAGCAGCCGCCGGCCGTGGTGGAGCGCGGCGCCGAGCCCCGCGACGGGCCTGCCGACCGTCGTGACCACCTCGGTCTCCTCGACCGGCCAGCCGAGGCGGGCACAGGCGTACGAGACGGAGGACGGGTGCGGCAGTACGCGAAGTGCGTCAGGGCCGGCGATCTCGGAGAGGGTGCGGCCGATGCCGTAGAACATGGGGTCGCCGCTCGCGAGGACGGCGAGGCGCCGGCCGGCGTGCTCGGCGAGAAGCGCGGGCACGGCGGGGCGCAGCGGCGACGGCCACGCCACGCGCTCGCCCGCGCATTCGTGGGCGGGCAGCAGGGCGAGCTGGCGTGCGCCGCCGACGAGCACGTCGGCGGCGCACAGCGCGGCGCGGGAGGTATCGGGCAGTCCGTCCCAGCCGTCGGCACCGATCCCGACGACGGACACGGCGGGGCGGGGGTCGGGCGTCACGGACGGGACTCTACTGTCCGCGCAGGTGGTCTCCGGTTCGCGGGGGGACGGGACACCGGTCACCGGCGCGCGGAGCCCCCAAGATCACGTAATACTGAAGTGGAGAACGAGCCCCTGGTCCCGGCCCCGCCACGCGCGCCTCATCGTCCGACTCGGCTCCGGGAGGCAGCCATGGCCACTCGACGCACTCCCCTGCCGGGCGTCGGTACGCAGTACGACATCACCTCGGAGAGCGGTCACCACCTCTCGCTGGTCGTCCACCAGGACGGCCGACGGTTCCTCGGCTTCTACTCCGCGGACGATCCCGACGAGTGGGCGGCTTCCGTGCCGCTGACGCCCGAGGAGGCCGGCGGGCTCGCCCGGCTGCTGGACCCGACCCCCGTCGAGGGCGTGCGCACCGACGGCCTCGACCTGGTGACCGAGCACATCCCGGTCCCGGCCCGCTCCCCGTACTCCGGACGGCCGCTCGGTGACACCCGGGCCCGTACCCGCACGGGCGCCTCGATCGTCGCCGTCCGGCGCCCGAGCAGTGTGCACCCCTCGCCGGGGCCGGGCTTCCGGCTGATGATCGGTGACACGCTCGTCGTCGTCGGCACCAGGGAGGGCGTGGACGCGCTCGCCGGGATCATCGAGGGCTCCGGGGACGAACCGGACGCCTCCGGAGCCGGAGGCTGACCGTGCACGGCACGACGATGCTCCTCGTCGAACTCGGCGCGATCATCCTCACCCTGGGGCTGATCGGCCGGTTCGCCGGACGCCTCGGCCTGTCCCCGATCCCCCTCTATCTGCTCGCCGGTCTCGCCTTCGGCACGGGCGGGTTGCTGCCGCTCAGCGCCAGCGGGGGCTTCATCGCCGTCGGCGCCGAGATCGGCGTCATCCTGCTGCTCCTGCTGCTGGGCCTGGAGTACAGCGCCTCCGAACTGGTGACGAGCCTGCGCACCCAGTACCCCTCGGGCCTGGTGGACTTCCTGCTCAACGCCCCGCCGGGCGCGGCGGCCGCGCTCCTGCTCGGCTGGGGGCCGGTGGGGGCGGTGGCGCTGGCCGGCGTCACCTGGATCTCGTCGTCGGGCGTGATCGCGAAGATCCTCACGGACCTGGGACGGCTGGGCAACCGCGAGACCCCGGTGATCCTCGGCGTCCTGGTCATCGAGGACCTGTCGATGGCGGTCTACTTGCCCCTGCTGACCGCGCTGCTCGCGGGACTCGGCCTGGCCGGCGGCAGCATCACCCTGCTGATCGCCGTCGGCACGGTCTCCCTGGTCCTCTTCCTGGCGGTCCGCCACGGCCGGCACCTCAGCCGGGCGGTCTCCTCCGACGACCCGGAGATGCTCCTGCTGGTGGTACTGGGCCTCACCCTGCTGGTCGCGGGTGCGGCGCAGGAGCTGCAGGTGTCGGCGGCGGTGGGCGCGTTCCTGGTGGGCATCGCCCTGTCGGGTGAGGTCGCGGAGGGGGCGAGACGCCTGCTCAGCCCGCTCCGCGATCTCTTCGCGGCGGTGTTCTTCGTCTTCTTCGGGCTGTCGACCGACCCGACGGCGATCCCGCCGGTGCTGCTGCCGGCACTGCTGCTCGCCGTGGCCACCAGCCTGACCAAGATCGCGACCGGCTGGTACGCGGCCGGCCGCGCCGGCATCGGCCCGCGCGGCCGTCTCCGGGCGGGCGGCACCCTCGTCCCCCGTGGGGAGTTCTCCATCGTCATCGCCGGACTGGTGGCCTCAACCGAGCCGCGCGTCGTGCCGCTTGCCACCGCGTACGTGCTGATCCTGGTGATCCTGGGCCCGCTCGCGGCCCGCTGGACCGAGCCCGCGGTCCACACCGTCCGGTCCTGGCTCCGCCACAGCCCGCGGCCAAGGCCGCCGGGGGGCGCGGAGCGTGCGGCGTCCGTGACGGACGGAGCGGTGGCGCCGGCGGCGGGCGGCTGATCGTCTCCGGCCCCTCGCACGCGCGGTCCGGTCGTCTCGAACGCCGGCCTCTGAGCCGGTGCTCCGCGCGGCGCCACGGTACGCGGCGGGGCACGGTGGGCGGTGAGCACGGTGGGCGACCTCGGCGCCGGCCTACGGGGCGCCGATCACTTCTGGGCGTTCTGCCCCACATGGAAGAGCAGCCAGACGAAGCCCGCGAAGGCATGTGTGGCGAAGACGTACACGAAGACGCGCAGTGCGACGCCGCGCTCCTTCCAGCGCTCGCTCTCACGCTCGCTCTCACGCGCGGTCTCGCTCATCGGCGGTATCCTCCCGGACCCGGACCCGTGCACGGTGCTCCGGGGACTCCAGCGTACGGGCGGAATAGTTCCGGGACGGCGTCCGTTCCAGGTGGCAGTTTAATGTTCAACCAAACGGCTCCTGGAGGCGACGCCCGATGCAGTTCGGAATCTTCACCGTCGGTGACGTGACCACCGATCCGACCGACGGTCGCACCCCGACCGAGAACGAGCGGATCAAGGCGATGGTCGCCATCGCGCTGAAGGCCGAGGAGGTCGGTCTCGACGTCTTCGCGACGGGCGAGCACCACAACCCGCCGTTCGTGCCGTCGTCCCCGACCACGATGCTGGGGCACATCGCGGCGCGCACCGAGAACCTGATCCTGTCCACCTCGACGACGCTGATCACCACCAACGACCCGGTGAAGATCGCCGAGGACTACGCGATGCTCCAACACCTGGCGGACGGCCGCGTCGACCTGATGATGGGCCGCGGCAACACCGGACCGGTCTATCCCTGGTTCGGGCAGGACATCCGCCAGGGCATACCGCTCGCCATCGAGAACTACGCCCTCCTCCACAAGCTGTGGAGGGAGGACGTCGTCGACTGGGAGGGCAAGTTCCGTACGCCGCTGCAGGGCTTCACGTCCACGCCGCGGCCGTTGGACGGTGTCCCGCCGTTCGTGTGGCACGGCTCGATCCGCTCGCCGGAGATCGCCGAGCAGGCCGCGTTCTACGGCGACGGTTTCTTCCACAACAACATCTTCTGGCCGGCGGAGCACACCAGGCGGATGGTCGCGCTCTACCGGAAGCGGTACGCGCACTACGGACACGGCACCCCGGAGCAGGCCGTCGTGGGTCTCGGCGGACAGGTGTTCATGCGCGGGAACTCCCAGGACGCGGTCAGGGAGTTCCGCCCGTACTTCGACAACGCGCCCGTCTACGGGCACGGCCCGTCGCTGGAGGACTTCACCGATCAGACGCCGCTGACCGTCGGCTCCCCGCAGCAGGTCATCGAGCGGACCCTCGGCTTCCGTGAGGTCGTCGGCGACTACCAGCGCCAGCTGTTCCTGATGGACCACGCGGGACTTCCGCTGAAGACCGTCCTGGAGCAGCTCGACATCCTCGGCGAGGAGGTCGTCCCGGTACTGCGCAAGGAGTTCGCCGGCCTGCGGCCCGCCGGAGTGCCGGACGCCCCGGTCCACCCGGCCGTGGCCGCCGCCCGCGGCACCGGCGACGACGCAGTCACCGCCTACCGCACCGGCGGATACGACACCGGCAGCGGCGAGGAGGACTGACCATGGCGCAACTGAAGCTCGTCGCCGTGTCGGCGGGGCTGAGCAGTCCCTCGTCCACCCGGCTGCTGGCCGACCGGCTGGCCGAGGCGGCCCGGCATCGGCTGGCGGAGCAGGACCGGAAGGTGGAGGTCGAGGTCGTCGAGCTGCGCGATCTGGCCACCGCCATAGCCAACAACCTGGTGACCGGCTTCCCCTCGCCGACGCTGGGCGCGGCCGTCGACGCGGTGACGAGGGCGGACGGTGTGATCGCCGTGTCGCCGGTCTTCACGGCCTCGTACAGCGGACTCTTCAAGTCGTTCTTCGACCTGGTGGACCCGCGGGCGCTGACCGGCAAGCCCGTCCTCGTCGCGGCGACCGGTGGCACCGCACGGCACTCCCTCGTCCTCGACCACGCCATGCGGCCGCTCTTCGCCTATCTGCGGGCGCTGGTCGTTCCGACAGCCGTGTACGCGGCGTCGGAGGACTGGGGCTCCAGTGGCGACGAGTACACCGAGGGGCTGCCCACCCGGATCCGCAGGGCCGGCCGGGAGCTGGCCGAGCTGATGGCCGACCGGCCCGCCCACGAGGAGGGGGCGGACGAGCTGGCGGAGCTCGAGCGGCAGCTCGCGGACCTCCGCTTCGACTGACCGGCGCGGTCCGCGTTCGGCGACTCCGACGGCGAACGACGGGCCCGAGGCGACGGGCACGGGGACGAGGCGACGCACGGGGGACGGCGGACGACGCACGGCGGACGGCGGACGCAAGGCGACGGGCACGGGGACGAGGCGACGCACGGCGGACGGCGGACGCAAGGCGACGGGCACGGGGACGAGGCGACGGACGGCGGCGATCGCACCGGACGATCCGGCCGGGCGGTCCCGCCGGGCAATCCGGCCGACGGGCCGCTCCGGGGTCCGGGCCGGGTCGTGGTCCGGGCCGGGTCGTGGTCCGCGTCGGCCGCGGCGAGCTGTCCCCGGCGGGGACGCGCGGGCGTCGGGTGGTTCAACCAGCCGTCGATCACCGCAGAACCGTCGAGACGGCGCCCGTCGGCGGCCGGTTCGGTCGGTGGCCCCGCCGTGCCGGAAGGATCGGACCCGACGCATCCCACGCGGCCCCCGAGGGTCCCGAGGGGCCGCCGCCGAAGCCGAGTGTCAGTGCCGCCTCCTATCGTTTCCGCCATGAGTCCCGCACTCATCGGGCGTGAGCACCCCGTGGGCGTCCTCCGGGCCGAGATCGGCCGGGCGACGGACAGCCACGGGGGTCTTGTCCTGGTCACGGGTGAGGCGGGCATCGGCAAGACGACCCTCGTGACCCAGGCCGCCCAGGAGGCCCGGCGGCACGGGGCGCTGGTGCTCGGCGGATCGTGCTGGGACTCCGACAGCGCACCCGGGTACTGGCCGTGGGTCCAGGTGGTCCGGGCACTGCGCCGGGCCGTCGGCGAGGAGGAGTGGGCGCGGGTCGAGGAGGCGGCGGGCGGACGCCTGACCGTCCTCCTGGGGGAGACCTCCGGCTCCCGCGGCCGCCCGGGCGACGCCGCGCGTGGCGGCGACGGGCCCGAGGAGCGGTTCGCGGCGGACGGGGACAAGGAGCCGTTCGCCGTGTACGACGCGGTGACGACCGCGCTGGTCACCGTCTCGCAGAGCCGTCCCGTCGTGGTCGTGCTCGACGATCTGCACTGGTCGGACCCCGCGTCGCTGAAGCTGCTCGAATTCGCGGCGCAGCACGCCTGGTTCGAGCGGCTGCTGCTCGTCGGCACGTACCGGGACGTCGAGTTGGAGACACCCGGCCACCCGCTCCAGCAGCTGATGCTGCCGCTCGCCTCACGGGCGACGACGCTGACGCTCACCGGCCTGGAGCGCGACGAGGTGGGGGTGTTGATGGCCGTCACCGCCGGTCGCGAACCGGAGCCCGCGCTCGTCGCGGAGGTGCACCGGCGCACCGGCGGCAATCCGTTCTTCGTGGAGCAGACCGCCCGGCTGTGGCACAGCGGCAGCCCGGTCACCGCCGTGGCGCCCGGCGTGCGGGTGGCGGTGCGGCGGCGGCTGGGCCTGCTGCCGGGACCCGTCGGCGCGCTGCTGACCACGGCCGCGGTGCTGGGGCGCGACTTCCACCGGCAGGTGCTGGCCCTGGTGGCCGGGGCGCCGGTCGCGCATGTGGACCGGCTGCTGGACCGGGCGGTGGCGGCCAGGCTGGTCACGGCCCGGGAGTCGGGGAGGTTCACGTTCTCCCACGACCTGGTGCGGGAGACGCTGTACGACGCGCTGGACGAGTCCGAGGCGCGGGCCCGCCACGCAGCGGTCGTCCGGGCGCTGGGCGAGACGGCCGGGCTGCCGCAGCAGGTGCGGATCCTGCCCGGCGACCTCGCGGGTCACGCCTACCTGGCGGGCGACGAACTGGCGCCCGGGCGCCGCATCGAACTGCTGGTGGAGGCGGCCCGCGACGCCGGCGGCCGGCTGGCCTCGGAGGAGGCGGTGGGCCACTACCGCCGGGCCCTGGAGATCGCGGAGTCGGCGGCGGAACACGCGACGTCCGGGGCGTCGGCCGGTGCCGTCGGGCACGGCCGGTCCGGCGGGCGGGCTCCCGCGGCGCCTCCCGGAACCGCGCACGCGGAGCGGGGCGGATCGGCAGAGGCGGCGGCCACGGCACCCGGCGGGAACACCCCGCCGCGTACGGACCCGCTCGGTGCCGGACGAGCGGCCGCCGGCGACGGCGACCGCACCGGCCGCGCGGACCGGCCGGAGGCAGGCGATGCCGGCGCGGCGAGGGCGCTCCGACGGCGGGCCGCACTGGTGGCCCTGGACCTCGGCGGGGAGCTGCACCACAGTCGCGAGGACGCCGAGGCCTGGGTGGCCTTCGACAGGGCGGCGGCGCTCGCGGCCACGCTGGACGACGGCGAGCTGCTCGCCCGGGTCGCCATGACCCTGTACTCGCACACCGCCCTGGCTGACGGCCCCACCCGCACCCGCAGCACGGCGCTGCTGCGCGCTGCGTACCGCGCGCTGACCGGCGGCGGGTCCGACCCCGGCCGGCCGGACCCCGACAGGCTGCCTCCCGAGCTGATCGCCCAGGAACTCGCGGGGCTGACCACGACCCTCGCCCGGCGCGGCGAGGACGACGACGCCCTCGCCTTCTCGCTCTGGGCCAGGCACGACTCCATCTGGGGGCTCGGCACGTCCGAGGAGCGGCTCGCCCTCACGGACGAGATGGCGGCGGTGGCGCGCCGCACGAGGAACCGGGACATGGAGTTCCACGCCACCTCGATGCGCTGGGTCACCTTGCTGGAACTGGACGACCCCCGCTATCTGGACCAGCTCCGGATCGCCCGGGCCGTCGCCGAGCGGATGGGTGTGCGCCGCACGGATCTCGGCCTCGCCGTGGACCGGTGCCTCGTCGCAGCGTTCAACGGTCGCTTCGACGAGGCCGAGACGCATCTCGCGCAGGTCACCGACCTGGGCCACGAGCATCCCCCCTTCACCTTCATGGCGCTGCACATCGTGTGGGGGCTGCGGCTGCTCCAGGGGCGGTTCGCGCAGGCGGAGGAGGTCCTGGAGCGGCTCGCCCCGGCCGGGCACCCGTATCCGGGGCTGCTGCGGGGCATCACGGCCGCGGAGGTCGGCGACCGGGCCCGTACGCTCCGGGCGGTGGCCGAGCTGGACGCTCTGCCCGAGCCGTTCCCGCGGATCTTCGAGCCGCTGTGGATCCGTCTGCGGGCGCAGGCAGCCGCCCTGTCGGGCGACGAGGAGCTCATCGCGTCGGCGCGGAGCGCCCTGGAGGGATACCGCGGCCATTGGGTCGTGTCGCTGTACGGCTGTGACATCAGCGGTCCCGTCGATCTGTGGCTCGGTCTGCTCGATGCCGCCGCCGGCCGCTGGGACGAGGCCGTCGGGGAGCTCGACTCGGCGGTCGCCTCGGCGGACCGGCTCAGCGCCCGACCGTGGGCGTTGCGTGCGAGATCGGCCCTGGTCGGGGCCTTGCGCTGCCGTGCCTCGGAGCCGGACCTGGCCCGGGTGGGGGAGCTCGAAGCCAGGGTGGCCGAGGAGGCGAAGTCCCTCGGCGTGGAGGCGCCCTTCGCAGCCCCGACGGCCCGGGCGTCGTCCGGGTGGTCGCGGCCGGGGAAGCCGGGTGCCGAAGCGCCGGGCGGCGCACCGGGCGAACGGCCCGTGGCGCGGGCACAGTCCGGGCCGCACGACCTGCCGACCCGCCCCGACGCGTCGCAGGGCGGGCGGTCCCAGCGGCCCGGGGCGCCCGCGCGGGCCGGGACGCCACAGGCACCGCGGTCCCCCGAGTCCTCCAGGTCGGGGCAGTCGGCCCGGCCCGCGGCGTTCTCCCCGGCGCACCGACCAGTACGGGAGCCGCGCTCCGGAGCCCCGGGGCAGTGCGCGCAGGGCGTGTTCCGCCGCGAGGGACCGGTCTGGCTGCTGGTCTGGGAGGGCCGCACGGTCCATGTCCCCGACGCCAAGGGCCTGCGCGACCTCGCGGCTCTGCTGGCGGTGCCGGGCACCGATGTCCCGGCCGTCCGGCTCCTCGCCGCGGGGTCCGGCGAAACCGCCTTCGCCGCGCGGAGTTTCGGCGGTGATCCGGTGCTGGACGAGGAGGCCAGGACCCAGTACCGGCGGCGCCTGGAACAGCTCGACGACGCCATAGACCGTGCGACGGCCTCGGGCGACGACGAACGCGCCGCCGCTTACGACCGCGAACGTGCGGCGCTCCTCGACGAACTCCGCAGCGCCGCCGGGCTGGGCGGACGCAGCCGCCGGCTCGGCGACGAGGCCGAACGGGCCCGGAAGGCGGTCACGGCCCGCATCCGCGACACGCTCCGCAAACTCGGCGCCACGCACCCGGAATTGGCCGCCCACCTGTGTGCGTCCGTCTCCACGGGATCCGCGTGCGCGTACCGGCCGGGGCAGCAGGTCCGATGGCGGCTCTGAGCCGCGCCTCCCCGGCAGACCGTCCACGGCCCGCCCGCCCGTGTCCCATGTCCGGACGGAGCTCGTGTGTCACCGGCGGAAAGCGCTGGGGTCCGGGCTCCCGGCACCGGCCGGCCGCCGTGCAGCAGCCACCGGCACCGGGCACCGGCTCGGGCTCAGCGGCGGTTGTACAGGCGCATGGTGATGGCGCCGAAACCGACCACGAACAGCGCTGCCCAGCCCAGGGTCCAGGCGATGTCGGCGGTCGGCCAATTGCCCGCCATCAGCTCCCGCACCGCCGTCGCCAGATGGGTGACCGGGCTGTTGTTGACGAACGCCTGCAGCCAGCCCGGCATCGTCCTCGGCTCGACGAAGACATTGCTCAGGAAGGTCAGCGGGAAGATCACCATCATGCTGACGCCCATGACGGACTTCTCCGTGCGCAGCAGCAGCCCGAACATGGTCCAGATCCAGGAGAAGGCGAAGGAGAACAGCAGCAGCAGGGCCACGCCGAGCAGGACTCCGACCGGTCCGCCCTCCGGCCGATAGCCGATGATCATGCCGACCGTCAGCATCACGGCAGAGGCCATGACATAGCGGACGGCGTCGCCGAGGAGATAGCCGACCATCGGCGCGGGACGCCAGATCGGCAGCGTGCGGAAGCGGTCGAAGACGCCCTTGTCGATGTCGGTGTTGAGGGCGACGCCCGTGTACATCGTGATCATCACGACGCTCATCACCAGGATGCCGGGGAGCAGGAACTGGATGTACGCGTCGACCGACCCGGCCAGCGCCCCTCCGAAGAGGTACGTGTACATCAGCACCATCATGATCGGGAACGCCGTGACGTCGAAGAGCTGTTCCGGCACGTGCTTGATCTTGAGCATGGCGCGCCAGCCGAAGGTCACGGAGGCCGCGAGGGCGCTCGGCCGCGCCGGACGCTCCCCGGCGACGAGCAGGGCCGCCAGGGACTCCGTCTTCGGCGCGGTGAAGGTGAGGTCCTCTGTTTCCCGGGTCACTGCGGTGCTCATGCGACGGCTTCCTTCTCGGTGACGGGCTTGCGGTCGGTGAGGGCGAGGAAGACCTCGTCCAGGCTGGGCTGGCCCAGCGCGAAGTTGTCGACGGTGATCCCCTCGCGGGCCAGTTCGGCCAGGGCTCGGGCGGCCTGCTCCGCCGCGCCGAGCTCCGTGCCGTGGCCGTTGACCCGGGCCGTCAGGGCTACGGGGTCGGTCTCGAGCTGGACCGAGGCGTTCAGCGCGACGGTCAGGACGCGCTCGGCGTCCGGGCGCCGGTCGGCGTCGCGCAGCCGCACATGAACGGCTCCGGCGCCGACGGACGCCTTCAGTTCCCCCTTGGTGCCCTCGGCGACCACCCGGCCGTGGTCGATGACGGCGACCCGGGAGGCCAGTTGGTCGGCCTCGTCCAGGTACTGCGTGGTGAGCAGGACGGTCGTGCCCTGGGCGACGACGGCCCGCACGATGTCCCAGACCTGGTTGCGGCTGCGCGGGTCGAGACCGGTGGTCGGCTCGTCCAGGAACAGCAGGTCCGGCGTGTTGAGGATGGACGCGGCGATGTCGATGCGGCGCCGCATTCCGCCCGAGTACTTCTTCACCTGGCGGCCGGCGGCTTCCGTCAGCCCGAACGCTTCGAGCAGCTGCCCCGCCCGTTCGCGGGACGCCCGCTTCCCGTGGCCGAGGAGCCGGCCCAGCAGGATCAGGTTCTCCGTGCCGGTCAGGTCCTCGTCCACCGAGGCGTACTGCCCGGTGAGGCTGACCCTGCCGCGCACCGTGTCGGCGTCCTTCAGCACGTCGCTGCCGAAGACCAGCGCCTCGCCGCCGTCCGGCCTGAGGAGGGTGGCCAGCATCTTCACCGTGGTCGTCTTGCCGGCGCCGTTCGGCCCCAGGAGGCCGTAGACGGTGCCGGCGGGCACACGGAGATCGACGCCGTCGACGGCCCGGTTGTCGCCGAACACCTTCACCAGGCCGTTCGTCTCAATGGCCAGATCTGTACTCATCGTCGAGTTCCTTCGGTTCCTTCGCTGTGGCGGTCGCGGTCTGGGGCCGCGGATTGGTCGTAATGGCGGGACGGCAGGGACGGTCGGGAGGCAGGGACGGTCGATTCGGTGAGCGTTCGGGTCGGTGGGTCGTGGTCCGGTTGGGGGCTCAGGAGATGTACGGCCGGGTGGCACGCGCGTCGCGGAGCGCGAGGCCCCACCAGGCGAGCTGGTCGAGCATCGGTCCCACGGACCTGTCCTGGTCCGGCTCGAACAGGTCGTCCAGGAGGTTCAGACCGACGCCGTTGCGCAAACTCACCGCATGCAGCTCGGTGAAAACGGAACGCAGCTGCTCGACCGCGTACAGTCCGCGCGAACCGTGGCCGTAGCTCACGAAGGCGACCGGCTTGGCCCGCCACTCGTCGTACGCGTAGTCGATGGCCTGCTTCAGCGAAGCCGGGAACGAGCGGTTGTACTCCGGCGTGACGACGACGAACGCGTCGGCGCGTGCGACCTCGTCGGTGAACTCCCTGATCCCGGTGGTGGCCCGGTCCGGGTAGTGGGCCGGGAAGTCGTAGTCGATCAGGTCGACGACGGAGAGCTCCAGATCGTCTCGCGGGGCCGCCCGCTCGGCGAACCACCGTCCCACGGCCTCACCGACCCGGCCCTCGCGCGTACTTCCGATGATGACGGCGACGCGCAGCGGTGCCTCCGGCTCCGGGTCGCGAGGCTGCATGTCGCGAGCCTCCCCGCCCTCCGCTTCCCGGTGCTCCCCACCCCGGTGCCGGGTCTCCGGAGCCCGGCCGTTGCGTCCGCCGAGGTCCCCACCGCCCTGGCCCCGATCCCGGTCCCGGTGCTCGCGCCGGTCCTGGTGCCGGTCCTGGTCCTGGTCCTGGTCCTGGTCGTGCACGAGGCGCCTCCTCCCGTCTCCCCGGGGCCCCGGCCGTCCTCCCCGGTCCCACCCCATGGGCGCGAGAACGCGGGGCGCGGCCGCCAGATCGGATCTGGCGGCCGCGCCCCGCGAGGTGCCCCAGGACGAGGGGAGATCAGTCCTCGTGCACGTAGAAGGTGTAGAACATCACGCAGAACGTGGCCGCCGCGATGATCACGGACAGGACGACCGACGTGAGGATGCTGTCGCCGGACAGGCTGTTGAGGTAGCCGACCGAGCAGCCGACGAGCGCCGCGTACGCCACCGCGCGCAGCTCCCGCGGAAGGCTGTGCTGGTAGCGGCCCAGCGCGTAGCAGAGCCCGGCGATCGCCAGGCAGGAGATCAGCCCGATCGCGAACTGTGCGCCCGCGGACTCTCCGGACATGCGGGCGATGAAGGACGTGTAGAGGCCGTAGATCACGCCGATCACGGCCGGCAACACGATGCCGAGGGTGGTGCCGTGGTGCCGCTCGGGCACCGCCGCGTGGACCATGGCAGGGCTCCTTCCGCTGCCCCCGATTCCCCTTCCCACCAGCGCACACCCGGCCGGCGGGTGCGGCAAGTGGATCAGGCGGGAGCGCGGCGGACCCGGGACCGGGCACGGATCAGGCGGGAGCCCCGGAGGACCCGCGACCCGGGACCGGGCGGCGGCACGGCGCCGCCCCGGGCGAACAGGCGGGGACGGACCGGGCGGCCGTCCGGGCGACCACGTGCCCGTCCCCGGGCGGGCGTCCCGGCCCCGGCGCCGCACGGCGCGGGGCACCCCGCCCGGTTCCGCCGCCCGCGTGCGTACCGCGAACGGCTCAACAGAAATGTCCGCGATCGACCGTGCGGCCCATGCTGACGCCATGAGCCAACACACTGCACGGAGCACGCCCGGAGCGGGTCCGGACGCCGGCTGGGCGGCGGGGGGCACGCTCTTCGCCGGCGTCCTGATGATGGTCACGGGCATCATCAGCATCTTCGAGGGGATCGCCGGGATCGTCGAGGACGAGGTCTACGCCCGGGTCGGCAGCTACGTCTTCTCGTGGGACCTCACCGCCTGGGGCTGGGTCCATCTGGTCCTCGGGATCCTGGTGGCGGTCACCGGCTGGGGGATCCTCAAGAACATGGAGTGGTCGCGCTATCTGGGCGTCGCCCTGGCGTCGCTGAACATCATCGTCCAGTTCCTGTTCCTGCCCTACCAGCCGGTGTGGGCGATCTTCTCGATGGCCGTCTCGGTGTTCATCATCTGGGCGCTGGTGACCACGGAGTCGCGCACCGCGGCCTGACCGGGCGATCCGTCCGTGGGCGGCTCTCCTCTGCACGAGCCCCCGCAAGGACTGCGGAGTCCGGCTTCCCGCACCGCGCACCGGGGGCCTGTCGTGCCCCGGTGGCGCTCGCCGGCCGCCGGGCGGGCACGGTACGAACACGCCGAGGGGGCTCGAACGCTCCGAGAGCCCCCTCGGCGTCCCCCCGCGTGTCCGCGCCCGGGGCACGGGCGCTTCCGCGGACCGGCCGGCGGTCAGGAGCCGGTGCGCGAGGGCGAGCCGGGGCGTGGTGGCCCGCTGGGTGCCCTGCTCCAGCCGGTCGTGGGCCGTCCACTGCCCGGGAGTCCCGCCCGGCTCTCAGCCTCCGTTCGCCATCAGCTCGAACTCGAACGGGTCGTGCGACGAGAAGATCCGCACGAGACGTGGATGGGCCCGGCGCAGCCGCATCAGCCGCTCCAACTGGCCCAGGCGCATCTCGTGGTCGTCGGCGACGAGCCGCTGGTGCAGCGCGAGCGGCCGGGGGCAGCGCGGTCGACGCAGGTCGATCTCGCCGTGGAAGAAATAGGCGTCGCCCGCGTGCAGCAGCCAGCGGTCCGGCTCCTGGACCGCCACCGCGCTGTGGCCGCGGGTGTGACCGGGCAGCGGCACCAGCAGGATGTCGGGGGCGCGCAGCACCCGGGAGGCCGAAAAGCCCATCCAGTCCGAGTCGGCGTGGTCGTGGACGACCCAGTCGACGCCGTGCGCCCACTGGGCGGGCAGGTAGCGGTTCGCCTCGAGGCGGGTGTCGCGCCGCATGGCCGCGCGGTACTCGTCGGCCATCACGTGGACCCGGGCGTGCGGGAAGTCCGCGAGGCCGCCGGCATGGTCCAGGTCGAGATGGGTGATAACGATGTCCTTCACGTCGTACGGGTCGTAGCCCAGCGCCCGGACCTGGTGGACGGCCGTGCGCGACAGGTCCAGCTCCGGCCGCATCGTGCGGCGGAAGAGAGTGCCGAGCCGCCGGGGATCGGAGACCTCCGCGGCGCCGAGGCCGGTGTCGACGAGGACGAGCCCGCTCCCGGTCGCGATCAGGAGGCAGTGCGCCACGAGCGGGCCACCGCCCAGGGGGCGCATCGGCGCGCAGTCGAGGTGGTGGATGGTGATGGCCGAGCGCCGCTGACGGGTCGGGGTCGTACGCACAGACATCTGTGCCTCCTGCTCACAGGGGGATACCCGGCGCGAGGCGGCCGGGCTGGGAGAGGATGGTGGCTGTGCTGTTGTGCTCGGCGGACCGTTCGCTCGTGGCTCCGGTCCCGGAAGGCGCTCATACGGACGGCCGCGTCGTGCGCGGCCGTTCCGTCTTGCATCTCGCCCTGCCTCCACAGCAGTTGCGCCACTTACACCGTAAGTACGAGACAGGAGCGAAGCACTTACGCTGTAAGTCGTCAAGCGTTACCGCACGTAGCCACCCGAAAGAGGAGCCTCGTCCATGGCCCGAGGAGCACGACCTGAAGTCCCCGGCCCTCGCGAGCCGTTGAGTCGGGACCGGATCGTCGGGGCGGCACTGGTGATCATCGACGAGGAGGGCGTGGAGGCGCTGTCCATGCGCCGTATCGCGGCCCGCCTCGGCGTCCAGGCCATGTCCCTCTACAACCATGTGCGGAGCAAGGACGACATCCTGGACGGGGTGACCGATTTCATCACCACCGACATGCGGATGCCGCGCCGGGTGACGGGTGGCTGGGAGGAGGGCATCCGCGACATCGCGTACGGCTTCCGCAGGGCGTCCCTGCGGCACCCGCGGGCCTGCGAACTGGTGCTGATGCGGCAGTTGTCCACCCCCACCGCGCTCGCGCCGGTGGACACGATGATCGCGATGATGCTCGACCACGGCTTCGACGCGGAGATCGCGGTGCACGTGCTGCGGCTGTTCATCTCCTTCCAGGTCGGCACCCTCCTGCAGGAGGTCCGCAGCGCACCGGGATCGGGCCGCGAGGGCCGGGGTCCGGACGAGAGACTGGCCACCCGCACCGCCTACTTCGCGGGCTCCGGCTTCCCCGCCGTCGCGAAGGTCGCACCGATCCTGGCCGTGAACGACCACGAGGCCGAGTTCGCCTTCGGCGTCGAACTGCTCATCTCGGCACTGCGCGGACTGGCTCCGGTGGCGCAGGACTGACACGGCCGGCCGGCGCCGCGGGGCCACGGCCCGCCCACCCGTCCCAAGGCTCGGCGGGCCCCGCGCGGGCGCAGGCTGGAGCAGCGGTCCGGTCTCCGCACCGGTCCACCGAGTGGCCGAACCCTGGCCGGGGGCGCACCCTGGTGCGTATGAGATCGAGCCATGGCACACGGAACGCCGTCATGGCCGCCGCGGCCGCCGTCGCGCTCGCGGCCGGGATGACCGGCTGTGCGAACGACAGTGGCGAGACGCCGAAGTCGGTGGCGTCCAAGGCGGGTGAGGCCGTCGAGTCGGCAACTGCGGCAGCGGCCTCCGAGATGGCGAAGATCAAAGGCGGTCTGAACGCGAAGGCCGACGTGAAGGCCGGGCCCACGGAGGCCGTGAACAACCGCCTTTCCAACGAGATCACCGCGACGAACCCCACCGACGCGGCCGCCGACTACACGGTCCTGGTCAACTGGAAGGACAGCAGCGGGAATCTGCTGGACGCGACCGTCGTGTCGATCGACGCGGTTCCGCCCGGCGGCACGAAGTCGGCGACGGCGCAGACCCATCGGGACCTGTCCGGTACGCCGCCGGCCGAGATCGGGCAGGCGCTACGGCACTGAGGGGCCGGCACGGCGGCCCCGCCACGAGCCCGGCCCCCGTGGGCCGACCGGGCGGGCGGGCCGCCGGTCCCGTGCCGAACTCTGCCGGGCCGTGGGCCGTTGGCCGGTCATGGAGCCGGGAATCGCAGTGCGGCGCGCCGCCGCGTGGACCGCGGGAGCGCTGCTCGCCGTGGTGTCGGTGGTCGTCGGCTGCCGGGCGCTCGACGTCGACGGCCCGACGCCCGTGCCGCAGTTGCTCGCGTTCCTGCCGTGGCTGCTGCCGCCGGCCGGACTCGCCCTGCTGATGGCCGCGTTCACCCGTCGTCCGGTGCTCCTGGCCTGGGCGCTGGTCGCGCTCGCCGTCACGGGCTGGTTCGTGCGGCCCTACGGACCCGAGCCCGGGCCGCCGCGCGGGCCCGTCGTCGCCCGGCTCGACGTACTCACCGCCAACGTGGGGTTCGGGCGGGCCACCCCGGACCTGATCGACGCCGTCCGGCGAGAGCGCCCCGACCTCGTCTTCGTCCAGGAATGCGACCGCGTCTGCTCCGCCGCGCTCGCGTCGGGCCTCCCGCGCCGGGACTACCCGTACCGCCGGATCGTGGAGGGCGATCTCGCGGCGGGCTCCGCCATCCTCTCCGTGCATCCGCTCAGCGGCACCGCCGGGATCCCGGGCGCGCTCGCCATGCCGGGCGCCGAGGCGCCCATCGGCGGGCGCACGGTCGGGCTGCAGCTCGCCCATCCGCTGCCGCCCGTCCCCGGCGGTCTCGGCGCCTGGCGGGCGGGCCTGGACCGGGTACGGGCCTGGGCGTCCGGCAACCGGGGGACCCCGGCCATCCTCGCGGGCGACTTCAACGCCGGACAGGACCACGCCGCTTTCCGCCGAGTCCTCGACGCGGGCGGGCTGCACGACAGCGCCCGGCTCGGCGGCGCCTTCCGCACCCCGTCCTGGCCGGCCGCCGCACCCCGGCCGCTGGGCACACAGATCGACCATGTGCTGGTGAGCGATGATTTCGGCGTACGCGGCGCACGGTTCCTCGACCTCCGAGGAACGGACCACCGCGCGCTGCTCGTCGCTCTCGACCTGCACAAGGGGTGACCGTGAAGGAGCGAGTACGGCTGACGCCGCCGACGTGGCTGGTGTCGGGGCTGCGCCCGCAGCCCACACCGGTCAACCGGGCGGCGGTCGTCCGCGCCGCCGTGGCGCTGTCGGCTCCGTTGGCCGTGGGCTTCGCCGTGGACCGGCCGGTGCACGGGGCGCTGGTGTCGATGGGCGCGCTCTCGGGAGTCATCGGCGACACCGCCGACGCCTACCGGATGCGGATCTTCAACATCGCCGTGCCCCAGGCTTTCGGCGCCGTCGGCGTCACGCTCGGCACGCTGGTGTACGCCCAGGGGTGGCTCACCGTCGCCGTCCTCACGACGGTGGCCCTCGTCTCCGGAATGATCTCGTCGATCGGTGCGGTCGCCTCGGCCTCGGGACTGCTGCTGCTGCTCAACGCGGTCATCGGGTCGGGGCTGCCGCTGCCCCGGCCCTGGTGGACGGCACCACTACTCCTCGGGCTCGGCGGTCTGCTCGTGCTCGCGCTGGCCCTGCTCGGCTGGCCGCTGCGCGGGGGCGCGCCCGAGCGGTCGGCGGTCGCCCGCGCCTACCGGGCGGTCGCGGACCTGCTGGCGGCGGCCGGCGGGAGCACGTACGACGAGCGCCGCCGGGCCGTCACGCAGTCGCTCGACGACTCGTACGACCTGATCCTCGCCCGCCGCGCCCGCGACCACGGCCGCAATCCCACGCTGGTCCGGCTGCTGGCGCAGCTCAACGCCCTGGTCCCGGTGGTCGAGGCGGCGCCCGCCGCGCACCAGCGGGGCCACCCGCTGCCCACCGCGATCCCCGCGGCGGTACGGACGCTCGCGGACGCCGTCGAACGTGGCCGCACGGGCCCGTACGAGCCGCACCTGCCGCTGCCCGCCACACCCACCGAGCGGGCGGTCGACCACGCCCTGCGGCACGCGACGACCGTCGTCCTGGGGCCGGAACCCGATCCCCACCACGTGGACGACCGCCTCGGCCGGCCCGCCGCGCTCGGGACCCGTGTCCGCCGCACGGCGCGCGATGTGCTGTTCTCCGAGGCGTCCTGGCGCTACGGACTGCGGCTCGCGCTCTGCATCGGCCTCGCCCAGGCGCTGGTCTCGATCGTGGAACTGGACCGGTCCTACTGGGTCGCCCTCACCGTCACCTTCGTCATGAAGCCGGACTTCGGCTCGGTCTTCTCCCGCGCTGTGGGACGCGGACTGGGGACGGTGGCGGGCCTGGTGGTCGCGGCCGCCGTACTGGCCGAGGTGCCGCGCGGCTGGTGGGACGTGCCCGTCATGTTCCTCCTCGGCGGCCTCATCCCCGCGTTCTCGGCGAAGGGGTACGCCTTCCAGACGGCGGCGATCACCCCGGTGATCCTGCTGCTGTCCGACCTGCTCAACCGCCAGGGGATCGGGCTGGTAAGGGCACGGCTCGTGGACAGCCTGATCGGCTGTGCGATCGCGCTGGTCGCGGGGTACCTGTTGTGGCCGGAGAGCTGGCACAGCCGCATCGGGGACCGGCTCGCGGACTCGGTCGACCAGGCCGCGAACCATGTGGCGCTGGCGTTCGGCACCGATGCCGAACGGGGCGAGCGGGCACGGTCCCGGCGCCGGCTGTACCGGGACCTGTCGGCCGTGCGCTCGGAGTTCCAGCGGGCGCTCACCGAGCCGCCGCCCACGGGCACGCGCGCGGCGGCGTGGTGGCCGCTCGTCGTCGCCGTCGAGCGGATCGCGGACGCGACGACCGCGGCCCGGGTCCGGGTGGACCACGGCGCCCCGCCGCCCACGCGGAGCGAGGTCGACGAGGTCGTACGGCACCTGCGCGAACTCGCCGGGGACATCCGCTCCCGGGGGGAACCCGCCGCGGTGCGGGCGCCGCTGGAGGGCGACGAGTCCGGCGTCCTCGAACCGCTGCGCCAGGAGGTGACTGCGGCCCGCACGATCGCGTCGCCGTCCCCGGCGTCCGGTACGCAGGGGCCGTGACGGCGGGGACGGACGGTCCGGACGGGAGGCCCCGGTACGTGGCGGTGCCACGGCGCCCGGGCGAGGCGCACCGTGCCCAGGGGCCGGACCTACGGGACCGTCCTCGGCACCGCCCCCGCAAACCCTCACTCCACCGGACACAGACCGGACCCGGCACCGACCGGCGGCGTCCCCGTCCCCCGTCCTCGTCACCGGGACGGGTGGCCGCGGCCGTGGAGGCGCTCCATCTCCCGCCGGTCGCGCTTCGTCGGCCGGCCCGCGCCCCGGTCCCGCACGCCCGTCGGTGCGGTGAGTTCCCGTGGCGGGGGCGGCGGGCTGTTGTCCACGTAGCACTGCACCGCGGCGGGCGCCCCGACCCGCTTGCGGATGATGCGGGAGACCACCACGATCCGCTCCCGTCCCGCGTGGAGGAGGCGCACCTCGTCCCCGGCCTTCAGCGCGTGCGCGGGCTTGACGCGCTCCCCGTTGACCCGGACATGGCCTCCACGGCAGGCGGTGGCCGCCTGCGAGCGGGTCTTGGTCAGCCGCACGGACCAGATCCAGCTGTCGACCCGCACCGTCCCTTCCGCGGCCCCCGGGGCCCCCGCGTCATCCGCCATACCACCGAGGGTACGGCGGACGACTACGATGCGCTCCGTCCCCCCGTCGCGGAACCACCCCTTCAGCGCGGCCGAGACCCTGATCCATCGCCACATGCCCTGCCATACAAGGACATTCGATGAGCAGCAACCCCGGCAGAGGGCTCCAGCCCAACGTCCTCGGTACGTTCGACACCATCGTGATGGCGGTCGCCGGCAGCGCCCCCGCCTACTCGCTCGCCGCGACCACCGCCGTCCTGGTGGGCGCCGTGGGCCTGGCCGCTCCCGCCGCCCTGCTGTACTGCGCGATACCCATGCTGGGCATCGTCCTGGCCTTCGGCCGCCTCGGCCGGATCGACGTCAACGCCGGAGCCGGCTACTCATGGGTGGGCCGCACGCTCCACCCGTTCCTCGGCTTCCTCTCCGGCTGGGCCCTGGTCGTCTCCGCGACGATCTTCATGGTGGCCGGCTCCCTGCCGGCCGGTGCGATGACCCTCGCGCTCTTCGACCCGGGCCTCGCCGACGACAGCGGGCCGGCGGCGCTGGTGGGCGCCTGCTGGTTCCTGGTGATGCTGCTGGTGGTCCTCGGCGGGGCACGGCTGACCGTGCGGGCACAGCTGCTGATGACCGGCGTCGAGGTGCTGCTGCTGGTGCTGTTCCTGCTGGCCGCGCTCCTGCACAAGGGTTCAGCGGCCGCCTTCGACTGGTCCTGGCTGGGCTTCTCTCACTTCGACGGTGCCTCCGGTTTCGCCTCGGGCGCGCTCATCGCCGCGTTCTACTACTGGGGCTGGGACGTCACCAGCAACCTCAGCGAGGAGACGCGCGACAGCCGCAGGACCGCCGGTGTCGCGAGCCTCGTCGGCGTCGGCGTGGTGCTGTTGTTCTTCGTGGCGTTCACGGTCGCCGTCAACGTCATCCTCACGTCGGAGCAGAGCCGGGCGGGCGGCGGCAACGTCCTCGGCGTGCTGGGCGACGAGATCTGGCCCGGCGTGGGCGGCAAGCTGCTGATCGTCGCGGTGATGCTGTCGACGGTGGCCACCCTGGAGACCACCCTGATCCAGGTCACCCGCTCGCTGTTCGCGATGGGCCGGGACCGCACGATGCCCCCCGCCCTCGGCGCCGTGCACGAGCGCTGGAACACCCCCTGGGTCGCGATCGCCGTGGTGGGGGCGGTCGCGCTGGTGATGCTCTTCGCCGCGACGGCACTCGGCTCGGTCGGCGACGTCCTCTCCGACGCCGTCAACGCGATCTCCCTCCAGATCGCGGTGTACTACGGCCTCGCGGGTATCGCCGCCGTCGCCGCGTACCGCGGCATGGTGCTGACGTCGGTGAAGGACTTCCTGCTCGGCGGGGCGTGGCCGCTGCTCGGCTCGGCCTTCATGTTCTGGATCTTCTTCGAGTCGCTGAGCGAGCTGAGCACCGCCTCGATCGTGATCGGCCTCGGCGGGCTGGCGGCCGGGGTGGTCCCGATGCTCTGGTACTGGCGGCGGGGCAGCACGTACTACCGGCCCGCGAAGCTGGACGCGGCACGGGTCATCGAGGCGGAGTTCGCGTACTCCGGGGCCGCCTCCGCCCGGCACGACGGACCTCGCGACGCCATGGCGACGGACTTCTGACCGCGGAAGGCAGGCTGGGACATGGTTGCCGACCGCCGCCGTTTCGAGCCGGTCCTCGACCCGGACTTCGGTGACCGCGCGCTGACGGAGGCCCGCCACGACATCGTGATCGGGCGCTGGCAGGGGGTGCGCGACCTGCTGCACGCCACCGGGCCCGACTGGCCGCGCCGTACCCACCGGCTGCGGCAGCTCTCGCACGCCGCGGCGGGGTCCTCGGCCGTCGAGGCCTGGTGGGCGGCCGAACCGGAGAACCCGGACGCGGCCGTGCTGCGCGCCGCGACCGCGGTGGTCCGGGTCTTCGACGACGCCATCGCGCGGGGCCGGGGCACCTCCGTGGACCGCGACCGGATCGACGTGGCGGTGATGGCCTGCATCGGTGCCGCCGAGGCGGCCCCCTCGGACCCGATGCCCTGGGTGTCGTTGCTGACGGTGGCCCGGCTCTACGACGGCGGTGTCGGACGGCGTCAACTGCGTTCCTGGTGGGACGAGTTGCGACGGCGCGACCCGGACAACATCGAGGGCCACGTGCAGTTGCTGCGCTACTGGTCGGCACGCTGGCACGGCACGCACGGCTCGATGTACGACATCGCCCGCGACGCGGCGGGCGCGGCCCCGCCCGGCTCCCCGCTTCCGGTGCTCGTGCAGATCGCCAGGGTGGAGGAGTTCCGTTACGTGGCGGAGGGCTCCCGCGGCCGGGCCCCGGTCCGCGACTTCGGCCAGCACTGGAAGCACGAGCTCGCGGTGACCGAGGTGCGGCGCACCTGGGAACGCTGGATCGGCGCCCGGCCGCCGGGCCCGGTCCTCCCCGAGGAGGTGGGCGAGCTCAACCATCTGACGCACGCCGCCTGTTACGCGGGCGAGACGGACGTGGCGCGCCGGCTGTTCGAGATGCTGGGCACCCGGGCGGCACGGGTCCCCTGGTCGTACACGGGCGATCCCGCCGAGCAGTTCGCCCGGTTCCGCGCGGCGACCGCCTCGGACTGACGCCCCGGCCGGCGCGCAGTGCCGCCGCGGACGGGCGCGGCCTCCCCCGTGGGCCCGGCGGGAGCGGCCGGGCCCACGGGGCTCACCGGGGTCAGACGCCGATGCCGCGGCCGTCCTTGCGGTAGACGGCGACGACCGACGGGCGCACGAGGCGGCCCGGTCCGTCGGGCCACACCGAGGCGGGCTTCTCGACGGTCGCCCCGTCGACCTCTCCCGGATGCTGGACCGCCACGATCACCCGGCGGTCCTGGATGATCGGACCGCAGGTCTCGGCACCCTTCGGCACCGTGAGGAACTGCCTCAGCTCACCCCGGCGCTCACCGGTGGTCGCGACCCCGAACAGTCCGTCGTGCGAGCCGAGCTGGGCGCCGTCGGTGGAGATCCACAGGTTGCCGTGCGGGTCGAAGGCCACGTTGTCCGGGCAGGAGATCGGGCTGACCTTCTCCTTCGGATAGCCGGCGAAATACGTGGCCGGGTCCTCCGGGTCTCCCGCGACCAGGAACAGCCGCCAGGCGAAGCCGTCGGAGGACGGGTCGTCCCAGTGCTCGGCGAGTTCCAGGATCTGGCCGTGCTTGTTGAGGTTGCGGGGGTTGGCCTCGTCCGCGCCCGGCTTGCCGGTCTTGCCCCGGTCGCTGTTGTTGGTCAGTGCGACGTACACGCGGCCTGTGCGCGGGCTCGGCTCGACGTCCTCGGGGCGGTCCATCTTGGTGGCGCCGACCTTGTCGCCGGCGAGGCGGGTGAAGACGTACACCTCCTCGGCGGTCATGCCCGGGACGTGCGAGACGTCACCGGTGGCCAGCGGGATCCACACGCCGCTGCCGTCGAACTCGCCGTCGTTCGGGAGCTTGCCGGTGCCGTCGATGTCCTGGGGGGAGTCGCCGGTGAGTTTCGCGACGTACAGCGTGCCCTCGTCCAGCAGCGTGAGGTTGTGCGCGCGGGCGGCACGGCTGTCGCCCTTCTTCATCCGCTTCGACGAGACGAACTTGTAGAAGTAGTCGAATCGCTCGTCGTCGCCCATGTAGACCACCGGGCGGCCGTCCCGGGTCAGCCGGGGCTGCGCGGCCTCGTGCTTGAAGCGGCCGAGGGCCGTGCGCTTGCGGGGCGTGGAGTCCGGGTCGTACGGGTCGAGCTCGACGACCCAGCCGAAGCGGTGCGACTCATTGGGCTCCCGGGCCGCGTCGAAGCGCTTGTCGAAGCGCTCCCACTTGCGCTCGGTGGCACCGGTGGTGAGGCCGTAGCGCTTGTCGGTGGCGCTGGTGCCGTTGGCGAAGTACTGGTTGAAGTTCTCCTCGCCGTGGAGCGTGGTGCCCCAGGGGGTCGTGCCGCCCGCGCAGTTGTTGAGCGTGCCGAGGACCTTGGTGCCGGTCGGGTCGGCGGACGTCTTGAGCAGGTCGCTGCCCGCGGCGGGGCCCGTGAGGCGGAACTCGCTCGTGGCCGTCAGACGGCGGTTGAGCCAGTGGCGGGTGACGGGCGTGAGCTTGCCGCTCCTGCGCTCCTCCTGGACGACGACCACGGACAGGCCGTGCGCGGCCCAGGCGATCTCGACCTGCTCGCGGGTCGGGTTGGCGGCGTCGTAGCCCTTGAACATCAGCTGCTCGTCCGTGTACTCGTGGTTGGCCACGAGCACCTGGCGGCCGTGCTCGCGCAGCGGCAGCAGGCTGAGGAAGTCGTTGTTGTAGCCGAACTGGCCGGCCTGCGCCCTGGCCGTCTGCCGGTCGGCGTCGAACGCGGGCGCGCCGCGCAGGATCGGCTCGCCCCAGCGGATCACCACGTTCTGGGCGTAGCCCTCGGGAACGGTCACCTTGTCGGCGGTGTTGGGCTCGACCGGCGTGAAGCGCAGACCGCGGGCGCCGTCGCGTGTGCCGCCTCCGTGCCCGCCGCCGTGGCGGGCGTCACCGGCGGCGGGCACGGCGGCGGCCTGCGCGGACGGTGCGTTCTGCGCGACGACGGCACCACCGGCGGCGGTGGCGACGGTCACGACCGCGGCGGTACGCATCATCGAACGCCGCGACAGCGTCCCGGCGATGACATCACCGGCGTACTCGTTGTCGCTGGTGTTCGGCACCTCGTGGAAGCAGGCGTCACCGCAGCGGTACCGGCAGGTGAGAGCGGAACGACCGCCCGGGTGGTTCGAGCTCAGGAGCGGCAGCATTCTGCGCACGTCTTCCCCTATCCCCTCGGCGCCCCGCGCCGACATCGTGTCGGAATGTCTCCGGCCGCGACGGTAGGGGCACATGTGTGCAGTGCGGCGGCAGCCAGGTGAACGCGGGATGAATCCGGAGCGACCGGGGCGCTCTTGACGCGGGAGGGGCTTGCGCCCGTACGGAAGAGGCGGCCGCTAACCTTACGTGTCCGCGCTGGCCGGAGCTGCGGCGTTGCCACAGACGAGCCGGACAATGCCGGAAAATGCGGACATTGATCGCACCCAATTCACGCGAAAGGCCTCGCTCATGGGCATTCGGAGCTTGCTGCGAAAGGTGTTTGGACGCGAGCGTACGGAGTCGTCCTCACCGGCCTCCACGACGACCCCGACCGTCCCCGCCTCCGTCCCGCCCCAGGCCGAGGCCCCCAACCCGCAGGACCGTGCGGCGGATCTGGTGGCGGCGGCGTTCGACACTCCCCCGGGCACGCGCCCGACGATCCCCCCGGCCCGGACGCCGTCCACGCCGGATGCCGCCGCGGCGGGCGAGAATGCGCCGGACGCGGCCGCGGGGACGGAACCGGCCGATACGGCCGGACGGGACAAGCCCGCCGAGGACGGTGCCACCGCGATCGCCCCGGCTGCGGGGACCGAGGACGCTCCGGCCGCCGGGACGGCTTCCGCCTCGGCGGAAGCGCCCGCGGCGGAAGCGGCGGAAGCGGAGACGAAGCCGACCACCGAGGACGCGGACGGCGCGGTGCCCGAGACCGCACCGGCCGATGCGGCCGTCTCCGCCGGGGCCGGGGCCGCGACGTCCGGGACCGCAGTGGACGAACCCGCTCCTGCCTCCGGCGCGAGCACGGACGCGGAGGAGGCCGAACCGCTCGCGGGTGGGGCGACCGCCGAGACCGAACCGGCGGCCGGGACGGCTACGCACGCCGACGCCGCGGTCGCGAAGCCCGCGAAGCCCGCGAAGGAAGACACGGCCGAGGCCGAAGCCGCAGCGGACGCGAGCGACGCCGAGGGGCCCGCCACCGAGGCGGACACCGCTACCGACACGGCGAAGGCGGAGCCCGCCACCGCGGCCGACAGCAAGGCGGACACCACCGCGGCCGACACCGCTCCCACGACGCCGGAGCCCGTCGCCGCCGACGACGACGGCGCCGAGACGGCCCCTGCCTCCGACGGGGCCGCGGCCGAGGAGCCGGCCGCCGACGCGGACCCGGCCCCCGCCGCGGACGCGACCGTCGAGGCCGAGGCGAAGTCAGCCCACGCGACCGTCGAGGCCAAGCCCGAAGCCGCGAACTCCACCGTCGAGCCGAAGCCCTCGGTCGACGTCGCCGCCCCTGAGCCGGTCGCCACCGCGGCCGACCCCGAGCCCGAGCTCGCCGCCGACCCCGAGCCCCAGGCCACCGCCGAGGCGGGGACCACCGCGACGGCCGCCGACCCCGAGCCCCAGGCCGCCGCCCAGGCCGCCGCCGAGGCGGGGACCACCGCCGAGCCCGAGCGCGAGTCCCAGGCCGCCGCCGACCCCGAAACCGACGCCGCCGAGAAGCCCGTCCCCTCACCCACCGACGCCGGGAAGAACCCCGGGTCGATCGCCCCCGAGCCGACCCCGGAGCCCGAAGCCGAGCCCGAGCCGATCGCCGCCGAGGCGGGGACCACCGCGACCCCCCTCACCAGCGGCGACACCGCCGCCACCGGCAAGCCCGCCTTCTCCCTCGCGCGCGTCAAGGCGCGGGCCGCGGCGCTCGTCGGCGCCTACAAGGCGGCCGGGGCGGCGCTCAAGGAGGCGGGGGCGGCCGGGGCACGGGCGAAGGTGTACCTCGTGCTGGACCGGTCCGGGTCGATGCGGCCGTACTACAAGGACGGCAGCGCACAGCAGCTCGGCGAGCAGACCCTCGCGCTCGCCGCCCACCTCGACGAGGACGCGTCCGTCCACGTCGTGTTCTTCTCGACGGACGTCGACGGCACCGGCGAGCTGACGCTCGCCGAGCACGAAGGCCGCGTCGACGAACTGCACGCGGGCCTCGGGCACATGGGACGTACCAGCTACCACCGGGCCGTCGAGGAGGTCGTCGCGCACTTCGAGAAGTCCGGCGCCGACGGCCCCGCGCTCGTCGTCTTCCAGACCGACGGCGCGCCCGACGCCAAGCAGCCCGCGAGGCAGGCGTTGGCGGAGGCGGCCGGAAAGCCGCTGTTCTGGCAGTTCGTGGCGTTCGGCGAGTACGACGCCAAGGGCTTCGACTTCCTGCGCAAGCTCGATGCCGACGCCTCCGTGGAGAACGCCGCGTTCTTCCACGCGGGCCCGGACCCCCGCGAGCTCACCGACGAGGAGCTCTACGAGGGTCTGCTCGGCGCGTTCCCGAAGTGGCTGGACCGCCGCGGCGGCTGATCGCGTCGACCCGACCGGTGCGGCCGTCCGGCCGCACCGGTCGGGTGGCGGGACTCCACGCCCGAGACGCGGCCCGGTCGAAGGCCCGGACCCCCGAGCCCCGGCTCCGCCCGTACCGTCCCGCTGCGGCGCCTTCCGCACTGCCCGCGGGGGCCCGGTCCGGTGGGCGCCCGCCCGCCCGGATCGGGTGGACGCGATTCATGCGTGTGAGTCGATCTTCCGGCGGCCGTTAGGATTTCGACCATGGCGGCCACTGGATCCGAGAAGCAGGGGACGAGCGAAGGCGTGAAGGCCTTCTACGTATCGACCCCCATCTACTACGTCAACGACGCTCCTCACCTGGGCCACGCCTACACGACCGTCGCAGGCGACGTGCTCACGCGCTGGCACCGTCAGCGCGGCGAGAAGGTGTGGTACCTCACCGGCACGGACGAGCACGGTCAGAAGATCATGCGCACCGCGGAGGCGAACGGCGTCACCCCGCAGGAATGGTGCGACAAGCTCGTGGAGGAAGCGTGGAAGCCCCTCTGGGAGCACCTGGAGATCGCGAACGACGACTTCATCCGCACGACCGAGCGCCGGCACACCGACCGCGTCCAGGAGTTCGTGCAGGACCTGTACGACAAGGGCGAGATCTACAAGGGCGGGTACGAAGGCCCGTACTGCGTGGGCTGTGAGGAGTACAAGCTCCCCGGCGAGCTGCTGGACGGCGAGGGGGACTTCGCCGGCGAGAAGCTGTGCCCCGTGCACAAGAAGCCGGTGGAGATCCTCAAGGAGGAGAACTACTTCTTCAAACTGAGCGAGTACGGTCCGAGGCTGCTGGAGCTCTACGAGGCCAACCCCGGCTTCATCCAGCCCGAGTCCGCCCGCAACGAGGTCGTGAACTTCGTCAAGCAGGGGCTGCAGGACCTGTCGATCTCCCGGTCGACGTTCGACTGGGGCATCCCGATCCCGTGGGACGAGAAGCACGTCATCTACGTGTGGGTCGACGCCCTGCTGAACTACGCGACGGCGGTCGGCTACAACGAGAACCCGGCGAAGTTCGCGGACACGTTCCCCGCGAACGTCCACCTCGTCGGCAAGGACATCCTCCGCTTCCACGCGATCATCTGGCCCGCGATGCTGATGGCGCAGGGCCTTCCGGTGCCCGGCAGGGTCGCGGCCAACGGCTGGCTGATGGTCGGCGGCGAGAAGATGTCGAAGTCGAACCTGACCGGCATCAAGCCCCAGGACCTGACCTCGCACTTCGGCGTGGACGCGTACCGCTGGTACTTCCTGCGCGCGATCGCGTTCGGCCAGGACGGCTCGTTCTCGTGGGAGGACTTCTCCGCCCGCTACACGAGCGAGCTCGCCAACGACTACGGCAACCTGGCGTCGCGGGTCGCCGCGATGGTGGGCAAGTACTTCGGCGGCTCGCTGCCCGGGGCCACCGCGAACGGCGAGGCCGAGAAGGCGATCCAGGAGGGCCTGGCGAAGGCCGTGGCCGAGGCCGACCGCAGGATCGGCGAGGAGCTGGACTTCCAGGGCGGCATCCTGGCGGTCTTCGACTTCGTGAAGCAGGTCAACGGCTACATCACGGAGCAGGAGCCGTGGAAGGTCGCCAAGACTGCATTTGATCATGCTGCTGGCGCAGCGGGCTCCGAGGAGGGCCGCGCCCGCCTCGCGACCATCCTCTACACGGCGGCCGAGTCGTTGCGGGCCGTGGCCGTGCTGCTGAACCCGGTCATGCCGGACACCTCGCAGAAGCTGTGGGACTCCCTGGGCGCGGAGGCGTCGCTGGGCGCCCTGGCCGGTCAGCGGGTCCAGGACGCCGCGGAGTGGGGCGGGCTGCCGGCCGGCTCGACGGTGACGAAGGGCGCGGTGCTCTTCCCGCGTCTCGAGGAGCCCAACAAGGCCTGAGCA
Organism: Streptomyces sp. WMMC940; assembly: GCF_027460265.1. NCBI lineage: Bacteria > Bacillati > Actinomycetota > Actinomycetes > Kitasatosporales > Streptomycetaceae > Streptomyces > Streptomyces sp. WMMC940. Next base: position 3,648,865 of record NZ_JAPZBC010000001.1, read on the forward strand.
GCCCGGGGGTGCCCGCGGAGCCGACGCCTCCGGTGCGCACGCGCACCCGACCGGCCCCGCCGGAAACCGGCCGCGGCACGTCCGAGCGCATGGCAGGGCCGGGGAGACACGGTTTCCCCGGCCCTGCCGCGTGTCCGCCCTGCCTCGTGTCCGCTGCCGCGTAACCGCCCGGCAGCGGGGCGACGGGCCGACGCGCAACGAGGCCGAACCCCGGCGTGCGGTGCGCAGCGGGGCCGACGCGCACCGAGCGACACCCCAGCCGCCGACGCGCAACGGGGCCGACACACCCCCAGCCGCCGACACGCAACGCTGCGGACGGCCCGGCGGGCGACGCACAACGAGGCCGACACTCCAGCGGGCGGCGCGCCCACCGGCTGTGCCCACCGTTCTGCGGCCGGGGGCCGCCGCCGGCCCGCCGGCCGCTCAGCGCGCCAGTGAGGCGCTGTCGCCCATCACGACCACCGGCCGCTTGTCCGGATCCAGCCGGCGCAGCAGGTCGGCCATCCGGTCCAGTCCGAGCGAGACGCAGCCCTGGGTCGGTCCGTCGTGGTCGACGTGGATCCAGACGCCCCCACCCCGGTCCCAGCCCAGGGGTCGCCGCTCGTCGAGCGGGGTCAGTCCGGACTCCCGGTTGTAGTTGATCGCGACGACGTAGTCGAAGGAACCCCGCAGGGTCTCGCCCCGGAATCCGGTGCCGATGGCCACGAACTCCTCGGACTGGTGGTACGGGAGTTTCGTGCCCGGGTCGGGCAGCCGGCCGCCGGCGTCGGTGAGCCCGAAGACGCCGATCGGCGAGCGGTGGTCCCCGGCCCAGTGCTCGTCGGTCCATCCCTTCAGGGCGTTGTGCGCGGGCCACGGGCCGGCGACGGCCCTCCAGCGCCCGTTCTCGTCGCGCTCGTAGAGCGTGGCCGTGGACTCGCTGGAGTTCGTCGATCTCCCGCTCACCAGGAACGCCTGGTCGGTGGCGTCGGGAACGAGCTCACTGGTCCTGGGCCCGAGTCCGGGGAGCCCGGCGGTTCCCGCACGGTCGGCGGCGGGCGGGCCGGGGTGTGGTGCCGCGGGGGAACCGGCCGGGCCGGCGTGCGGCGCTCCGGCGTGCGGCGCCGCGGGGAGGGGGCCGGCGACGGGGGGCGGCGCCGAGGGCTTCGCGCAGCCCCCGAGCAGCAGTCCCGCGGCCAGCAGTGGCAGCGCTGCTCTGGTCAGTACGGTGCTGAGCACTCCGCGATGTCCTCTCGTGATCCTCGTGCGGTGCGAGCGGCCGGACGGTCCGGGCGATTCACACGGCGCGTGCGGTCCGGGCGGCCCCTGCGGCGCGTCCCGCGCCCGGTGGCCGGCTCCCGGTGGGCCGTCGACGGCTCCACGCGTGCATTCCCGCCGGCGTGCCGCCCGTCGTCGGCGCGGCGCCGTGAACGACTCGGAAGGAGCACGAAAACAACGCGGAAGGGCCCGGAACCCGAGGACGCCGTGGGGCGTCCCCGATGGTTCCGGGCCCTTCCGCGATCACTGCCGCGCCGGCGCCGTCGTGCGGCGGGCCCGCTCGGCGGGCCCGTCCCTCACCGGGCGGACGGGTGCGGCACCGACCTCACTTGGTGGGCTTGTACGGCGTCGGCTTCGCCGGCCCCTTGTAGATGCCGATGTGCAGCTCCTTCAGACGCGCTTCCTCGACCTCCGCGGGGGCGCCCATCAGCAGGTCCTGCGCGTTCTGGTTCAGCGGGAACGCGATGGTCTCGCGGATGTTCGGCTCGTCGGCCAGCAGCATCACGATGCGGTCGACGCCCGGGGCGATGCCGCCGTGCGGCGGGGCGCCGTACTGGAAGGCGCGGAGCATTCCGGAGAACTCGCGCTCGACGGTCTCACGGTCGTAGCCCGCGATCTCGAAGGCCTTGAACATGATGTCGGGCTCGTGGTTCCGGATGGCGCCGGAGGACAGCTCTACGCCGTTGCAGACGATGTCGTACTGCCAGCCGAGGACGTCCAGCGGGTCCTGCGTCTCCAGTGCCTCCAGACCGCCCTGCGGCATGGAGAAGGGGTTGTGCGAGAAGTCGAGCTTCCCGGTCTCCGGGTCCTTCTCGTACATCGGGAAGTCGACGATCCAGCAGAACCGGAAGACGTTCTCCTCGAAGTGACCGGAGCGGCGCGCGGCCTCGACCCGCACCGCACCCATGATCTTGGAGACCTCGTCGAACTCGCCGGCGCCGAAGAACACCGCGTGTCCGGTCTTGAGGCCCAGACGCTCGGTGAGGACCTTGACGTTCTCCTCGGTGAGGAACTTGGCGATCGGGCCGGAGAGCGTGGGGGTACCTCCCAGGCCCTCGGGGCCGTGGGGGCCTTCGTCACCGACGCGGACCCAGGCCAGGCCCTTGGCGCCCTGCTCCACGGCGTACTCGCCGAGCTGGTCGAAGAACTTCCGCGGCTGGTCCTGGACGGCCGGCACCGGAAGGGCGCGGACGTGCTTGCCCGCGAAGGCCTTGAACTCGGAGCCCTCGAAGACGTCGGTGATGTCGACGAGCTCCAGCTGCGCCCGCAGGTCCGGCTTGTCGGAGCCGTACTTGAGCATCGCCTCACGGAACGGGATCCGCGGGAACGGCGAGGTGACGTGGCGGCCACCGCCGAACTCCTCGAAGAGCTCCGTCATCAGCCTCTCGACGGGGCGGAAGACGTCCTCCTGCTCGACGAAGCTCATCTCGATGTCGAGCTGGTAGAACTCGCCGGGCGAGCGGTCCGCGCGGGCGTCCTCGTCGCGGAAGCAGGGCGCGATCTGGAAGTAGCGGTCGAAGCCCGCGATCATCAGCAGCTGCTTGAACTGCTGCGGCGCCTGCGGCAGCGCGTAGAACTTGCCGGGGTTCAGCCGGGACGGCACCAGGAAGTCACGGGCGCCCTCGGGGGAGGTCGCCGTGAGGATCGGGGTGGCCATCTCGTTGAAGCCGAGCGCGGTCATCTTGTGCCGGATGGCGGAGATGACGGCGGTGCGCAGCATGATGTTGCGGTGCATGCGCTCGCGGCGCAGGTCCAGGAAGCGGTACTCCAGGCGCCGCTCCTCGTTGACGCCGTCGTCCGTGTTGATCGTGAAGGGCACCTGGGCCGAGGAGCCGAGCACCTCGACGTCGGTGACCTCGATCTCGATCTCGCCGGTCGGCAGGTCCGGGTTGACGTTGTCCGTGCCACGGGCGGATACCTTGCCGTCCACGCGGACGACGGACTCCTTGCTGAGGTGGCTCAGGGCCTCGTTGGCCGGGGTGCCGGGGCGGGCGACGAGCTGGACCAGACCGTAGTGGTCGCGCAGATCGATGAAGAGGATGCCACCCAGGTCTCGGCGATTGTGCAGCCAGCCGCTCAGCCGGACGTCGGTGCCGACGTCAGAGGCGCGGAGCTCGCCGCAGGTGTGGGACCTGTACCGATGCATCGTCGTTCATCCAGTCTTCGCGGTGGGGGATGTGGGCGGACCCACCCAGGTTACCGCCCGGCCCGTGGTCGCCCTCCCGGATTACGGCGCGGTGCCGGGCGTCCCGGCGGCACCACGGATCCACGGTGACCGGCCGGCCCCTCCGACCCAGCGGGTGTGGGCCGGAGCAACCTGAATACAGTAGGAAAATGCGCACCGAGGACGTCCTGGCCGCGACGGCGACCGGCCTGTGGAGCTGGGACAACACGGCCGGGACCGTGAGCCTCGACGCGGAGGCCGCCCGGCTGCTCGGGCTGCCCGGCGGGGGCGGCACGTACACCACCTCGGCCGTGCGCTCGCGTCTGCACCCCGTCGACTGGAACGAGGTCAGCGGCATCATCGGGCTCGCCGTGGCCGAGGGGACCCTCGCCGAGTCCCGGGTGCGGGTCGTCGACGTGGAGGGACGGGTGCTGCGCACCGTGCGCAGCCGGTCCAGGCCGGTGGTCGAGGGCGACGGCTACCACCTGTTCGGCACGATCCAGGAGGTCCCGGAGCCGCAGCCGGGCACGAGCGCGCACACCCCGGTCACCGGCGACTGGCGGCGCTCCCGCGAGGCGTTCCTGCTGGACGCGGGACGGGCGCTGGCCGAGGCCCGGTCCACCGCCGAGGTGCTGCGGGTCGCCGCGTCGCTGTCGATGCCGGGCTTCTCCCCCGACGGGCTCGCCGTCTTCGGCGTCACGGCGGACCGGCTCAAGGTCCTCGGGCACCACGGCTACGACGAGCACGAGGCCGGGCCGCTCGCCGACATGCCGCTCGACACCGAGTACCCGGCCGCCGAGGTCATCCGCACGGGGCGGGCCCTCTACGTGCCGACGCCGGAGGACTACCGGCGCCGTTACCCCACGATGTGGCCGCTGATCGAGGTCTACGGCAGGCAGTCGTGGGCCTTCCTTCCGCTGATCGTCGCGGGTCGCACGATGGGCACCTGGATGGCCGCGTTCAGCCATCCCGTCGCCTTCACGCCCGACGAACGCTCGGTCCTGACCACGGTCGCCCGGATGCTGGCGCAGGCGCTGGCCCGCGCCGGGGTGGCCGAGAGCGAACGGGAGCTGTCGCGGGGACTCCAGCGCTCGATGATGCCGTCGCTGGGACCGGGCATCCCGGGCATGTCGGTGGCGGCCCGGTACGTGCCGACCGGCGGCGGCCTCCAGGTGGGCGGCGACTGGTACGACCTGATCCCGCTGCCCGGCGGCTCCCGTGCCGACGGGGCGGGCGGTGGGAGGATCGCCCTGGTCATCGGCGACGTCCAGGGCCATGACGTACGGGCGGCCGGGCTGATGGGGCAGCTGCGGACCGCCCTGCGCGCGTACGCCTCCGAGGGCCACCGCCCCGACGCGGTGCTGGCCCGGGCGTCGCGCTTCCTGGCCGGGCTGCACTCCTACACGGAGAGCGAGGTGTACGACGACGGCGACCCCGTGGGCGGCCACACCGCCCCGCGCTTCGCGACCTGCCTCTATCTGGAGTGCGACCCGGCGACCGGCACGATCGAGATCGCCCGGGCGGGGCACCCCGATCCGGCGATCAGGATGGCCGACGGCACGGTGATCCTGCGGCCCACGGCCGGCGGTCTGCCGCTGGGCATCGACCCGGACTCCGACTACCCGACGACGCAGATCGTGCTGGAGCCCGGCGAGACGATCATGATCTGCACGGACGGGCTGCTGGAGACCGGCGGGCACGACCTGGACAGCGGGTGGGCACGGGTCCGGTCCGTGCTGGAGGAGCACCGGGACGAGGCAGGCTCGCTGGAGAAGCTCGCGGACGCGCTGGTGCAGGCAGTGCACGGGCCTGCCTCGCACCACACCATCGGTCCGCTGTCGGACCGCCGCGAGGACGACATCGCGGTCGTGCTGCTCTCCCGGCACGGCAGGCCCGCACGCCGGGCCCCGCGGCGCACGGTCCTGACCGTCCGCCAGGCCGAGCCCGAGCGGATCTCGTTGGCGCGGCGGCAGATGCGGGACCTGCTGTACGACTGGGCCGACGACGAGCAGATCGACTCGGCGGTGCTGATGGTCTCCGAGATGGTCACCAATGTGCTCGTGCACACGGACGGGGACGCGCTGATGGTGGCGGAGGCGGCCGGGGAGCACGGTTGCCGGCGGTTGCGGGTGGAGGTCTCGGACACCAGCGACGAACTGCCGCACAAGCGGCGCCCGGGCGAGCTGGCCTCGTCCGGCCGGGGCCTGGTGCTGATGGAGATGCTCGCCGACGTCTGGGGCGTGGACCCGAGGGGCGAGGGCAAGTCGATCTGGTTCGAGCTCTACGAGCCCGGGCCGGAGGAAGGGCCCCCGGAGGCGGTGCCGCCGGGTCCCTGCGTCGGCTCGCCCACGGCCTCGTAGCGGCTGCGCAGCTCCCCGACGATCCCGAACGCGGCCGCCGTCAGCGGCACGGCCAGCAGCATCCCGAGGATCCCGGCGATGCCCGCGCCCGCGGTGATCGCCAGCATCACGACGGCCGGATGCATCTGGACGGTGCGGCTCTGGATCATCGGCTGCAGCACATGGCCCTCCAGCACCTGTACGGCGAGGACGACACCGAGCGCCCAGAGCGCGATCACGAAGCCCCGGTCGGCGAGCGCCACGAGCACGGCCATCGATCCGGAGATGAAGGCCCCCAGATAGGGGATGTAGGCGAAGACGAAGACGAGCGCGCCCAGTCCGACCGCCCCGGGCACCCGCAGGATCAGCAGGCCCACGGTGATGCAGACGGCGTCGATCAGGGCGATGAACGTGGTGCCGCGCATGAAGCCCTCGACCGCCCCGAAGGCCCGCCGCCCCATCGCCTCCGCCATGTCGCCGGTCGACCGCGGCACGAGGGAGCGCAGGGTGGACACCGCGCGGTCGGAATCGCGGAGGAAGAAGAAGATCAGCAGCAGGGCGAGGACCGCGATGGCGATCATCTCGCCCACGACGCTGATCCCGGAGATCACCCCGGACGCGGCCGTGCCGCCGAACTTGGAGAGCAGCTCCCTGGAGTTGGTCGCCAGGTCGTCGAGCGAGGTACCCGCGGCGCCGAAGTGCCTGGCGAGATCCGCCGCGGCCCGCCTGAGGGAGGCGATGATCTGGTCCCCGGACTCGATCAGCGCGTTCACGACGATGTACATCGCCCCGCCGACCACCGCGACGACGGCCGCACAGGTGATCCCGGCGGCGAGGGAACGCTGCACCTTCATCCTGACCAGGCGCCGGTGCAGCGGACCGAGCAGCGCGGTGCCCAGCAGCGCGAGCAGCAGGGGCGTGACGGCGGTCTTGAACTCGACGACCAGCCACACGCCGACGGCGGCGACCCCCGCGACGAGCAGGGCGACGGCGCACCAAGCGGCGAGACGCTGCACGGTCCGGGGGAGAAGGGTCTGCGGCGGCGGCACGGCTCCAGCCGATCACGCCCGGCGCGACCCGTCCCGTCCGTGGGGTCCGGACGGGTGACGGCTCGTCAGAGGAGGAGCGGCGCTCGTCGCGAAGGGGGAGCGGCCCGCCGCCCGGTCCGCCGGACCCGGGCGGACGGTATCGGTCGCCGCCCGCCGGAGCGGACGTCGGAGGGGCCGAGGATCACGTCCCGTGGACGGCCGGGCGCCGGGCTCAGCCGGTGCAGCCGGGTACGGCTCCGGGCGGGGCGCAGTTGTCGGGGGTGTTGTCGGTGACCGCGGTCTGGTCGAGGGTGACGGTGCTGCCGGGCTCTTCGTAGATGCCGCCGCCGCTGGTGGCCTCGTTCCTGGTGACCTTGGAGCCGGTCAGGGTCGCGGTGCCGTCGCCGTTGTACAGGCCGCCGCCGAAGGCACCGGCAGTGTTGTTCCTGATGGAGGTCTTCTCGATCTCGAGGGTGGCGAAGTTCGCGATGCCGCCGCCGCCCACGTCACCGGGAGCCGTGTTCCCGCTGACGCGGCTGTCGCGGAGGGTGAGGTCGCCGCCGTTGAGGATGCCGGCGCCGAGCGGTGAGATGTCGGCGAGTGTGTTGTTGCTGACGTGGGTGGACTGCAGGGTGGTGGTGCCGCCGTTGTTGAAGATGCCTGCGCCCAGGATGATGCCGGTGTTGCCGTTGATCTCGCTTCGCCAGAAGGTCGTGACGGTGCCTTCGCCGGCGAGGATCGCGATGCCCGCGCCGGTGATCGCGCCGGTGTTCCGGTTCACCTGGCTGCGGATGAACGTCGCGGGGGCGTCTTCGGCGAAGATTCCGCCCCCCACCTCGTTGCGGGACGTGTTCTCGTTGACGGTGCTGTCGGTGAGGGAGAGGCTGCTTCTCTCGGCGTGGATGCCGCCCCCGTCGTCGCCGGTGTTGCCGTTCACGCTGCTCCGCTTGAGAGACAGCGTCGTCCCGTCGGTGAAGATGCCCCCGCCGTGGTCGGTCGCGGTGTTGCCGTCCACATGGCTGGAGGTTGCGGTGACGTCGGCGCCGCTCTCGGCGTAGACCGCGCCGCCACTGTCGGCGGCGTTGTTGCCGGTGAGGGTGGTGCACTTCAGGGTCAGGCCGCGGTCGTCGTCGACGAGGACGGCGCCGCCGTCGTCGGTGCTGCTGCCGCCGCGGACGGTCAGGCCCGAGCCGCTCCGGCAGTCCCGGTCCCGGTCGTCCCGGTCCCGGTCGCGGTCGACGCCGCCGAGGGCCGAGGCGGCGCTCACGCCGTCGCCGCGGCCCTTCCCGCGGGCGGTGCCGTCGAGAGTGAGGGCGCCTGCCGGGCCGGTGACCTCGAAGACGCGGAACTGGGGAGCGGTGGCGGCCCGTTCGATGACCGTGTCCTCGCCGCCCTTGAGCGTGACGGGGGTGGTGATGAGCGGCAGGCCGTTGGGGTCGCCGCTGGGACCGGTGTTGTCCACTGCCGTGAGCGTATAGGTGCACCTGGGAGCCAGCCGGACGGTGCCGCCGCCCGCGGCGTTGGCGGCGTCGACGGCCGCCTTCAGGGCCTCGACGTCACAGGCGATGGCATCGGAGGGTCTGGACGGGTCGGCCTGCGCGGACAGTGCCGGGACGAAGGCGAGGCCGAGGGCCAGGGCAGCGCGGACGCCGCCCGCTCTCGAAACGGATCTCATGGCAGCTCCATCGGTGTGGGGACCAGCACCGTAGGCGCCACGTCCCGGCCCCGCTCCCAACACACCACAGGAGCGAGGCGGCACCACACCGATGCCCCACCGCAGCACCCGGGCGGTCGGGGCGCTCGCGGAGGCGGTCCGGACCGACGGGTGCCGCCGCGCCCGCCCCACCGGGGCCCCGGGGCAGGCGGCGTCGACCGCACGCCCGCCGGGTCGCGAACCCGGGCCCGGGAGTCACATCCCGTGGACGGCCGGGACGGTGCCGAGGCGGCCCTTCTGGAAGTCGTCGAACGCCTGCTGGAGCTCCTCGCGGGTGTTCATGACGAACGGCCCGTAGTGCGCCATGGGCTCCCGGATCGGCCGCCCGCCGAGCAGCACGACCTCCAGGTCCGGGGTGTGTGAGTCCTGCTTCTCGTCCGCACGGACGGTCAGCGAGCCGCCGGCACCGAAGACCGCGGTCTGGCCCAGATGGATCGGACGACGCTCGGCACCGACCGAGCCCTTGCCCGCCAGCACATACGCCAGCCCGTTGAAGTCCTCCCGCCACGGCAGTGTGACCTCCGCACCCGGCGCCACCGTCGCATGGATCATCGTGATCGGCGTGTGCGTGATGCCGGGACCGGCATGCCCGTCCAGCTCACCGGCGATCACTCGCAGCAGCGCGCCGCCGTCGGGCGTGGTCAGCAGCTGGACGTTGCCGCCGCGGATGTCCTGGTAGCGCGGAGGCATCATCTTGTCCTTGGCCGGCAGGTTCACCCACAGCTGGAGGCCGTGGAACAGACCGCCGGACACGACCAGGTGCTCCGGCGGCGCCTCGATGTGCAGCAGGCCCGCGCCCGCCGTCATCCACTGCGTGTCCCCATTGGTGATGGTGCCGCCACCGCCCTGGGAGTCCTGGTGGTCGAAGATCCCGTCGATGATGTACGTGACGGTCTCGAAGCCGCGGTGCGGGTGCCAGGGGGTGCCCTTCGGCTCGCCCGGCGCGTACTCCACCTCGCCCATCTGGTCCATCATGATGAACGGGTCGAGGTGCTTGTAGTTGATCCCGGCGAACGCGCGGCGCACCGGGAAACCCTCCCCCTCGTATCCCTGGGGCGCCGTGGTCACGGCGAGCACGGGCCGCTGGACGGCGCCGTCGGCCGCGGTGACGCGCGGCAGGGTCAGGGGGTTTTCGACGGTCACTGCAGGCATGGGGGGACCTCCTTGTGCGTCCAGGTTAGTTGAATCCTGAACTTCTCGCCACCCCCAACACGGATCCCTCCGGACGCATTCCCGGAGACCCCGCCCTGGACGGGCTCCGCGCCGCCCGGAGAAGGCCCCACGCACGGTGCCCCCCGCACACAGACGACCGGCGAGCACCTCGGAGGATGCTCGCCGGTCGTCGGACGGAGAGAGGCTGCGGGGACTACCCGTACATGCGCCGCATCGCGAAGTCGACCATCTGCTCGACGGCCTTGGCGTCGAAGACCATCCGGTGCTCGCCCTCCATGTCGAGGACGAAGCCGTACCCGGTGGGCAGCAGGTCGATCACCTCGGCACCGGTGATCACGAAGTACTTGGACTCCTTGCCCGCGTAGCGGCGCAGCTCCTTGAGCGAGCTGAACATCGGGATCACCGGCTGCTGTGTGTTGTGCAGCGCCAGGAAGCCGGGATTGTCCCCACGCGGGCAGTACACCTTCGACGTCGCGAAGACCTGCTGGAAGTCCTCCGCGGAGAGCGACCCCGTCGTGAAGGCCCGCACCGCGTCCGCGAGCGAAGGGGGTGACGGCTCGGGGTACAGCGGCTGCTCACCGTAGCCCGCTCCGGGCATCCCGGCACCGGGCATGCCCGCGCCCGACATCGGCTGCTGCGGCGGGGGGCCGTAGTGCTGCTGACCGCCGGGGGTCTGGTCGTAGCCGTACATGGGCGCAAGCCTACCGAGGCTCCGCCGGGAGCGGGTCCGGCCGCCGGTCCCGCCTCAGCGGCCGAGCCCCCCGGTCCTGATCGCGCCCACGAAGGACGACCACGCGCCGGCACCGACCGCGAGGACGGGACCGTGGGGCGTCTTCGAGTCGCGGACGGGGACGACGCGGGAGAAGCCTTCGGCGACTTCCAGGCACTCGCCGCCCGTTCCGTTGCTGTAGCTGCTCTTGCGCCAGCGAACGTTGCTCAAGTCAACGTGTGTTTTTGCCATTTCGGAAGTCCTCTGCCGCAGCCTCGACCATGGCCAGGGACGCCTCAGGCGGCAGTGCGGCGGCCCTCAGCAGATCGTACGACTGCCGGTACTGCTTCACGAGCCGTGGATAGTCGACGAGTTGACCGCTGTGGAGGCTCTCCAGATAGACCACGGGGGGCGCGTCCGGGAACGTCATGATCCTTGTCATTCCCATCATGAACGGATGGGCGGACGTGGTTTCCGGGACGATCTGCAGAATGGACCGGGTCTCTCTGATCGTCGTCGCCAAGTGTGACAGCAAAACCGTCATCTCCCGGGGCGCGAGGACGGGCCGGCGGATCACCGACTCGTCGAGGACCGCCCAGAGCGACGGCGGCGAAGCCTGGCCGAAGAGCGTCGCACGTGTTACGCGGGCAGCGACCTTCTCCTCCACCACCTCCTCCGGCGCCCGTGGCATGGCGGCCCGGACGATGGCGCGTGCGTACGCCTCCGTCTGCAGCAGCCCCGGCACCAGCATCGGGGCCCAGTCCTCGATCGTCTCGGCGAACCGCTCCATCTCGGCCACGTCAGCGAAGTACTCCGCGTGCCCGGACTGCTTGGCCTTCCGCGCGTCTTCACAGCGGCGCTGGAAAAAGCCGTCCGTGCCCAGCCGCTCGTCCACGTGCCGGGCGAGGTCCGCGGGCATCCGCCGCTCGCCGCGCTCGATCTGGCTGAGGAACGGCACGCCGCGGAAACTGCCGTCGGCCAGCTGCTCCAGCGTGAGCCCCGCCTCCTCCCGCTTGTACCGCAGCTCGGCGCCGTAGAAGGACGGGACGCCCACCGAAGCGTCGGGGTCCTTGCGAGGGGGCACGACTCACCACCGCCAATTTGCCAGTCACGCAGCGCAACCCGAAGTGCTTTCCACGGTACGCACGGCGACGCCACTGTGTGAGGCGTTCGTCACAGACCGCACGGAAGGTGTACGCAGTGCCCGTTGCCCATCCCACGAGTCCGACGCCACGGAGTGCGTGGCGCAGTTGCGCGCCGCGCTCGCCGAGCACGGCATCACGCTGCCCTCGCTCGGCAGCGACCACCGGACCCCGCCGCTCGTCACCCTCGGCAACTGCAACACGGCCACGGCCCGCGCCCTCGCCGCCGCGCTCCGCGGGGCGGCCGGGCGGTGAGGCGGCTGGATGTCACGCTCCTCGCGGCTCCGGACGAGGTCCCGGCGCTCCGCCGGACCGTGCGAGGGCACGTGGGGGCCGAGTGGCCGGAACTCCAGCTGTGCGTCAGCGAGCTGGTGACGAACGTGATCGCCCACCTCGGGGAGGGCACGCCCGTGACGGTGAGCGTCTCCGTCGCGGACGACGGCCGGACGCGGGTCGCGGTCACCGATCCGTACCCGCTGCGGTGGCCCGTCCCGCGCCCGGCCGAAGGCGATGACGAGTCCGGACGCGGCCTCGCACTGCTGGACGCGGTCAGTATGCGCTGGGGTGTGGACCGGGGCCCGGACGGCAAGACAGTCTGGTGCGAGCCGGCGGGCCCGGAAGTGCCGTGGGATGCGGGCCGCGTCACAGATGTCCGTGAGGGGTTGCTTCTTATTACCGACGGGTAGCATCATCGTGGCTACTTGCTGGTAGATGTACGAGGAACCCTGCCTCCTCCCCGATCCGTTACGGAGCCGTCGCCATGGGGCACTACAAGTCGAATCTCCGCGACATCGAGTTCAACCTCTTCGAGGTCCTCGGGCGCGACAAGCTGTACGGCACCGGCCCGTTCGCGGAGATGGACGTCGAGACCGCCAAGAGCATCCTCGACGAGATCGCCCGCCTCGCGGAGAACGACCTCGCCGAGTCCTTCGCCGACGCCGACCGCAACCCGCCGGTCTTCGACCCCGAGACCAACACCGCCCCGGTGCCGGCGAGCTTCAAGAAGAGCTACAAGGCCTTCATGGACTCCGAGTACTGGCGCCTCGGCCTCCCCGAGGAGATCGGTGGCACCACCGCGCCGCGCTCCCTCGTCTGGTCCTACGCCGAACTGCTCCTCGGCTCGAACCCGGCGATATGGATGTACTCCTCGGGCCCGGCGTTCGCCGGCATCCTCCACGACGAGGGCAACGAGGCCCAGAAGAAGATCGCCCAGATCGCGGTCGAGAAGCAGTGGGGCTCCACCATGGTCCTCACCGAGCCCGACGCGGGCTCGGACGTGGGCGCCGGACGCACCAAGGCGATCCAGCAGGACGACGGCTCCTGGCACATCGAGGGCGTGAAGCGCTTCATCACCTCCGGTGAGCACGACATGGAGGAGAACATCCTCCACTACGTCCTCGCCCGCCCCGAGGGCCACGGCCCGGGCACCAAGGGCCTGTCCCTCTTCCTCGTGCCGAAGTTCCACTTCGACTGGGAGACCGGTGAGCTGGGCGAGCGCAACGGCGTCTACGCCACCAACGTCGAGCACAAGATGGGCCTCAAGGCGTCCAACACGTGCGAGATGACCTTCGGCGACAAGCACCCCGCCAAGGGCTGGCTGATCGGCGACAAGCACGACGGCATCCGCCAGATGTTCATGATCATCGAGTTCGCCCGCATGATGGTCGGCACGAAGGCGATCTCCACGCTGTCGACGGGCTACCTCAACGCGCTGGAGTACGCCAAGGAGCGCGTCCAGGGTCCCGACCTGGCGAACTTCATGGACAAGACCGCGCCCAAGGTCACCATCACCCACCACCCCGACGTGCGCCGCTCGCTGATGACGCAGAAGGCGTACGCGGAGGGCATGCGCTCCCTCGTCCTCTACACCGCCGCGGTGCAGGACGAGATCGCGTTCAAGGAGGCCGCGGGCGAGGACGCCAAGTCCCTGCACGGCCTGAACGACCTGCTGCTGCCGATCGTGAAGGGCTACGGCTCCGAGAAGGCGTACGAGCAGCTCGCCCAGTCGCTGCAGATCTTCGGCGGCTCCGGGTACCTGCAGGAGTACCCGATCGAGCAGTACATCCGCGACGCCAAGATCGACACCCTCTACGAGGGCACCACCGCGATCCAGGGCCAGGACTACTTCTTCCGGAAGATCGTCCGCGACCAGGGCGCGTCGCTGAACCTGCTGGCCGAGGAGATCAAGAAGTTCCTCGCGGTCGGCACCGGCGGCGACGAGCTGGCCGGCGCCCGCGACGCCCTCTCCAAGGGCCGCCGTGGACCTGGAGGCGATCGTCGGCCGGATGCTCACCGACCTCACCGCCACCGGCGAGGACGTCAAGAACATCTACAAGGTCGGCCTCAACACCACGCGCCTGCTGCTCGCCTCCGGCGACGTCGTCGTCGGCTACCTGCTGCTGCGCGGTGCGGCCGTCGCCGCCGAGAAGCTGGAGACCGCCTCCGCCAAGGACAAGGCGTTCTACCAGGGCAAGATCGCGGCCGCGAAGTTCTTCGCCGCCAACGTCCTGCCCGGCGTCTCGCTCGCCCGCGAGATCGCCGAGGGCGTCGACAACGACCTGATGGAACTGGACGAGGCGGCCTTCTAGTCCGCGCTCGCACCACACCGCCGCGAAGGCCCGCTCCCGTCCCGTCCCGGAGCGGGCCTTCCGCCGTACCGTGGCCCCCACCCCCGTACCGCGCGCGGAAGCCCCGTCCCACCGGGCGTACCGGGCCCTCGGGGAACGCTCGTTAAGGTGAACACCATGAGCAGCCGTGCAGCCTCCCCGTCACACGCCGCCTTCGACCGCGGCCACACCGAGGACATGATGTCCTTCCTGACGGCGAGCCCCTCGCCCTACCACGCCGTGGCGAACGCCGCCGAGCGGCTGGACAAGGCCGGATTCCGGCAGGTCGAGGAGACCGACGCCTGGGACGGGACCAGCGGCGGCAAGTACGTGCTCCGGGGCGGCGCGATCATCGCCTGGTACGTGCCGGAGGGCGCACCGGCCCACACCCCCTTCCGCATCGTCGGCGCCCACACCGACTCCCCCAACCTCCGAGTCAAGCCCGAGCCGGACATGGGAGCGCACGGCTGGCGGCAGATCGCCGTGGAGATCTACGGCGGACCGCTGCTCAACTCCTGGCTCGACCGCGACCTCGGCCTCGCCGGCCGGCTCACGCTGCGGGACGGCTCCACCCGCCTGGTCAACGTCGACCGCCCCCTGCTGCGCGTGCCCCAGCTCGCCATCCACATGGACCGCTCGATCTACGAGAAGGGGCTGCAGCTCGACAAGCAGAAGCACATGCAGCCCATCTGGGGCCTCGGCGACACCGTCAGGGAGGGCGACCTGATCTCCTTCCTGGAGGAGGAGAGCGGACTCGCGCCCGGCGAGGTCACCGGCTGGGACCTGATGACCCACGCCCTGGAGGCCCCCGCGTTCCTCGGCCGCCACCGCGAACTCGTCGCCGGTCCACGGATGGACAACCTCCTCTCCGTGCACGCCGGCACCGCGGCGCTCGCCGCCGTCTCCGGCCGGGACGGTCTGGCGTACATCCCCGTCCTCGCCGCCTTCGACCACGAGGAGAACGGCTCCCAGGCCGACACCGGCGCCGACGGCCCTCTCCTCGGATCGGTGCTGGAGCGCTCGGTGTTCGCCCGGGGTGGCACCTACGAGGACCGCGCCCGGGCCTTCGCCGGCACGGTCTGCCTCTCCTCCGACACCGGCCACGCCGTGCACCCCAACTACGCGGAGCGCCACGACCCCACGCACCACCCCCGCCCCAACCGTGGCCCCATCCTGAAGGTCAACGTCAACCAGCGGTACGCGACGGACGGCAGCGGCCGGGCCGTGTTCGCCGCCGCCTGCGAACGCGCCGGCGTGGAGTGGCAGACGTTCGTCTCCAACAACGCGATGCCGTGCGGCACCACGATCGGGCCGATCACCGCCGCCCGCCACGGGATCCGCACCGTCGACATCGGCGTCGCGATCCTCTCGATGCACAGCGCCCGCGAACTCTGCGGCGCGGACGACCCGTACCTGCTGGCCAACGCACTGCTGGCGTTCCTCGAAGGCTGACCCCGCGCGGCCCTTCCGCCGGGTGCCGCGCGGACGTCGTGCCGGCTTTCCCGCGTAGGTGTCGCCCGCCGGGGTACCCGGAGGTCCTACATCGACACAGGAGGCGGAGATCATGGGCCTGGGAGGCTGCATCCTGCTGATCGGCGCGGGGGCGATACTCACCTTCGCGACCGACTGGCAGACCGAGAGCGTCAACCTCGACCTGGTCGGGCTGATCATGATGGCGGTCGGCATCATCGGCGTCGCCACCTTCACGAGCATCGCGCGCCGCCGCCGGGCGGTCGTCCCCCCGGTCGCCCCGACCGTGGTGGAGGAGCCCCGGCACAGCGGCTACGAGCGCTGACGCGCCGACGGCCCGATCCGGTCGGCGGCGGCACGCCCGGCGCCGACCACGCCCCGGGGCCGGTGTCCGTCGGCATCCGCCGGCGCCGACATCCGCGGAACACCGTGCCGGGCACGGTGTTCCGCATGGTTCTCCTGGGACGGGGAACGGCCCTCGTGCACCGTCGCGGTCCGTCCCGGAAGAAGCGCGCCGCCGTACCCGACGCGGCGACCGCCGTCGTCGTCACGCTCGCCGGGAACGGCTACGCGTCGTCCATGCCCGCGAGCACCAGCGGCAGCCGGGCCACCCCGTCCCGCGTCACCCGGACCGGAACACCCCAGTCCTGCTGGTGCACATGGCACGCCGGGTACGGGTTCGCGGGATCGTCGTCGCACGAGGCCGCCATCGCCGACACATGCAGCACGCCCTCCGTCACCGCCGGATTCAGCTCCAGCTCCCGGCAGAGGTCGGTGCCCGCGCCCTCGCCCCCGGCCAGCAGCTCCGGCGGGGTCGACGACACCAGCAGCCGGGTCGACGGGCCGTAACGGGTGTCGAGCTTCTGCCCCTCGGGAGCCTGGAAGACCACGTCGAGCCGCAGCGCCCCCGGCGCCACCTCGGTGGCCGCACGCTGCGTGCGGTGCGCCACGGCCTCGACGCGGACCGCCTCCTCGGGCAGCCGCAGCCGCGTCAGCCGGTGCCGCGCCGACTCCACGACGACGATCTCCTCGCCGTCCAGGACCGCGCCGGACGGCTCGCGCAGATCGGTCGCGAGAGTCGTCACCTCGTCCGTCGCCGGGTCGTAGCGGCGGAGGGCGTGGTTGTACGTGTCGGACACCGCCACCGAGCCGTCCGGCAGCGCGGTGACGCCCAACGGGTGCTGGAGCAGGGCCTGTTCGGCGGCCCCGTCGCGGTGGCCGAAGTCGAAGAGGCCCGTGCCGACGGCGGTGCGCACGATGCCGTCGGTGCCGATCCAACGCAGCGCGGACGTCTCCGAGTCCGCGATCCACAGCCGGTCCCCGGCCGCGGCCAGCCCGGACGGCTGCGCGAACCACGCCTCGGCCGCCGGCCCGTCCACCAGGCCCTCGTTGGTCGTGCCCGCGGCGACCCCGACCGTGCCGGTCTCCGGGTCGTACGTCCACAGCTGGTGGACGCCGGCCATCGCGATCCACACCTTGCCCTGCCACCAGGCCACGTCCCACGGCGAGGACAGGTCCACCTCCAGCGCCGGCCCCGACGTCGGCGACCCCTGCCACCACTGCCGCCCCGTCCCCGCGACCCGCTCGATCACGCCGGTCCCGGGGTCGAACGTCCGCAGCGCGTGGTTCACGGTGTCGGCGACGACCACCTTCCCCGACGGCAGCAGCGCGAGCCCCTGCGGCTCCCGGAAGTCGCCGTCGCCGATCCGGCGTACGACGGTCTCCCCGTCCGCCTCCAGCTCGACGAGCTGGTGCCGCGTCGAGTCGGAGACCAGGAAGCGCCCGGAGGGCAGCCGCACGGCCTTCCCCGGGAAACGCAGATCCGTGGCGACCGGCTCCGGCGGCACGTACGGCCCGTCCCCGCGCCGCAGCGTCCCCTTCGCCTCGTGCTCGATCTCCAACTGCTCCACGAGGCGCTCGATCGCGTGCGCGTGGCCCTCACCGGCGTGCTGGGCGACGACGTACCCCTCGGGATCGATCACCACGAGCGTGGGCCAGGCCCGTACCGCGTACTGCTTCCAGGTCGCGAGCTCGGGGTCGTCGAGGACGGGGTGGTGCACCTCGTACCGCTCGACGGCGTCGACGACGGCCCGGTGCTCGGCCTCGTGAGCGAACTTCGGCGAGTGGACACCGATGATCACCGTGGTGTCGCGGTGCTTCTCCTCGAGCTCGCGCAGCTCGTCCAGGACGTGCAGACAGTTGATGCAGCAGAACGTCCAAAAGTCGAGGATCAATGTGCGACCTCGGACGTCGGCGAGCTTCAGATCCTTCCCACCGGTGTTGATCCAACCGCCCTTGCCGATCAGCTCGGGGGCACGGACACGGGCACGGCGGCGGGGCGCGGGGGCAGCGGCGTTCATGCGTTCAAGGGTGCCACTTGTGGAGTGACCGGCTCCGGCCGGTCCGGGGCAGGCCGGAGGGTGCCGCCCCTCCCGGAACGGCGGCCGCGGCGGGGCGGGAGGGACGGCTCCGGAGCGTCAGGCCCTGGGCCCCGCCGGCGGTGCCAGGCCCAGGCGGCGGTCCTTGAGGGCCGGGAACTGGTCACGGGTCGCGGCGGGCTTCTTCGGGTCGAGGTCGGCCGTGAGGACCTCCTCCCCGCCGCCCGCCTCGGCGAGGACCTCGCCCCAGGGGTCGACGACGATGCTGTGGCCCGCCTGCTCCGTGCCCGCGTGGGTACCGGCGGTGCCGCAGGCGAGGACGTACGCCTGGTTCTCGACCGCCCGGGCCCGCGCCAGGAGGGACCAGTGGGCACGGCGCCGCTCCGGCCAGCCGGCGGGGACGACCAGGACGTCGGCGCCGGCGTCGACCAGGCCGCGGAAGAGCTCGGGGAAGCGCAGGTCGTAGCAGGTGCCGAGGCCGAGGGTGACCTCGGGGAGCCGTACCGTCACCAGGTCCTCGCCCGCGGCCATCATCACGGCCTCGCCCGTGTCGAACCCGAAGCGGTGGATCTTCCGGTAGACCCCCGCGAGGCGGCCCTCGGGGGAGAGGACGAGCGCGGTGTTGAAGAGGCGCCCGTCGGGGGCCCGTTCGACGACGGACCCGGCGTGCAGCCAGACGCCCGCGTCGGCGGCCGCCTGCGCCATGACCTGGCGCGTGGGTCCGTCCAGCGTCTCGGCCTCAGCCTCGAAGGACTCGTACGCGAAGGCCCCTACGGGCCAGAGTTCGGGGAGGACGACGAGGTCGGATCCGCGCTGCTCCCGGACCAGTTCGGCCGCTCGGCTGCGGCGTGAATCCACCGATTCGTCCCGGTCTACTGCGATCTGGATGAGTGAGGCGCGCACACTACCACCGTCCTGGCATTCGAGCCGTCAACACGGGCCTACGATCGTCACACGAAAGCACTGCCGGGGTGCCCAAGGGCAGCGTACTGTTCTCTCCCGGGGGTCACCCCCAGGACCCCCGGCAGCCGCCTGCACCCAGCCCGCGCACGACCGCCGAGGGGTTCCGTGACCGTCCATCCCAGTCTCCAGACCTACGCCGACGCCTGGGCCCACTCCGTCGAAGCCATATCCGAGCTGGTGCAGCCGCTCGCCGAGGGCGACTGGAACCGTGCGACGCCGTGCCCCGGCTGGTCGGTGCGCGACATCGTGTCGCACGTGATCGGCATGGAGTGCGAGATGCTCGGTGATCCCCGGCCGATCCACACACTGCCGCGCGATCTCTACCATGTCCGCAGCGAGTTCGCCCGCTACATGGAGATGCAGGTCGATGTGCGCCGCCACCATACGGCTCCGGAGATGACCTCCGAGCTCGAGTACACGATCATCCGGCGGAACCGGCAGTTGCGGAACGAGAACCGTGCGCCCGACACGATGGTGCGCGCCCCGCTGGGCGCGGAGCAGACGCTGGAACTGGCCTACCGTATGCGGGCGTTCGACATCTGGGTGCACGAACAGGACCTGCGCGCCGCGCTGAACAGGCCGGGCAACCTCGACTCCCCCGGCGCACTCGTCGCCCGCGACAACTTCCTCGCGGTGCTGCCGAGGGTCGTCGCCAAGGACGCCGGCGCCCCGCCGCATTCGGCGGTGGTCTTCGACGTGCACGGTCCGGTGGAGTTCCTGCGGACGGTGCGGGTCGACGCGGACGGACGCGGCACCATCGACGGCGCGCCCTCGCTGGGCCCGGCCGCGACGCTGGCGCTGGACTGGGAGACGTACGTCCGGCTGGCGGCGGGCCGGGTCAGGCCCGCGGCCGTCGCCGACCGGATCAAGATCGAGGGGGACGCCGACCTCGCGTGGGCGATCCTGGACTCGTTCGCGGTGACGCCCTAGCGGGTGGTGTTCCCGGGCCCGCCGTGCCCGGGCCGCCGTTCGGCGGTGCCCCGGGCAGCCGTGACCGGTGACCGGGCCGCCGTTCGGCGGTGCCCGTCGCGGGGCGCCTTGGACGGCGGGTCGCGCACGCCCCGGCGTGACCACTGCGCCTCACACCGGGACGTGCACCGCCTCGACCCGGCTCGACACCAGCCGCTCCCGCTCCCGTCGCACCGTGCGCGCCCGCAGTCTCAGGATCTGCGTCACGCCCAGCGCCTCGAGGACGAAGACGGAGGAGAACGCGATCCGGTAGTCGCCGCCGGTCGCGTCCAGCAGTACGCCCACCGCCAGCAGCGTGGTCATGGAGGCCACGAAACCGCCCATGTTGACGATGCCGGACGCCGTCCCCTGGCGTTCCGGCGGATTGGCGGGCCGGGCGAAGTCGAAGCCGATCATCGACGCGGGTCCGCATGCGCCGAGGACCGCGCACAGGGTGATGAGCAGCCACATCGGGGCCGGGCCGGGGTGGGCGAGGACGGCGGCCCACAGCGTGGCGGTCGCCCCGACCGTGCCGACGGCGAGCGGCGCCCGTGCGGCGTGGTGCCGGGCGATGACCTGGCCGTAGACCAGTCCCACCACCATGTTGGAGACGACCACGAGGGTGAGCAGCCCGCCCGCGGTCTCCCGGGGGAGCCGCTGGGCCTCGACGAGGAACGGCAGCCCCCACAGCAGCAGGAACACCATCGCGGGGAACTGGGTGGTGAAGTGCACCCACAACCCGAGACGGGTACCGGGCTCGCGCCAGGAGAGGGCGATCTGCCGGCGGACGAAGGCCGCCCCGGCGTGCTCGGCGGGTGGCCGCTCCCAGCCCTCGGGGTGGTCCTTGAGGAAGAGGACGAGCAGGACGAGGACGACCGCTCCGGCCGCGGCGCTGCCCGCGAACGTCGCGGTCCAGCCGAGGCCGTCCAGCATCCGGGAGACCACGATCGTGGAGACCAGGTTGCCCGCCATGCCGAACAGCGCCGCGACCTGGGCGACGAACGGTCCCCGCCGGGCGGGGAACCAGCGGGAGCCGAGTCGCAACACGCTGATGAAGGTCATCGCGTCGCCGCAGCCGAGGAGGGCGCGTGCGCCGAGGGCCGTGCCGTACGAGGGGGAGAGGGCGAAGCCGAGCTGTCCCGCGGTGAAGAGGACGACGCCGATGGTCAGCACCTTCTTGGTGCCGAGCCGGTCGACCATGAGGCCGACGGGTATCTGCATGCCGGCGTAGACGAGCAGTTGGAGTATGGAGAAGGTCGACAGCGCGGACGCGTTGACGTCGAAGCGGTCGGCGGCGTCGAGTCCGGCGACGCCCAGCGACGTACGGAAGATGACGGCGACGAAGTAGACGGCGACGCCGATGCCCCAGACGAGGGCGGCCCGGCGTCCGCCCGGGGGATCGCCGGGCAGTGCGGCGGACTCCCGGCTCATCGCTCCTCACCCCGGACCAGCACCTTGACCCAGCCCAGGTGCTGGTGCACACAGGACGCGGCCCGCTCGGTGTCACCGGCCCTGATGGCGTCCAGCATCTCGGCGTGCTCGGCGATGTTCTTGGCGATGCGGTCGGGGTGCGAGTGCATGACGGCGACCCCCATCCGCAGCTGGCGGTCGCGCAGCTGGTCGTAGAGGCGGGAGAGGATCTCGTTCCCGGCGTGCCGGACGATCTCCGCGTGGAAGCAGCGGTCGGTGACGGCCACCTCGGCGAGGTCGCCGGACTCGGCGCGCCGCTTCTGCTCCTCGAGCAGTTCCTCCAGGCGCTCGATCAGCCGGGGCGGGGCGGGTACGGCCCGGCGGACGGCGAACTCCTCGACCAGCAGCCGGGTTTCGACGACGTCGGCGATCTCCTGTGCGGAGACGGCGAGGACGAGCGCGCCCTTCTTCGGGTAGAGCTTGAGGAGCCCTTCCATCTCCAGCTTGAGGAGCGCCTCGCGGACGGGAGTGCGGGACACCCCGACGGCCTCGGCGAGTTCGCCCTCGGTGAGGAGGGTGCCGCCCTCGTAGCGTCGTTCGAGGACGGCCTGCTTGATGTGGGTGTAGACGCGGTCGGCGGCGGGGGGCTGTTTCACGGGGGCGGCGGGCATGCGCACAGCATAGATACAACAGGTGTGCATCAGCTGCAGGTGTCCGCCATTCAGGACGGCGCGACGGAGGGGACCGGACGCGCCGGCCGGAGCGTGCACCGGCCCGGGAAAAGGGTCGGGGCGACCTGGCCGAGACGCGTGCCACAGCCGTGCATCCATTCACGCCCCTCAGGTGTCTTATATCGGGATCGTTCTTTCTCCGGATCCCCAACTGACTGTGAAAGCCAGGCTTTCGACGCATACGCGACTATTCGGAGCGTTTCCTTTGAAAACCAGCCACAAGGGCCTGCGCCGCGCCGCCACCGTCGCTCTCGCGGGTGGTCTGCTGCTGACGGCCTCGCCCCTGGCCGCCCCGGCACAGGCGGCCACGCCGATCCCGTCCATCACCGCCAAGGGCGGATTCCTGCTGGACCAGGCGGACGGCAAGCCCGTGTACGGCAAGGCCAACAACACGCGCCGCCAGATGGCGAGCACGACGAAGCTGGTGACGGCCATCACGGTCCTCACCATCCCGGGCGTCGACCTGAACAAGAAGGTCACGGTCAAGGCGGAGTACCGCAACTACGTCACCCGCGAGGGCGCCAGCACCGCGGACCTGCGCACCGGTGACAAGCTGACCGTCCGCCAGCTGCTGTCCGGGCTGATGCTGCCGTCCGGCTGCGACGCCGCGTACGCCCTCGCCGACACCTTCGGCACGGGTACGACGACCTCGGCCCGCACGAAGTCCTTCATCGGCAAGATGAACGCCAAGGCCAAGCAGCTCGGTCTGGTCAACACCAAGTTCGACTCGTTCGACGGCATCTCCACGACCGGGAACAACTACACGACCCCTTGGGACCTGGCGAAGCTGGCCCGTCACGCGATGAGCAGCTCCGTCTTCCGCGACGTCGTCAAGCCCACGTCGTACAAGGCCCCGGCCACGACCAGCACCGGCGGCACCCGCACCTACACCTGGTACAACACCAACAAGCTGCTGGGCTCCTACAACGGCGCCATCGGAGTGAAGACCGGCACGGGCACGGCGGCGGGCCCCTGCCTCGTCTTCGCCGCGACGCGCAACGGCAAGACCTACACCGGTGTCGTCCTGGCCTCGTCCACCGGCGACAACCGCTTCAAGGACGCGGCGAAGCTGCTCGACTTCGGCTTCGCCTCCACCAGCGCCCGCTCGATGGAGCTGCGTTCGCTCCCGGCCGGCGCCCAGCGCGACTGATCGACGCGCTCACCGACCGACGGGAAGGTCCCGGGACGCGGCGGCGTCCCGGGACCTTCCTCGTGCGGTGTCGCGTGGTGTACCGGCCGATCAGGCCCAGGTGATGAGCCTCTTCGGCTGCTCCAGCACGGCGGCGACGTCCGCCAGGACCTTGGAGCCCAGTTCGCCGTCGACGAGTCGGTGGTCGAAGGAGAGCGCGAGCGTGGTGACCTGGCGGGGCTTGATCTTGCCCTTGTGGACCCAGGGCTGCAGCTTGATCGCGCCGACCGCGAGGATGGCCGACTCCCCGGGGTTGAGGATCGGCGTGCCGGTGTCGACCCCGAAGACGCCCACGTTGGTGATCGTCACCGTGCCGCCCTGCATGGCGGCCGGGGTCGTCTTCCCTTCACGGGCCGTGGACACCAGCTCGCCGAGGGCCCCGGCGAGCTGCGGCAGGGTCTTGTCGTGCGCGTCCTTGATGTTCGGCACGATCAGACCGCGCGGGGTGGCCGCGGCGATGCCCAGGTTGACGTAGTGCTTGAGGACGATCTCCTGGTTCGCCTCGTCCCAGGCGGCGTTGACCTCCGGGTTGCGCTTGATCGCGACCAGCAGCGCCTTGGCGATGAGCAGCAGGGGGTTCACCCGCAGCCCGGCCATGTCCTTGTCGGACTTCAGCTCCTCGACCAGCTTCATCGTGCGCGTGACGTCGACCGTGATGAACTCGGTGACGTGCGGCGCGGTGAAGGCGGAGCCGACCATCGCCGAGGCGGTGGCCTTCCGGACGCCCTTGATCGGGATCCGGGTCTCGCGGGCGCCGGCCGCCGGCGCCCCCGCGGGCGCCGTCGCGGTCTCGGCGACCACGGGCTCGGGTGCCGCGGCGGGCGCGGGTGCCTCGGCCGGGGCCACGGCAGCACGGACGTCGTCGCGGGTGATGATCCCGTCGGGACCGCTCGGCACGACCGTGGCGAGGTCCACCCCGAGGTCCTTGGCCAGCTTGCGGACCGGGGGCTTGGCCAGCGGGCGGGGCGCGGCGGGCGCCGCCGTCCCGTGACCGTTCAGCTCGGCCTGCACGGCAGCCGCGGCCCGCGCGCCCGGCTCGGCCTGCCCGGGCACCGAAGTGCCCTTGCGCGGACGGCGCTTGGTGGAGGACTCGGCCACGCCGTAGCCGACCAGCACGGGCCGGCGGCCGGTGGGCTCGTCCTTCGCCTCGGCCTCCGGCTCGGCGGCCGCGACCGCGGGCTCGGTGGCCGCCGGCGGCGGTGCCTCGACCGGTCCGGAGCCCGGCGCCACGTCCACGGTGATGATCGCGGTGCCGACGTCCACGGTGGTGCCCTCGTCGAACCGGAGCTCGTGCACCACTCCGTCGTACGGGATGGGCAGCTCCACCGCGGCCTTGGCGGTCTCGACCTCGCACACGACCTGGCCGTCGGTGACGGCGTCGCCCGGCTGGACGTACCACTTGAGGATCTCGGCCTCGGTGAGTCCCTCGCCCACGTCGGGCATCTTGAACTCCCGGAAGCGGGCGGAAGCGTCAGTCATCGTCGTCACGACCCTCTCCTCAGTACGCCAGCGAGCGGTCGACGGCGTCGAGCACCCGGTCCAGTCCCGGAAGGTACTCCTCCTCCAGCCGGGCCGGCGGGTACGGAGCGTGGAATCCTCCGACCCGCAGGACCGGCGCCTCCAGGTGGTAGAAGCACCGCTCCGTGATGCGGGCGGCGATCTCCGCGCCCGAGCCGTAGAACACCGGGGCCTCGTGGACGACGACCAGCCGGCCCGTCCTCTCCACCGACCGCTGCACGGCGTCGAAGTCGATCGGGGACATCGAGCGCAGGTCCAGGACCTCGACCGACTTGCCCTCCTCCTCGGCGGCCGCGGCGGCCTCCAGGCAGACCTTCACCATCGGGCCGTAGGCGGCGAGGGTGATGTCCGTGCCGGCGCGGGCGACGCGGGCGGCGTGCAGCGGGTCCGGGATGGACTCGGTGTCGACCTCGCCCTTGTCCCAGTAGCGCCGCTTGGGCTCGAAGAAGATCACCGGGTCGTCGCTCTGGATGGCCTGCTGGAGCATCCAGTAGCCGTCGGCCGCGTTCGAGGGGGAGACGACCTTGAGACCGGCCACGTGGGCGAACAGCGCCTCGGGCGACTCGGAGTGGTGCTCGACCGCGCCGATGCCGCCGCCGTAGGGGATGCGGACGACGACCGGCAGCTTGACCTTGCCGAGCGCGCGGGCGTGCATCTTCGCGAGCTGCGTGACGATCTGGTCGTACGCGGGGAACACGAAGCCGTCGAACTGGATCTCGACGACGGGACGGTAGCCGCGCAGGGCGAGACCGATCGCGGTGCCGACGATGCCGGACTCGGCGAGCGGGGTGTCGATGACCCGCTCCTCGCCGAAGTCCTTCTGGAGCCCGTCGGTGATGCGGAAGACTCCGCCGAGCTTGCCGACGTCCTCGCCCATGACGAGGACCTTGGGGTCGGTGTCGAGAGCCTTGCGCAGCGACTCGTTGAGCGCCTTGGCAAGCGACATCTTCTCTACGGCCATGGCTACTTGACCTCCTGCGCGTCGGCGAACGACGCCTGGTACGCGGCGAACTGCGCGCGCTCCTCGTCGACGAGGGCGTGCCCGTCGGCGTAGACGTGGTCGAACATCGCCATGTCGTCCGGGTCGGGCATGGCGCGCACCGCCTCGCGGACGCGCTTGGCGAGCGCGTCGCTCTCCGCGTCGAGCTCGGTGAAGAAGGCCTCGTCGGCGTGGCCCTGCGCGGCCAGGTACTTCCGGAGCCGCAGGATCGGGTCCTTGGCCTCCCAGGCCACCCGCTCGTCGTCGTGGCGGTAGCGGGTCGGGTCGTCGGAGGTGGTGTGGGCGCCCATGCGGTACGTGAACGCCTCGACCAGCGTCGGGCCCTCGCCCCGGCGGGCGCGCTCCAGCGCGGACCGGGTCACGGCCAGGCACGCGAGCACGTCGTTGCCGTCGACGCGGACACCGGGGAAGCCGTAGCCCTGGGCGCGCTGGTAGAGCGGCACCCGGGTCTGGCGCTCGGTGGGCTCGGAGATCGCCCACTGGTTGTTCTGGCAGAAGAACACGACCGGGGCGTTGTAGACCGCGGAGAAGGTGAACGACTCCGCCACGTCGCCCTGGCTGGAGGCGCCGTCGCCGAAGTACGCGATCACCGCGGAGTCGGCGCCGTCCTTGGCGACCCCCATCGCGTAGCCGGTGGCGTGCAGCGTCTGCGAGCCGATGACGATGGTGTACAGGTGGAAGTTGTTGCTGTTCGGGTCCCAGCCGCCGTGGTTCACACCGCGGAACATCCCGAGCAGGTTCGTCGGGTCGACCCC
Organism: Streptomyces sp. WMMC940; assembly: GCF_027460265.1. Taxonomy (NCBI): domain Bacteria; kingdom Bacillati; phylum Actinomycetota; class Actinomycetes; order Kitasatosporales; family Streptomycetaceae; genus Streptomyces; species Streptomyces sp. WMMC940. Next base: position 3,675,359 of record NZ_JAPZBC010000001.1, read on the forward strand.
GCGGCACCAGGCGACGCCGTGCTCGCGGTAGGTCGGGAAGACGTAGTCGTCGTCGCGCAGGGCGCGGCCGGAGCCGATCTGGGCGGCCTCCTGGCCGAGCAGCGAGGCCCACAGGCCCAGCTCGCCCTGGCGCTGCAGCGCCGTGGCCTCGGCGTCGAAACGTCGGGTGAGGACCATGTCCCGGTAGAGCCCGCGGAGCTCGTCGGGGCCGAGATCGGCGACATGGCGGTCGTAGTCCGGGTGCTCGACCCGCTCACCCTCGGGCGTCAGCAGTTGTACGAGCTGGGGCTCGGAACCCGTTGGCTTCTTCGCTGCGCTGACGCGCTTACTGCTGCGGCGCGGTTTGCGCGCGGCAGTGTTCTCCACGGTCACGTGCGTGCTCCTCCGTCTGTCCGGCTCCCGGGGTCCGCCGGGGTCCAGTGCGGCTCGCCTGTGTCCCTACGGTGCACGGGGTGGGTGCGGCTCGGCCGGGAACAGGCGTGACAGGTGCCCCGGCGAGCGCCTGCCAAAGGCACGTTACCCAGTGGGGCGCATTCCTGCGAAACCCCATTTGACCTGCGATTTTGCTTGGATTTCCAAGTAAATCGAGAAATACGGGAACAACCACTGGTCACAGCCTTGCCGGCTGCCGGAACACGGGCACGTTATCCCGGTCACCCCGGCATGGGAAGAGTGAGTATGTGAGACTTGGGCCGTGCACGAAGAAGGAAAAATCACCGTATTCCTGGTGGACGACCACGAGGTCGTGCGTCGCGGCGTGTACGAACTGCTCTCCGCCGAGGACGACATCGAGGTCGTCGGCGAGGCCGGTACGGCGGCAGATGCCCTGGTCAGGATCCCTGCGGTGCGCCCCGATGTGGCGATCCTCGATGTGCGCCTGCCCGACGGAAGCGGGGTAGAGGTCTGCCGGGAGGTCCGTTCGCAGAACGAGGACATCAAATGTCTGATGCTCACCTCGTACGCGGACGACGAGGCACTCTTCGACGCGATCATGGCGGGGGCCTCGGGCTACGTCCTCAAGGCGATCCGCGGCGCCGAGCTGCTGACGGCGGTGCGGGACGTGGCGGCGGGCAGGTCCCTGCTCGACCCGGCTGCCACCGCGCGCGTCCTGGAGCGGCTGCGGGACGGGAACGCCCCCAAGACCGACGACAGACTGGCGAGCCTGACCGATCAGGAGCGCAGGATCCTGGACCTGATCGGCGAGGGCCTGACCAACCGGGCCATCGGCGAACGGCTGCACCTGGCGGAGAAGACCATCAAGAACTACGTCTCCGGCCTGCTCGCGAAGCTGGGCATGGAACGGCGCTCCCAGGCCGCCGCGTATGTGGCACGGCTCCAGGCCGAACGGCACTGAGGCGCTCGCACACCCCGGGGCACGGGATTCCACCCGGTCGGCGCGAAGCCGTCCGGGTGAGGTGTGTCCGAAGGCCGGGAGAGCGCCTGCGGACCGGTTCGTCGGCGGTCGCACAGCCGACCCTCGTCCGGTGGCCGTCCCCCGGGCCCGGCCACCGCGTCCGCCCCGTGCGCGCCCGGCCCACGGGCGCCCACGCTCCGCCTCGTCACGGTGCGCACCCTGGACCGCCCCGGGCAGCGACATCGGCGACACGCTGGGTGATCTAACATCTGACGGGTGCCGCGCTCATCTGCTATTGCCCCACCCCCCCTTGCTCTTGCCCCACCCCCCATCGGCCCACCCCCTCTCAACGCGCTGCTGCGCCGGTACGAGGACGCCGGTGAACCCCTCTCCTGCGAACCCGTCACCCAGGGCCTGCTGAACCGCGGCTACCGGCTCTCCACCACACGCGGCGCCTACTTCCTCAAGCAGCACGTCGACGAGCCGACCGCCGACCGCGAGACCATCGCCCGCCAGCACCGGGCGGTCCGCCGCCTGCAGTCGCTCGGCGTTCCCGTCGCGCCGCCCGTGGCCGACGGGTCCGGCGACACGGTGGCCGTGATCGGCGGCCGCTGCTACGCCCTGCACCCCTGGGTGGACGGCCGTCACCGCCGCGGGGCCCAGCTCACCACCCTCGAGTCCCGCCGGCTGGGCGCCCTCCTCGGCCTGGTCCACACCGGCCTGGAGCGGGTCATGGACGTGGAGCCGGGCGGGCGCCGGACCACGGTGCGGCCGCACGAGAGCGCGGACCCCGAGGAGACCTTCGCCCTCATCGACGCCCTGCTGGAGCTGGCCCGCGCCCATCGCCCCAGGGACAGCTTCGACGCCCTCGCCGAGCACCGGCTGCTGGAGCGCCGCGCCCTGCTGGAAGGCCATGCGCACCGGCGGCCGCCCCCGGCCGCGGCCGGGGGCTGGGTGCACGGCGACTTCCACCCGCTCAACCTGCTGTACCGGGGCGACCACCGGGGTGCGGAGCCGGCCGCGATCGTCGACTGGGACCGGCTGGGCGTCCAGCCGCGGGCCGAGGAGGCCGTGAGGGCCGCGGCGATCTTCTTCGTCCGGCCCTCGGGCCGGCTGGAACTGGGGAAGGTGCGGGCCTACGCGCGCGCCTACCGGCGGGCGGCCGGGGCCGACGCGACGGAACTCGCCGCCGCCGTGCACCGGGTGTGGTGGGAGCGGCTCAACGACTTCTGGATACTGCGCTGGCGCTACCAGCTGCACGATCGAAGGGCCGACCCGCAGTTCCCTGCGGTGTCGGCCCTGGCGGTGTGGTGGACGCGGGAGTACGAGGCGGTGTGCGAGGCCTTCGCCGGCTGACGGCGCCGGCCGGGCGGGCCGCCCTCCGGGTCAGGTGCCGGTGTTTCCGGTGGTGGTGCCGGTGGACGTCCCCTCGGTCGCTCCGTCCGTCGTGCCCGTGGTGGTGCCGGTGGACGTCCCCTCGCTCGTGCCCTCCGTCGTGCCCTCCGTCGTGCCCTCGCTGGTGTTGCCCTCCGTCGTCCCGTCCGTCGTGCCCTCGCTGGTGTTGCCCTCCGTCGTCCCGTCCGTGGTGCCCTCGGTGTCCGACGGGGTGTCGCTCGGGTCGTGGCTCGGGCTCTGCGGCTGCGACGGCGGCGGTTCCTGCTGGGAAGGACGGTCACTCGGCGGCCATCCGCCCTGGTTGCCGTTCGTGCCCTGGTCCGGCTCCTCTTCCTCCTCGGACTGCTCCTCCGAGGGGGTCGGCGAAAGGTCGGACTCGGTCGGGGTGTTGGAGACCTTCTGGTCGTCCTTCGGCTGCGTGCCCGGGTTGCCCGCCCGGTCCAGCGCGAAGGCCACACCGGCCACGACCGCGATCACCGCGAGCGCGACGAACAGCCACACCTTGCCCTTGCCGCCCCTGCCGCCGCCGGGCCCGGCGGCGTACGCGCCGTCCTCCGGATTGCGCGGCGGGAGGAGCGGGCCCTTCGAGGTCTCCCCGTGGTGCGGATGCCCCATGACCGCCGTCGCGCCCATGCCCTGCGCCGGAGTGTGGCCGCCCTCGTGCATCTCGACCGGGCCGGTGTTCCAGGCACCCGTGTGGCTGCCCTGCTGCTGCAGCATCTGCAGCCCGTACTGCACGAGCGCCCGCATCTCCTCGGCGCTCTGGAACCGGTCGTCGGGGTCCTTGGCCAGCGCGCGCATCGCGAGCCCGTCCAGCTCCGGCGGGGCCACGTCGGAGACCTCGGAGGGGGGCACCGGCATGTCCTGAACGTGCTGGTAGACGACGGACAACGGTGTCTCGCCGGTGAACGGCGGGCGCAGCGCGAGCAGTTCGTAGAGCAGACAGCCCGTGGCGTACAGGTCCGAGCGGTGGTCGACGGCCTTGCCGAGCGCCTGCTCCGGCGAGAGGTACTGGGGCGTGCCCATGACCATGCCGGTCTGGGTCATCGTCGTCGAAGCGCCGTGCAGCGCACGGGCGATGCCGAAGTCCATCACCTTGACCGCGCCGCCGTTGGTGATGATGACGTTCGCCGGCTTGATGTCGCGGTGGACGATGCCGTGCTGGTGCGAGTACGCGAGTGCCTCGAGGACGCCGGAGACGATGATGAGCGCCTGCTCCGGCGGCGGCGCCTCGGCGTTGATCAGCAGATCGCGGATGGTGTGGCCCTCGACCAGCTCCATCACGATGTACGGCACGGACTGGCCGTCCACGACGTCCTCGCCGGAGTCGTACACGGCCACGATGGCATGGTGGTTGAGGCCCGCGACGGACTGGGCCTCACGCGTGAAGCGCGCCTTGGACACCGGGTCCTCGGCCAGATCGGCCCGGAGCAGTTTCACGGCGACGGTGCGACCGAGGCGGACGTCCTCCGCCGCGAACACCTCGGCCATACCGCCCCGGCCGAGACGGTGGGTCAGCCGGTACCGGCCGTCGCCGACGAGCCCGCCGACGCCCCAGGAGTCAGCAGCATCCGACACTCCGCCGCCATGTGGTCCGGATTCGGGTGCCATCAGTCCTCGCCGTCGTGTCTTGCCGCGCCGCGCGCTGCGCGCGAGCGGCGTCTCTCGCTGGTTCGACACGTCACGCTACAGGCTTCCGGCGACACGCCGGTCCGAGATGGACCGGTCGTCGGACCCGTTCCCGGTGCGCCGGAGCACACACGTCCGGTTCCTGTAACGCTTGCGAGACGCTTCTTGTGCGTACGGTCACGGAACGGGCACCCGGCTTGACGTGTCACTGCCCTCGGGCAGACTTGCCACGTAATCCGGATCACCGCGGCCACCGCTCCACGGTGTGCGTGCCTAGGGGGAAGCACAGTCATGAGCCAGGACGGCGCACAGCGCGGCCGCTACGCGGGCGGTTCGGTAGCGGGCGGCCGGTACCAGCTTCGCGACCTGCTCGGCGAAGGCGGGATGGCGTCGGTGTACCTCGCGTACGACAGCGCGCTGGACCGGCAGGTCGCCATCAAGACGCTCCACACCGAACTCGGCCGGGAACAGTCCTTCCGCGAGCGTTTCCGGCGCGAGGCCCAGGCCGTCGCCAAGCTGTCCCACACGAACGTCGTCTCCGTCTTCGACACCGGTGAGGACGAGCTCAACGGCGCGCTGATGCCGTACATCGTCATGGAGTACGTGGAAGGCAAGCCGCTCGGCTCCGTCCTCCAGGAGGACATCCGGCAGTTCGGCGCGATGCCGGCCGACAAGGCGCTCAAGGTCACCGCCGACGTGCTGGCGGCGCTGGAGACCAGCCATGAGATGGGCCTGGTCCACCGGGACATCAAGCCGGGCAACGTGATGATGACGAAGCGCGGCGTCGTCAAGGTCATGGACTTCGGTATCGCCCGCGCCATGCAGTCGGGCGTCACGTCGATGACGCAGACCGGAATGGTCGTCGGCACTCCGCAGTACCTGTCTCCCGAGCAGGCCCTCGGACGCGGCGTCGACGCCCGCTCCGACCTGTACTCGGTCGGCATCATGCTCTTCCAGTTGCTGACGGGCCGGTTGCCGTTCGACGCGGACTCTCCGCTGGCGATCGCCTACGCGCACGTCCAGGAGGAGCCGGTCGCCCCGTCCTCCATCAACCGCTCGGTGACCCCGGCGATGGACGCCCTGGTCGCACGGGCTCTGAAGAAGAACCCGAACGAGCGTTTCCCGAGCGCCGCCGCCATGCGCGACGAGTGCCTGCGGGTCGCGGGCGCGGGCCAGACGCACGCCCCGGTGATCGTGCAGGGCGCTCCGACGACGAACAGCGGCTCGGGCGTCGCGTCCGCGGTGTTCCCGCCGGTGGACCAGTCCGCCCCGGCCCCGGGCCCGCACAGCGTCCAGCAGCCCTACCAGCCCGGCCCCTACGGCCCGTCGACGCCGGCCCCCGGACCGGTGCACGGCCCCGCCCCGGGCTACGGCTATCCGCAGCAGGCCCCGGCCTACCAGACCACGGCCCCGGTGCCCCCGGCGTACCAGCTCTCCCCCCGGCAGGCCGGCGCCCCCGCACCGTCCGGCGGCGGCAGGCGGGGCATGCCGCTGATCGTCGGCTCGATCGTGGTGGCGCTCCTCGCGGTCGGCGGAGTGATCACGGCGCTCGCCCTGAACGGCGGCGACGACGAGGGCGGAGGCGGCGCCGACCCGTCGGTCTCGGAGTCGGCGGTCGCGGGCCACAAGCCCCCGGAGCGCAACCGCACGATGGACACGGACGAGTGCACGGACGCGCAGGAGGACAGCGACGACCCGGCGAAGGTCCGGGCGCCCAGCTTCACCTACAAGGACGTGATCTCCGTCAAGTCGTGCCTGCAGGCCGCGGGCTGGAAGTTCAAGGTCACGGAGAAGGACGACCCCCAGTTCGCCGAGGACCAGGTCATCGACCAGTTCCCGACGGAGGGCACCGCGGTGGTGCCGGGCAACCAGACCTTCGAGTTGACGGTCGGCACGGGGAACCCGGGGTATTAGGGACCGCGACGAGCGACCACACGACGAGGCGGGCTTCTGCCCCGAGAGCGAACCGCCCCGGGTGTGAACGGCCCGGCACACGTCGGGAGTGAGCGGCCGGGCATGCGTTCGTGCCGGTCCGCTCTCCGCCGGACGGTCCGGTTCCGCCCGGGATGCCGGAAGTTCCCGGCCATGTGACGCTGAGTCCGAAACCTCGGCGACCCGGCTCGGGAGGGGGTCACCCCGTGACTCCGAAGCTCCGCACGCACTGCGCGACGACTCTCGCGGCACTGGTGCTCGCCCTGCCCGTGGCGACGTACGCCTACGGCGACGGCCCCCTGACCCACTCCGCGGACTCCCGCAGGGACGGCGAGGACCGTGGGCTGGGCGGCGAGGGCGGCAGGGACGGCCGGTACGACGGGTCCGGGCGGTACGGCGGCGAGGAGCGCGGTGAACGCGGTCCGTACGGGGGTGAGGGGGGCGGTGAGAGCCGCCGGTACGGCCAGAGCACGCACGTCGAGGAGCGCGCGCGTTCCCGGGCCCCGGTGGGAGGTGCGGACGACACCGGCCCTGACCTGCGGACACCCGGCGCCGGCGGCCCGGCGCACGGCGCACCCCAGCGGCGGGCCGACGGCGCACCGGAATCGGGCGGGGGCACGGACCGGGATCGTCCGCCGACGGACCACGGACGCTCCGGGGTGGCGCACGCACCGCAGGGGAAGACCGCCGAGCGGCCCGATCCGTCGCCCACCGCGTCGCTGGCCGGGCGTCAGGCCGGTGAGGGCCGACCGCGCCCCGGCCGGACCTCCGCGCCCTCGCCCGGCGCGTCGACACCCTCCGGTCCGCCCCACGACGCCCATGACGGCGTGTTCGAACACGGCCGCGACGAAGAGGCCGCGACCGAGGAGGACACGACGCCGCAGGACGAGAACGAGAACGACGCCGAGGACGAGTCCCACGCCGTGCCGGACTCCTCGTCGCCCTCGGAGCCCACCCCCACGGACGCGTCTCCCGCAGCCGCGGGCAGGTCCCACCCGCATCCCGTGTCCCAGCCGCTCGAACGGCAGATCCCGGCGCTGACGCTGGGCGCCGGCTGCGCCCTCATGGGGCTGGGGCTCGGCTACATGGGGCTGCGGCTGCGTCGCGACTGAGCCCGGCAGCGACGTTCCCGCGCCTTCCCGGTCCGCCCGTCCAGGCGGTGCGCGTGGTGCCGTTTCGTCCGGGTGCGTACGGCGGTGTCGTCCTCCCCAGGTCCGCGTGTCCCCCGTACGGCCTACGCCGGACGTCCGCCTCAGGGCGGTTGGCCGTCCTCGACATACCCGGTATACATACTCGGTATGTCGATCCGGCACGGGCTCCTCGCCCTCCTCGAACACGGTCCCCGCTACGGTTCCCAGCTCCGCACGGAGTTCGAATCCCGTACGGGGGCGACCTGGCCGCTCAACGTGGGCCAGGTCTACACGACCCTCAACCGGCTGGAGCGCGACGGCATGGTCACGCAGGACGGCGAGGACGAGGCCGGCCACACGCTCTACGCCATCACCGCCGCCGGGCGAACGGAGCTGCGGGCCTGGTTCGAACGGCCCGTCGACCGAACCAGCCCCGCGCGTGACGAGTTGGCCATCAAGCTCGCCATGGCGGTCGGGGCGCCGGCCGTCGACATCCGCGATGTCATCCAGTCCCAGCGCCGCCACACCGTGAAGGCGATGCAGGACTACACGCGTCTGAAGGCCCAGGCTCTGGAACCGGCGCCCGCCGACCGCGACGAGATCGCCTGGCTGCTCGTGCTGGAGCAGCTCATCTTCCAGACCGAGGCGGAAGCCCGCTGGCTCGACCACTGCGAGGCCCGGCTCATCCGGCTCTCCGCGGCGGCGGAGCAGCAACCGGAGCCCGCACCCCCACCCGCCCCGGCTCCGGCACCCGTCCACGGGCACCGGAGGAGGCCCGGCTGAGCCCCGCCCCTGCTCGTCAGGGGGCTGCGTCCAGATCCGGCGCCGATCCACCGGCGCCCTGCGGGGCGAGGGAGGCGCCGTACGCCAGGCGGCGCTCGACCCCCTTCTCCCGGCCTTCGCCGGAGGCCCGTTCGGGCCGTCCCGTCCCGGTGCCTCCCAGGCACTCGCCTTCCACATCCGCTCATGTACGCCTCATGCGTACGCCCAAGGGGGACCTCTGATGTCCGACCATTCCCACCAGCCTCAGCAGCCCGTCCTGCAACTACGGAACCTGACCCGGGTGCACGGCAGCGGTGCCACCGAAGTGCATGCGCTGCGCGGTATCGACCTCGATGTGTTCCCCGGTGAACTCGTCGCCGTCATGGGCCCGTCCGGCTCCGGGAAGTCCACGCTGCTGACGATCGCGGGCGGCCTCGACACACCGACGTCGGGCCAGGTGATCGTCGAGAACACCGACATCACCACCGCCGACCGCAGGACACTCGCCGCGCTGCGCCGGCGCAGCATCGGGTACGTCTTCCAGGACTACAACCTCATACCGGCGCTGACCGCCGCGGAGAACATCGCGCTGCCCCGCGAACTCGACGGCCGCTCCGCCCGCAAGGCGCGGAACGAGGCCGTCGCGGCCCTCGACGAGATGGGTCTCGGCCACCTCGCCGACCGGTTCCCCGACGAGATGTCCGGCGGCCAGCAGCAGCGGGTGGCCATCGCCCGCGCGCTCGTCGGCGACCGCCGCCTGGTGCTCGCCGACGAACCGACCGGCGCTCTGGACTCCGAAACCGGTGAGTCCGTCCTCGCACTGCTGCGCACCCGCTGCGACGCGGGAGCGGCGGGCATCCTCGTCACCCATGAGCCCCGCTTCGCCGCATGGGCGGACCGGGTCGTCTTCCTCCGCGACGGCGCGGTGGTCGACCAGACCGTCCGCAGCGACGCGGACTCCCTGCTGAGTGGTCAGGCGGCCGAGCGGTGAGGAACTGGTACCACTCCTGGCGCGCCGCGGTCCGTATCGCCCGCCGCGACGCCCTCCGCTCCAAGGGACGCAGCTTCCTCGTCCTCGCGATGATCGCCCTCCCGATCCTCGGCGTGAGCGCCGCCGATCTGACCCTGCGCAGCGCCGAGCTCTCCACCGAGCAGTCCCTGGAGCGTAAACTCGGCCGCGCCGACGCCCAGGTGAGCGATGCCCAGACCGGTGGTGTGCCGATCCACCAGACCCCGGACGGCGAGGGCTACGACCCGGTCGGGGACTTCGCGGACAAGCCCTGGCCCGAGGGCAACACGGATGTCCGCAAGGCGCTCCCGGCCGGCACGAAGTTCCTCGAGGACTCGTCCGGTTCCGGGAAGCTGCGCACCGCGCACGGGCTGCTGAACGCCGAGATCCGGGAGCTCAAGGCCGTTGATCCGTTGGCCGAGGGCATCATGACGCCGGTCAGCGGCCGCTTCCCGAAGTCGCCGGACGAGGTGGCGGCGACGACCCACTTCCTGGAGTCCAGCGGGCTGAGCGTGGGCTCGAAGCTGGTGGCGCGCGGGCTGGACCGCGAGTACACGATCACCGGCTCCTACGAACTGCCGGACTCGTTGAAGAGCGACCAGGTCAACGCGCTCCCCGGCGCACTGCTGGACCCGCTCGACAAGGCGCTCACCGCAGACGGGCTGCCGGGCACCGAGAAGTCCACGAACTACCTGGTGAGCCTGTCCGGCGGTTTCACGTGGAACATGGTCCAGGAGATCAACGCCAAGGGCGTCCTGGTGCTGTCACGCGCCGTGCAGCTCTCCCCGCCGGCCGATGCGGACGTGCCGCTGTACGAGCACAAGGGCTGGGACAACAGGGACTACGAGCAGAGCACCGCCGCCCAGGCCGCCGCGCTCGCGGCGGTCGGCACGGTCGTCGGTCTGGCCATGCTGGAGATCTGTCTGCTGGCAGGGCCCGCCTTCGCGGTGGGTGCCCGGCGCTCGCGCCGCCAGCTCGGGCTGGTCGGCGCCAACGGCGGCGACCGCAGCCACGTCCGGGCCATCGTCCTGGCCGGCGGGCTGGTGATCGGCGTCGCCTCCGCGGTCGTGGGCACGGTCCTCGGCCTGGTGCTGACCTTCGCGCTCCGCCCCCTGCTGGAGGACTACATCGGTGCGCGCTTCGGCAGCTTCGACATCCGTCCTCTCGAACTGCTCGGCATCGGGCTGCTCGCCGTGGTCACCGGTCTGCTGGCCGCGATCGTCCCCGCGGTGACCGCTTCCCGGCAGACCGTTCTGGCCTCGCTCACCGGCCGCCGCGGTATCCGCCGCAGCAACCGGGTACTGCCCGTGCTCGGACTGGTCGCGGTGGTACTCGGCGCGGCGATCGCCCTCTACGGCTCACTGCTCACCGAGCAGTTCGTCATCGTCGCGGGCGGCAGCGCCCTCGCGGAGCTCGGCGTGGTTGCCATGACGCCCGCGCTGGTCGGCCTGTTCGGCCGCTCCGGCCGCTGGCTGCCGCTGTCGCCGCGGCTCGCGCTGCGGGACGCGGTGCGCAACCGGGGGCGCACGGCACCGGCGGTGGCCGCCGTGCTCGCCGCGGTCGCCGGAACCGTCGCCGTGGCCACGTACGCCACCAGTAGTGACGCCCAGTCGGAGGCCTCGTACGAGGCGCGGTTGCCGCACGGTGCGGTCTCGATGGTCATCGCCGACGGCGGCGGCGGACGGGATGTGCCGGCGGCCCGCGCCGCGGTGCAGAAGTACCTGCCGGTGGACGTGCGCGCCGATGTGGACCGGATCGTCGTCGGGAACGTCAACTGCCCGCCGTTCGGCGGCGGCAAGGAATGCGGCAGCTACGAGATCGTCGTACCCGAGCCGAACCGGTGTCCGCTGTGGAGTACCTCCGACGGACAGGATCCCTCCGAGAAGTTCACCAAGGCCCAGCGGCGCGCACTGGCCAAGGACTGGCGGTGCAAGGAGAGCTCCGGCATGACCTACACGGAGAACGGGGTGCTCGTCGCCGACGAGAAGCTGCTGGAGGTGCTCGCCGTCGACGATCCCGCCGCCGCGAAGGCCCTGGCGGACGGCAAGGCAGTCTCCTTCGACAAGCGCAACCTCGACGGAAGCGGTGCGGTCGGCATCCGGCTGATCACCGACATGGAGGCTGCCAACCGGGCGATGGAGAACGACAAGGAGGTCCCCGGCACGGTCAAGTCCTTCCCCGTCCATCAGACGGCCGACGACGTCGATGCCTATGGCGTGGCCATGATCCTTCCGCCGGCGGCGGCCAAGGCGGCCGGCATCACCACCGTCCCGCTCGGTGCGTACTACTCCACGGACCGGATGCCCAGCAGCGAGCAGCGCCAGAAGCTCGACGGTGAGCTCGACAAGTCGGCCGCCAACATCGACCTGCACCTCGAGGAGGGCTACACCAGCGACAACAGCATCGTCCTGCTGGCGCTGACCGTCTTCGCCGGGCTGATCACGATCGGGGCGGCCGGTATCGCCACCGGGCTCGCGCAGGCCGACGCGGAGGCCGACCTCAAGACGCTGGCGGCCGTTGGGGCCCCGCCCCGGGTCCGTCGCACGCTGAGCGGATTCCAGTGCGGCGTCATCGCCGCGATGGGCGTGGTCCTCGGCTCGGCCGCCGGAGTCCTGCCCGCGATGGGCCTGCGGCTCACCGAGCACCGCCAGGAGCTGAAGTGGTACGAGGAGGCACTGGACGCCGGCTGGGGCGGGAACCTGACCCCGCCGGTGTCCACGATCGTCATCCCGTGGGAGACGCTGGCCGCCCTGCTGGTCGCGGTGCCGCTCGGCGCGGCCCTGCTGGCGGCACTGGTCACCCGCTCCCGGGGGGCGCTGGCCCGCCGCGAGGCGACCTGAGCCCCTTCGGGACGCGCCCGGCGAAATCGTGCCCCCGCACCAGGGTGGATCACCCCGGTGCGGGGGCACACCGTGGGGGGAACCACAGGTGCGAGAGAATGGACGGCATGGAGATGCCGAGGAATGAACGGTCGCAGGAGAGCCCCCCGGTCCTCATCGTGGGACAGAACGGGATGGCGCTCGGCGGCGGTGAAGGTGACGGCGAGCCTCGCGAGGTCCCGGTGACGGAGATGGTCGAACAGCCCGCGAAGGTCATGCGGATCGGCAGCATGATCAAGCAGCTGCTGGAGGAGGTGCGCGCGGCACCTCTGGACGAGGCGAGCCGGGTCCGGCTGAAGGAGATCCATGCGAGTTCGGTGAAGGAGCTCGAGGAAGGGCTGGCCCCGGAGCTGGTCGAGGAGCTGGAGCGGCTGTCGCTTCCGTTCACCGACGAGGCCGTGCCCTCGGAGGCCGAGCTGCGCATCGCCCAGGCCCAGCTGGTCGGCTGGCTCGAGGGGCTCTTCCACGGCATCCAGACGGCGCTGTTCGCCCAGCAGATGGCGGCCCGCGCCCAGCTGGAGCAGATGCGCCGTGCGCTCCCCCCGGGCGCTCCGACCGACGACGAGTCCCTCCACGGCGGCGCCGCCCGCTCGGGCCCCTACCTCTGAATCCCTCACGCAGAGCGGCCCCGCCCCCGGAAGGGGCGGGGCCGTCGTCATCGGTACACGGTCCGCACGGGCATGGAGCCGGACGGTGGGGGCCCGGTCCCCGGTCCGGGTGGGTCCCCGGGTTCAGCGCCGCCCGGCCGGGGCCACCAGCAGCACCTTGCCCACATGGGCGCCGGACTCCAGGATCCGGTGCGCCTCGGCCGCGTCCGGCATCGGGAGGGCACGGTCCACCACGGGCTTCACCGCCCCCGCCTCGATGAGCGGCCAGACGTGCTCCCGCACGGCCGCGACGATCGCCGTCTTCTCGTGCAGCGGCCGCCCGCGCAGCGATGTGGCGGTCACCGCGCCCCGCTTGCCCAGCAGCACCCCCAGGTTCAGCTCGCCCTTCACCCCGCCCTGCAGCCCGATCACGGCCAGGCGCCCGTTGACCGCCAGCGCACGTACATTCCTGTCCAGGTACTTGGCGCCGATGATGTCCAGAATGACATCGGCCCCGGCCCCGTCGGTCGCCTTCCGCAGCTCCTCGACGAAGTCCTGCTCGCGGTAGTCGATCAGGATGTCGGCTCCCAGCTCTGCGCAACGCGCCAGCTTCTCCGGCCCCCCGGCGGTGACGGCCACACGTGCACCCACGGCCTTCCCCAACTGGATGGCCATCGTGCCGATCCCGCTCGCGCCGCCGTGTGCCAGCAGCGTCTCACCGGGCCGCAGATGGGCGACCATGAACACATTGGACCAGACGGTGCACGTGACCTCGGGCAGTGCCGCCGCCGTGATCAGGTCGACGCCTTTGGGTACCGGGAGCAGCTGGCCGGCGGGCACCGCCACCCGCTCCGCGTATCCACCGCCGGACAGCAGCGCGCACACCTCGTCGCCCACTCTCCATCCGGAGACTCCGGGGCCGATGGACACGATCCGGCCCGAGCACTCCAGCCCCGGATGCGGGGACGCGCCGGGCGGCGGGTCGTAGAAGCCCTGCCGCTGGAGGAGGTCCGCGCGATTGACCGCGCTCGCGGCAACCTCGACGAGGACCTCCCCCTGACCGGGTTCCGGGTCCGCTGCCTCCGCCCAGACCAGCGCCTCGGGACCACCTGGTTCGGGAATCGTGATCGCATGCATGGGCGCGAGGCTACTCCGGCTTGGTGCTGCCGCTGCCCCGCACCGCACCGGGCAGCGCCTTCGTCGCCCGCACGATGGTGATGACCCGGTCCGTCAGCTGGAGCGGGCTGGCCTCGGGGTCGTCATAACCGAGCAGCCGGTGCCCGCGCAGGACGCTGACCACCAGGTCTTCCACCTCCCGGACGTTCTTGCCGACCTCGCTCTTTATCACCGGCCGCTCAACGATGTCGAGCCCGCTGCCCTGCTGGATCAGGTCCTCCATCACCGTGCCCGCGTACGGGCTGAGCACGGACAGTCCGAGGAGCCGCCCCGCCGCGCTGGCGCTGGTGATCACCGCGTCGGCGCCGGACTGGCGCAGCAGAGGCGCGTTCTCCTCCTCGCGGACCGCGGCCACGATCTTCGCTCCCCGGTTGAGCTGCCGGGCGGTGAGCGCGACCAGGACCGCCGTGTCGTCGCGCTGGGTGGCGATGATGATCTGCCGTGCCCTCTGCACCTCGGCCCGGAGCAGCACATCACTCCGGGTCGCGTCGCCGATGACCCCCGTGAATCCGTCCGCGTTCGCCGCCTCGATCACCTTGGAGCTCGGGTCGACGATGACGATCTGTGCCTTCTGCAGACCCGTCGCACACAGGGTCAGGAGTGCGGAACGCCCCTTCGTGCCGAAGCCGATGACGACGGTGTGGTCACGCAAGGTGGACCTCCAACGGTTCAGCCGCCACTCCTCCCGGGTCCGTTCCGTGAGGACCTCGAGAGTGGTACCGACCAGAATGATCAGGAACAGCACGCGCAGCGGCGTCACCAGCAGCACATTGACCAGTCGCGCACTGTCGCTGTGCGGAACGATGTCGCCGTAACCCGTGGTGGAGAGCGTCACGGTGGAGTAGTAGACGGCGTCGAGGAAGTCGACCTTCTCATCGGCGTTGTCGTAGTAGCCGCCGCGGTCCAGCCAGACGATGAGGACCGTCAGCACGAGGACGAGCAAGGCCAGCAACAGCCGCTTGGTCACCTGCCGCAGCGGTTTTTCGACGGTCTGCTTGGGCAGGTGCACCCGCGACACGGCCAGTTGTTCGTCCGCTTGCCGGGCCATCGCGTCATGGCCGGGAAGTTTCACGTGAAACACCCTTCGGAGCTCGGCGGCCAGGGGAGATCGAGGATCTCCAGCTCGTCGCCGGGCCGCCCTCCCCCGGGAGGCACCACGGCGAGACCGTGTGCGGCGGCGATTCCCCGCAGCATGGCCGGACCGCGATAGTGCAGCGGTACGACCTTGTCGCCGCGGTGCACCACCGGCACCAGCCGGGTGTCCTGCGGATGCCCGTGGACCTCCTCCCTCAGGGACGCGCGATACGGCGCCGGGGTTGCCTGCCCGGACCGTCGGCGCAGCAGGGGCTCCGCGAGCGTGAGCAGTCCGGAGACGGCGGCGAGCGGATTCCCGGGCAGTCCCACCAGATGGCGGCCCGGAGCGAGCCTGGCCAGGAGCATCGGATGCCCGGGCCGTACGGCGACGCCGTCGACCAGCAGCTCGGCACCCGCCTTGCGCAGCACGGGATGGACGTGGTCCACCGGTCCCGCGGCCGTCCCGCCCGTGGTGATGACCAGATCGGCGGCTGATTCGGAGACGGCCCGCTGCAGGGCGTCCGCGTCGTCGCCGATCCTGCGGGTACCGGTCACGTCGGCCCCGAGGGCACGCAGCCAGGGAGCGATCATCGGCCCGAGCGCATCACGGATCAGCCCGTCGTACGGCAACCCTTCGGTGAGCAGCTCATCGCCCAGGACGAGCACCTCCACCGTCGGACGGAGCACCGTGAGGAGTTCGTCGTAGCCGGCGGCGGCTGCGAGACCGAGTACGGCAGGGGTGACCAGCGTCCCGTCGGGCAGCAGTTGGTCGCCGGAGCGACATTCCTGGCCCCGGGGCCTGATGTCCTGACCGTGCAACACCCGTCGCTGGGCGTACAGATGGCCGCTGTCGTCGGTCCGGGCGTGCTCGGTACGGATCACCGCGGTGGCGCCGGGCGGGACGCGGGCGCCGGTCGCGATCCGTACGGCCGTGCCGTCCGAGAGAGCCCCGGCCTCCCCGTGCCCGGCGAGTATGCCGCTGTCGCCGGACACCACCGTCCACGGTCCCGGGCCCGCGACCGCCCAGCCGTCCATGGCGGAGGTGTCGAACGACGGCAGATCGACGAACGCGGTGAGAGGGGTGGCGAGCACCCTGCCGAGGGAGGCGGCGAGGGGATCGCGGTGGGTGCGCAGCACCCCGGCACGTCCGGCGCGGGACGCGACGGCGCGTGCCTCGTCCCAGGGTGTGCCGCGGCGCTGTCCGTGCGGGGCGTCCCGTCCCGGTGCGGACGGCTCCCGACGCCGTGACGAGGTCGCCGACCGTCTTCCCACCAGCGCGAGGGCGTCCTCCACGCCGTCGTCGACCTCCGCCATCGGGGCGGCGGCACGGTCATCGGACCGGCCGCGGGGCACGGGGCCGGGCGCCGGCTCACCGGTGCCGCCCTGCCCGGTGCCGCCCTGCCCGGTGCCGCCCTGCCCGGTGCCGCCCTGCCCGGTGGCGCCCTGCCCGGTGGCGCCGGAAGCGCCGAGATCATGGTCCTGTGCGGTCATCGGCTACCGGCCCCGTCGCTACGTTCCGGACCGTTCCGGTGGTCCTCAGGTCCGTCCGCCCCTGACTCGGCGACCGCTGTCCCGTCCGCCTCGGCCGCCCACCGTGCGGCGAGTGCCGAGGCCCTGCGGGCCGCCTCGGCGACCGCCCGGGCTTCGTCACCGCCGGCTCTCGCCGCCGCATAGCCGACGAGAAAGGTGGTCAGCGGAGCCGCGGGCCGGGCTACGCCATGCGCGGCGTCCCGGGCGAGGTCGAGCAGCAGCCCCGTGTCCACCTCGAGGTCGATGCCGAGTTCGTCCTTGACTGCGGTGATCCATTCATCCAGCACATTCCCATGCTCCCTGATCCTGGCCCGGGCCGTGACGATGTCCTCCCAGGTGTCGCAGTCGTACGCGGCCATCGGTCCGGCGGCCACCCGGTCCAGGTCGAGTTCAGCCGTCAGCAGCCTCAGCGGCAGCCCTGAGAGACCGCCGTGCTCGGCGGCGATCAGAGCCAGTTCGCGATGGAGTGGTTCCGCCCGGTACGCCGCGACGAGCGGCTGGTCCCGTCCGTCGGCATCGACGAGGAGCGCGCCCTCCCGTCCTCCGGTATGCAGGGCGTCGACCAGCCGCCGTACGGTCCCGTCGTCGAGGAAGGGAAGATCAGCGGAGAGCACCACGACGGTGCGGGCGCCGGTCCGGCGGAGACCCGCGTGGAGCGCGGCGAGCGGCCCGCCGCCCGGCGGGGTTTCGCGCGTCCAGGTCACCGGGCGCGCGGTCGGCCGCCGCCCGCCGACGACGACCGTGCGCCCGGCACCCCGGCTTGCCGTCAGCACCCGGTCGAGCAGCGTCCGGCCGCCGACGCTCACCCCCGGCTTGTCCGCGCCGCCGAGCCGCTCGGCGGCGCCTCCGGCGAGCACGATGGCGTCGTAGTCCGCTTCCGCATCGGCAGTCACCCCAGAAGTATGGGCCGTGACCGCCGATACGGAACCCTTGGGCCCCTCGGACGCGGTTTCCCGCGCTACCTCGTGATCAGAGGGTGCGCAGCAGCACCGCGGGCTGCTCCACGCAGTCCGCCACGTACCGGAGGAAGCCGCCGGCCGTGCCTCCGTCGCACACCCGGTGGTCGAACGTGAGCGAGAGCTGCACGACCTGGCGGACGGCGAGCTGTCCCTCGTGCACCCAGGGCTTGGGCACGATACGGCCGACACCGAGCATGGCCGCCTCCGGGTGGTTGATGATCGGCGTGGAGCCGTCGACCCCGAACACCCCGTAGTTGTTCAGCGTGAACGTGCCGCCCGTGAGGTCGCCCGGAGTGAGGCTGCCCTGGCGGGCCTTGTCGGTGAGCCGCGCGAACTCCTCGGTGAGCGACTCCGCCGTGCGGTCCTGCGCGTCACGGACGACCGGGACGACCAGGCCCCGGTCGGTCTGGGCGGCGAAGCCGAGATGGACCCCCGGCAGCCGCACGATCTCCCTCGTATCAAGATCCACCGTGGAGTTGAGCTCCGGGTGGCGGGCGAGCGCCGCCGTGCAGATACGGGCCAGCAGGGCGAGCAGCGAGATCTTCGGCCCGCCCGCCGCGTTCATGGCCTTGCGGGCGGCCATGAGTTCGGTGGCGTCCGCGTCGACCCAGCAGGTCGCGTCCGGGATCTCCCGGCGGCTGCGGGACAGCTTGTCCGCGACGGCGCCGCGCACCCCGCGCAGGGGAATCCGCTCACCGGTGGCCGGGCCGCGCGCGGCGGCGGGCGCCGGTGCGGGCTCGGTGGCGGCAGCGGTGGTGGCAACCGGCGGCTGTGGCGCGACATGGTGCTCGGCCGCGCCGGCACTGGCCCGTACGGCGTGCTCCACGTCCACGCGCAGGATCAGCCCGTCCGGCCCTGATCCCCGCAGCGCCCGCAGATCGACCCCGTTGTCCCGGGCCAGCCGCCGCACCAGCGGCGAGATGACCGCGACCGGACCTTCGTGGGCGTACGGGACGGCTTCGAGGACGACGTCGCCCTGTGCGGGGGTGCCGCGCGGCGCGTCGGGCGCCGGGCTCTCCACGGCGCTGTCCCAGACCGGTTCGTGCGCCGCGGGCGACGCCCCCGACTTCCCCCCGGGCAAAGGACCGGGAGCCGACGGGACGGGTCCCGGACCGCTCGCGGTACGCGCGTCGCCCGTGGCGGCGGACCTCTCGCCGGTGAGCGCCGCCGGGCGGACCCTCCGGCGGCGTGCCGCCGGTGCGCCCGTGCCGTAGCCCACGAGGACGTTGCCCGAGGACTCCGCCTCCTGGCTCGCGGCGCTGCCGGCACCCTCGGCGGAGCCGTCGGGGGCGGGCTCCGTCGCGCCCACCGCGACGGTGAGCAGGGGAGCCCCGACGGGAAGCTCCGCCCCTTCGTCACCGAAGCGCTGCGTGACCACGCCCGCGTACGGGCAGGGCACCTCGACCATCGCCTTGGCCGTCTCGACCTCGACGACCGGCTGGTCGATGGCGACGACGTCGCCCACGTCCACCAGCCAGCGGACGATCTCCGCCTCGGTCAGTCCCTCACCGAGGTCCGGCAGCCTGAATTCGAGCACCTGGGCCATCAGCTCTCCGCCTCCCACTGCAGCCGTGCCACGGCGTCCAGTACCCGGTCCACACCCGGCAGGTGGTGACGCTCCAGCATCGGCGGCGGATAGGGAATGTCGAAACCGGCCACCCTCAGCACGGGGGCCTCGAGGTGGTGGAAACAGCGCTCGGTCACCCTGGCCGCGATCTCGCCGCCAGGACCGCCGAAGCCCGTGGACTCGTGGACGACGACGGCCCGGCCCGTGCGGCGCACGGAGGCGCACACGGTCTCGTCGTCGAACGGCACGAGCGAACGCAGATCCACGACCTCCAGGTCCCAGCCCTCGGCCTCGGCGGCCTCCGCCGCCTCCATGCAGACCGGCACGGAGGGACCGTAGGTGATGAGCGTGGCGCTGCGACCCTGGCGGCGCACCACCGCGCGGCCGATGGGTTCCACGGCCGCCGGGGCGTCCGGCGACCAGTCTGCCTTGGACCAGTAAAGCCGCTTCGGTTCCAGGAAGACCACGGGGTCGTCGGAGGCGATGGCCTCCCGCAGCAGCCCGTACGCGTCCTCGACCGTCGCCGGCGTGACGACATGGAGCCCCGGAGTCGCCATGTAGTACGCCTCGGAGGAGTCGCTGTGGTGCTCGACGCCGCCGATGCCGCCGCCGTAGGGCACCCGCACGGTGATCGGCAGCGGCATCGCCCCGCGCGTCCGGTTCCGCATCCGGGAGACATGGCTGATCAGCTGCTCGAACGCCGGATAGGCGAAGGCGTCGAACTGCATCTCGACGACGGGACGCAGCCCGTACATCGCCATGCCGACGGCCGTGCCGAGGATGCCCGCCTCGGCGAGCGGGGTGTCTGTGCACCGGTCCTCGCCGAACTCCTTGGCGAGCCCGTCCGTGACCCGGAAGACCCCGCCGAGGGTGCCGACGTCCTCGCCCATGACGTGGACGGTCGGGTCCTCGGCCATGGCGTCGCGCATCGCACGCTGGAGGGCCTGCGCCATCGTGGCGGGCTTGGCCTGCCGTGCGGTTGCCGTGCTCATCGTGCGTCACCTTCCGCGCCGTGGGCGCCCTCTCCGCTCTCGGCTTCCAGCTCGGCGCGCAGCTGCGCGGCCTGCTCCCGCAGCTGACCGGTCTGCTCGGCGTAGACGTGCTCGAACAGGTCCATCGGGTTCAGCACGGGATCCGCGTTCATCCGCTCCCTCAGCCGGGCGGCCATCGCCTCGGCTGCCTCGGCGGCCGACCGCACTCCGTCCTCGTCGAGCAGCCCCCGGCCCGTCAGCTCCGTCTCCAGCAGCCGGATCGGGTCGTGCTCACGCCAGGCCTCGACCTCGCTGTCGCCCCGGTACCGGGTGGCGTCGTCGGCGTTCGTGTGCGCGTCGATGCGGTAGGTGATCGCCTCGACGAGGGTCGGGCCGCCGCCCCGGCGGGCCCGTGCGACGGCCTCGCCGAGCACCTCGTGCACCGCCGCCGCGTCGTTGCCGTCGACGAGCCGGCCGGGCATTCCGTATCCCACGGCCTTGTGCGCGAGGGACGGGGCCGCGGTCTGCTTGGACAGCGGCACGGAGATCGCGAAGCCGTTGTTCTGCACGAGGAAGACGACCGGCGC
Source organism: Streptomyces sp. WMMC940 (assembly GCF_027460265.1). Lineage (NCBI taxonomy): Bacteria > Bacillati > Actinomycetota > Actinomycetes > Kitasatosporales > Streptomycetaceae > Streptomyces > Streptomyces sp. WMMC940. The sequence continues at coordinate 3,695,900 of NZ_JAPZBC010000001.1, forward strand.
CCGCCAGACGGCGGCGAAGTTGAGCGCCTCGTGGAAGTCGCCCTCGCTGGTGCCGCCGTCGCCGACCATGGCGAGCGCCACGACGTCGTCGCCCTTGAGCCGCGCGGCGTGGGCCAGACCCACGGCGTGGGGAAGCTGGGTGGCGAGCGGGGTGGACAGCGGGGCGATGCGGTGCTCGTACGGGTCGTAACCGGTGTGCCAGTCACCGCGCAGGAGCGTCAGTGCCTGTACCGGGTCGAGCCCGCGGGCCACGGCGGCGAGGGTGTCCCGGTAGCTCGGGAACAGCCAGTCGCGCTCCTCCAGCGCGAGGGCGGCGGCGACCTCGCAGGCCTCCTGACCGGTGCTCGACGGATACACGGCGAGCCTGCCCTGCTTGGTGAGGGCGGTCGCCTGCGCGTTGTACCTGCGGCCGCGGACCAGCTCCGCGTACAGCCGCAGAAGCAGCTCGGGGTCGGCACCGCCCGCGGCGTCGGTGCCGAGGACCCGGTACGGCTCCGGGTCGGGAAGCAGCGGCGCAGGGTCGGTGCGCGGCTTCCAGGCGGGCGGCGGGGTGGGCCGGTAGGCCGCACCCGGCCGCTCCTGGACCGTCATGCTGCTCTTCTTCAACGCGAGCACCTCCTCGTGGGAGCGGGCATAAGGACCCATGAAGGGCGCGGAGTGTGAGGCGCCTCACCTACCGATTGTTCGGTCGTGGGCGCATTTTGGCTACAGGCACCTTCAGCCTGTGGACAAACGGTTCTCCACAGCCTGGGATAGGAGCAGGTCGTCCACGGCGGAAAGGTGGGGGGACGTGACAGCTGAACAAATGGCCGACGACGGGGACCGCACGGTCTACGAAACGGTGCCCGGCGCGGACCAGGGGCCGCCGGCGCGCACCCTGGACGCGATCGACCGCGACATCCTCCGCATCCTCCAGACGGACGGCCGCGCCTCGATACGGTCCGTGGCCGAACGCGTCCATGTGTCGCGGGCCAACGCCTACGCCCGCATCAACCGGCTGATCGACGACGGAGTGATCCGGGGCTTCAGCGCACGGGTGAACCACGAACGCGCAGGCCACGGCGCCTCGGCCTACATCACCCTCAAGATCGTCCAGAACTCGTGGCGGACGGTGCGCGAGCAGCTCCAGGAACTCCCCGGGGCCGCCCACATAGCGCTGGTCAGCGGCGACTTCGACGTGCTGCTCCTGGTTCACACGCCGGACAACCGCACCCTGCGGGAACTCGTACTGACCAGGCTCCAGGCGATCCCCGAGGTGCTCTCCACCCGCACCCTGCTGGTCTTCGAGGAGACGGACCTGGATCCGGACCCGGCGCGCTGAGGCCGTACCGGCGCTCCGTCGCCGCACCCGGCCCGCTGCGGTGCCCCGACGGTCCGGGCAGGGCGAGGCCGTCCGGTCCCGGAGCACCGCCGGATCCGGGCGCGATCCGGGCCCGCGACGCCGTACGCCCGCGGCGCACGACGCCTCACTCCCGCGGTGCCGGAGCGCGGGCCGCCGGATCAGGACGCCGTGCGCAGCCCGTCGAAGGCCAGCCGGACCACCGCGTCCGCGACCTGCTGCCGGTCGTACCCGGTACCGGCCTGCGGCCTGTACCACTCCACCAGGGAGTTGACCATGCCGAACAGCAGCCGCGTCGCCAGCCTCGTGTCCACGTCCGCGCGCAGGTCGCCGTCCGCCGCGGCCGCCTTGAGCAGATCGGCGACCCGGTGGTCGAACTCGCGGCGCCGCTCCATGGCCCACCGCTCGGTCCTGGTGTTGCCCCGGACCCGAAGCAGCAGCGTGACGTAGGGCAGCTCCGCCATCAGCACCTCGACGGTCCGGCGGGTGACGTACTCCACCCGCTCCAGCGCCCGTCCGCGCGTCGCGCCCGGCTCCTCGAGGATCCCGAAGAGCCCGTCGAGGGCGCGGCTGACGGCCCGCCTCAGCAGTTCCTCCTTGCCGGCCACGTGGTGGTATATCGACGACTTGGAGATGCCCGCGGCCTTGGAGAGATGCTCCATGGAAGTGCCGTCGTAGCCGCGTTCGTTGAAGACCCCGACGGCGACGGACAGCAGGGTCTCCGGGGTGTACGTGTCGCGCTTCGCGGTCGTCATGAGGCCTGCTCGCCCTTCATCCGGACGTACGACTGGCGATAGAGGCCCAGTGACGGCGCATAGCGGCCGGTCGGCACGCGCGCGTGGAGCTCGTCGAGGAGCTCGTGCGCCCAGGCGCGGCCCAGCCGATGGCCCCATTCCACCGGGCCGACCGGGTAGTTGACCCCGAGCCGCATGGCGGTGTCGATGTCCTCCGGGGACGCCACCCCCTTGGCGACGGCGTCGGCAGCGGCGTCCACGAGCATCGCGACCGTCCGCGCGACGATCATGCCGGGCACGTCGCCGATGACGCTGACCTTCTTGCCGAGGGCCTGGAAGAGGCCGATCGACTGCCGCAGCGTCTCCCAGCCGGTGACCTCCGACGCGGACAGGGCGATCCTGGTCGCCGACCGGTAGTCGAGGGCCAGGTCGAAGTAGACGACGTCACGGAACTCCGCCGACGTCTGCCCGTCCGCGAGCGCGAGCTGCCCGCCGCTCGGGAGCAGGATGCGGGTCCCGCGGTCCTCGTCCTCCTCGTACACCGTGACACCGGCCTCCCGGCACAACGTGATCAGGGCCCCGGCCGGCCCCAGGTCGCCCTCCACCGTGATGTGCGGCGGGGGCTCGGTCGCCGGGGCGGTGTGCGGCTCGGGGCGCTCCGCGCCGTCCTCGTAGACGTACCACCCGCGGCCCGACTTGCGTCCCAGGCGGCCCGACTCCACGAGGCGGCGCTGGGCGAGCGACGGCGCGAACTTGGGGCTCCGGAAGAACGACTCCCACACGGAGCGGGTGACCGCCTCGTTGACGTCCTGGCCGATCAGATCGGTGAGCTCGAACGGGCCCATCCTGAAGCCGCCGCACTCGCGCAGGACCGCGTCGATGGTGGCGGGGTCGGCTCCGCGCTCCTCGTGGACCGCGAAGGCCTCGGCGTAGAACGGCCGGGCGATGCGGTTGACGATGAACCCGGGGGTGTCCGCGCAGCGGACCGGGGTCTTGCCCCACGCCTTCGCCGTATCGTGGGCGCGGGCGGCCGCGTCCTCGTCGGTGGCGAAGCCGCTGACGACCTCGACCAGCGGAAGGAGCGGCGCCGGGTTGAAGAAGTGCAGTCCGACGAAGCGTCCGGGCCTTCGCAGCACACCCGCGACGGCGGTGACGGACAGGGAGGAGGTGTTGGTGGCGAGGAGGCAGTCGTCGGCGACGACCTCCTCGAGCGCGCGGAAGAGCTCCTGCTTGACGGCGAGGTCCTCGACGACGGCCTCGATCACGAGCGCGCTGTCCGCGAGATCGGCGATCTCCGTCGCACGCGTCAGCCGGAGGGCGGCCGCGCCGAGGGCATCCTCCTCCAGCCGCCCCTTCTCGGCCAGCCGGTCCAGGCGGGTCAGGATCGCGCCGGTGCCGGCCTCCGCCTGGCCGGGGGCGACGTCGTAGAGGCGCACACGATGGCCGGCGAGCAGCGCGACCTGCGCGATGCCCTGCCCCATGGTGCCGGCGCCCACGACGGCGACGGTGCGGCTGGGGGCGATGGCGTCGGTGCCGCTGGGGCCGCCGGCGGCGTCGGTGACGGTCATGGCAGTGATCCTCCCCTACGAGTCATCCACAGGATCTGCGGACCCCCCTTGTCCCGACCGATCGTTCGGTTACTCTAACTCTGTCCGCGTTCCCCTGCCCAGCTCACCGAGGAGTTGGTCTTCCATGCAGCTGACCGAGACCCACCGGCCGACGCTCGACCGGGCTCTCGAGGCGATCCGCACCCGGGCGTACTGGTCGCCCCACCCCGAGCATCCGAAGGCGTACGGCGAGACCGGCGCGGCGGACGGCCTCGCGGCGTACCAGGCCCTGCTCGGCTCGCGTTTCGAGCTCGACCAGCCCGGCACCGACGGCTGGACCGGCGGGGAGGTGTCGCCGTACGGACCGGAGCTGGGGATCGAGTATCCGCACCCGGACCTCGACGTCCTGCTGCCCGCGATGCGCGCGGGCACGGCGACCTGGCGCGACGCGGGCCCGGAGACGCGCGCCCTGGTCTGCCTGGAGATCCTGTCGCGGATCAGCGCCCGCACCCATGAGTTCGCCCACGCGGTCATGCACACGAGTGGCCAGGCGTTCATGATGGCGCTCCAGGCCGGCGGCCCGCACGCCCAGGACCGCGGTCTGGAGGCGGTGGCGTACGCCTACGAGGAGCAGACGCGCACGCCGCAGACCGCCGACTGGTCCAAGCCCCAGGGCAAGCGGGACCCGCTGGAGCTGCGGAAGGTCTTCACGGCCGCCCCGCGCGGTATCGCGCTGTTGATCGGCTGCAACACCTTCCCGACGTGGAACGGCTACCCGGGCCTGTTCGCCTCGCTGGCCACCGGCAACCCCGTGCTGGTGAAGCCCCACCCGCGCGCGGTCCTCCCCCTCGCCATGACGGTCCGGATCGCCCGTGAGGTGCTGGGCGAGGCGGGCTTCGACCCGAACCTGGTGGCCCTGGCCGCCGAGCGCCCCGGCGAGGGCATCGCCAAGACGCTCGCGCTGCGCCCGGAGATCAAGATCATCGACTACACGGGGTCGACCGAGTTCGGCAACTGGCTGGAGGAGAACGCCCGCCAGGCACAGGTCTACACGGAGAAGGCCGGCGTCAACACGGTGGTGATCGACTCCACCGACGACTACAAGGGGATGCTGTCGAACCTGGCGTTCTCGCTGTCCCTGTACAGCGGCCAGATGTGCACCACCCCGCAGAACCTGCTCATCCCCCGCGACGGCATCACCACGGACGCCGGCCCCAAGTCGTACGACGAGGTCGTCGCCGATCTCGCGGCCTCCGTGAGCGGTCTGCTCGGCGACGACGGCCGGGCGAACGCCCTGCTGGGCGCCCTGGTGAACCCGGATGTGAAGGCCCGGCTCGAGGCCGCGGCGGGTCTGGGCGAGGTGGCGCTGGCCTCCCGCGAGGTCGCCAATCCGGAGTTCCCCGGCGCCGTCGTGCGCACACCCGTGATCGTGAAGCTGGACGGTGCCAAGCCGGACGACGAGGCGTCCTTCATGTCCGAGTGCTTCGGGCCGGTGTCCTTCGCCGTCGCGGTCGACTCGACGAGCGACGCGCTGGAGCTGCTGCGACGCACGGTGCGCGACAAGGGCGCGATGACGGTCGGCGCTTACACGACCTCGGCGGAGACCGAGCGGGCGGTCGAGGAGGTCTGCCTGGAGGAGTCGGCGCAGCTCTCCCTGAACCTCACGGGCGGCGTCTATGTGAACCAGACCGCGGCGTTCTCGGACTTCCACGGCTCCGGCGGCAACCCCGCGGCCAACGCGGCCCTGTGCGACGGGGCCTTCGTGTCGAACCGCTTCCGCATGGTGGAGGTCCGCCGACAGGCCTGACCTCCGGTTCTTGCCGCCCGCCCGCCCGCCCGGCTCGCTCGCGCGGGCCGGGCGGGCGGCGCTCTCATGGGCGGGTCAGGACGCCGTGGGGATGTCCGCGTACCGCTGGATCCAGGAGGGCATGGCGATCGCGGCGGCCGCGCCGGCGTTGATCGAGCGGGTGGAGCCGAACTGGGCGATCGAGCACACCCAGCGCCGCCGCCCCGCGATGTGGATCTCCTTGGCCAGGAAGGCGTTGGCGGTCCTGACCACGGAGCCGATGTTGAAGTATCGGTTACACAGCGGGTCCGGAGAGCAATGCGTCGTCTTGGGGACCTCCCCAGTGGAACAAAGCCATGGCCACGCTGGTCGCCAGGTTGTAGCTCGACACCTGGGGCCGCATGGGAAGGGCCAGCAGTTCGGTTGCCCGGCTTCGGAGCTCAGGCGAGACCCCGTGCCGCTCGGAGCCGAACACGAGCAGCGCGTCACCGGGGATGGCCACAGACCTGATGTCCTCCCCCTCGGGGTCCAGGGCATACATCGGGCCTGGTGGAAGATCGTCGAAGGGAAGCCGTTCGACGGCGGTCGCAAAGTGGAGACCCGCGCCCGCCCTCACCGCGTTGGGGTGCCAGGGGTCCACGTCACCGGTGGTGACGACGCCTGTCGCCCCGAAACCGGCAGCCAGACGAACCACGGCCCCGACATTCCCAAGATTGCGCGGGTTGTCCAGAACGACGATCGGTGACGTCCGTGGCAACCGAACCAGCCCCGCCAAGTTCGCCTGCCGGCTTCGCCTGGTGGCCAGAGAGGCCACCTCCGTAGGGTGAACCCTCGGCACCAGTTTCCGCAGGGTTTGCCCGGGTACCTCGACGACAAGATCCCTGATGCGGTCCGTCACGTCGTCGGCGAGCGAATCGGCCAACGCCAGGGCGGCTTCCTTGTCGCTGGTGACTGCGACTCGTACGTCCGCTCCGAAACGGAGCGCGTGTTTCAGCGCATGGAAGCCGTCAAGCAGCACAGCGTCAGGTGCGGCCTCACTCCACTGCCGTACAGCCCTCGAGGCCTCGTCATCGCTCATCGACTCAGGCTACGGTGCCAGTCAGCCGCTTTCCCCCATCGCACAACGCCCTCGGGGCCCGCTCCGTGGCCCGTATCCCGCCTGCATCGCAGCTCCGCCTCGGCGCGCGAGTCTCTGGCCACGGGGCGCCACCACCAGCGTGCGGTTACCCGCGTCCGTTGCAGGTCTCTTCGGGCTCCGTGGTCTCCATGACCACGACGCCGGACCTCAGCACCGCCTCCGTATGCGCAAGTGAAGTCGTGGCCCCGGTTCTCCACGGCCACGTGGAGGTCGTGCCGCCGGGCGTCCAGGTCGGCGACGATCGCCTCCCGCGTCCGGTGCCGGTACCGGTCGACCACGCTGCGCCGGTCCCGGCCGCGAGCAGTTCGGGATCGTACGCGCCCGTCCGGCCACGCCGGATGGGGCCCGACGCCAGCCTCCGGGCCGTGGCCGCCGTGGTACTGAACGGGTTCCCGGTTCTGGTGATCACCCGACGAGGGTGCGGGTGGCCTGCTCCTCCGGCGTAGCGCGCTGCTCGGGGATCCGTACCGCCCGCCGCAGCACCCGGTCCCGGGCGCCGGCCACCCAGCCGCCGAGCCGGCGCAGGAAGGAGGTGGGCAGGAAGACGGCGTCGGCGGCGATCATCGCGAGGGAGAAGAAGGGCAGTCCGAGCAGGAGGGCGATGCCGGCGTGCTCCAGCATCATCGCCACCAGCAGGACGTTCTTGACCTTGCGGTTGAACAGCGTGAAGGGGAACGCGACCTGCACCATCACCGTGCCGTAGGTCAGCACCATCACCATCAGCCCGCTGTTGGCGAGGACGTCGGAGAGCGCGGGCCAGGGCGTGAAGTAGTCGAGCTTGAGCGGGTAGTACAGCGCGCTGCCGTCCTGCCACCGGGAGCCCTGGATCTTGTACCAGCCGGCCGTGGCGTAGATCAGGCAGACCTCCGCCATGATCACCACGAGGGCGGCGTTGTGGGCGAGGTTGGCGAGGACGTCGAGCAGGGTGCGGGGCTCGCCGTGCGGCGCGCGGCGGTTCACCGCCCACCACACGCCCTGGCAGCCCCACAGGCCCCAGAGCAGGAGGGCCAGCCACCACTCCCCGCCGGTCCGGTGCGTGAGCGACCCGAGGAGGAGCAGCAGTCCGAGCACCACCCAGAGCGCCGGCCCCCAGCGGTCCGGCGCCCGGTCCGCGGTGTCCGTCGTGCGCCGCGCCCGCCGGGCGTCCAGGGACCAGACCTGGCCGCAGCGGGTGAACACGAGATAGATCGCCATCAGGTGGATCACGTTGTCGCCGCCGTCGCCCATGAAGATGGACCGGTTCTGCAGCGACAGCACGCCGACCATGAAGACCACCGACATGGCGCGGGTGCGCCAGCCGAGCAGCAGCAGCACGGCGGACAGCACCGCGACGGCGTACACGGTCTCGAACCAGACGGCGCTGTCCGACCACATGAGCGCGGTGAACGCGTGGTTCTCGGCGATCAGCTGCTGGGCCATGTCCCAGCCCCAGGGGCCGTCCGGGCCGTACAGCTCGCGGCGGTGCGGGAACTCGCGCAGCAGGAACAGCAGCCAGGTCAGGGAGAAGCCGATACGGACGATCGCACTCTGGTACGGGCCGAGGGCCGTGGAGGTCACTCGCTGGACGGCGGCGGCGAGTCGGCGGTCGAGTGGCTGGGTCACCGTCCCGCCTCCTTGTCGCCCGCGCCGTTGCGCACGTCGAGGGGCAGATCGGCGGTGGTCACGGTCCACCACGGGAGCACCCGGTAGTACGGGCGGGTGTCGATCTTCTCGCGGCTCCACGGAGGCGCCTTGACGGAGCGGGTGGTGGAGCGGAGCTGGATGCGCTCTACGCGTCCGCCCAGGTCGTTCTTGTCCAGGCGCGTCATCACGATGCGGCGGACGTAGCGCTCGGAGAGCTGACCGCGCAGACCGTTGGGCTTGTTGTCGTCCGTGTGCGAGTTGCTGTAGAAGTCCCAGCCCCTGCGGAGTTCGTTCTGGTGCACATGGCTGGGGAGGAGGTTGCCCCGGATCGCCTCGCCGTCCTCGGCCGAGAGGTCGATCCAGTCGCTCGTCCGGCGGCTGCCGTCACGTCCGGCGACCTCGGCGCGCACCTGGACCGCGATGTTCTGCTGGAGCGGGTTGGGCGCGAAGAGCTTCCAGTTCTGCTCGAACTCGGGGTAGATCCACTCGTCGATCCCCTTGCCGTGCTGCTTGGTCAGCGTGTTCGACGGCGCGACGTGCAGGAACACCATGGCCAGGTGGACGCATGCGAGGACGGCGACGAGCCCGAGGGCGACCGCGGCCACGACCTGGTAGGGGAGGGACAGGGCCGCGATACCGCCGGACGGGCGCTCCCGGAGCGGTGCCTCGCCCGGGTCGCCGGCGCCGGTCGCGTCGTCCGGGGGGCGGACAGTCGTGGTCGTTCCCGGGTCACCGGTCGCGCCCTCACCGGTCGCCACACCGCGCCGGTGCGGACCGCCTGAGCTGCCCGAATCACGTATCGCGCCCGGCACGACGGGCGGAACCGCTCCGGCGCCCTCGGCGCCGTCGCCGTCGTACGAGTCCATCCCGCCCCGATCCCCTTGGTCCACCGCGGCTATCCACAGGGTTGACACCTTACGGGCCGCCGACTCACCATTGAAGTCATTCAACCGAACGATCGGTCGGTAGGGGGTCCGATGACGGCAGTGACAGCAGGGACGGCTGCGGCTTCGACGCACCAGGCGCGGTTCGACGCTGCCGTGGCCGCCGACGAGCGCATCGAACCCCGCGACTGGATGCCCGACGACTACCGCGCCTCGCTGGTCCGCCAGATGGCACAGCACGCGCACTCGGAGATCATCGGCATGCAGCCCGAGGCGAACTGGATCACACGCGCGCCCTCGTTGCGCCGCAAGGCCATTCTCATGGCCAAGGTCCAGGACGAGGCCGGCCACGGCCTGTACCTGTACAGCGCCACGGAGACGCTGGGTGCGAGCCGGGACGAGCTGCTCGGCAAGCTCCACTCGGGCCGCCAGAAGTACTCCTCGATCTTCAACTACCCGACGCTGACCTGGGCCGACGTCGGCGCGATCGGCTGGCTGGTCGATGGCGCCGCCATCACCAACCAGGTTCCGCTCTGCCGCTGCTCCTACGGTCCGTACGCCCGCGCGATGGTCCGGATCTGCAAGGAGGAGTCCTTCCACCAGCGCCAGGGGTACGAACTCCTCCTGGCCCTCTCCCAGGGCACGCCCGCACAGCACGAGATGGCCCAGGACGCGGTGGACCGCTGGTGGTGGCCGTCCCTGATGATGTTCGGCCCCCCGGACGACGCGTCGGCACACTCCGCACAGTCCATGGCCTGGAAGATCAAGCGACATTCCAACGACGAGCTGCGCCAGCGGTTCGTGGACATCTGCGTCCCACAGGCGGAGGCCCTGGGCCTGACCCTGCCGGACCCGGACCTGCGCTGGAACGAGGAGCGCGGTCACCACGACTTCGGCGCGATCGACTGGGACGAGTTCTGGCAGGTCCTCAAGGGCAACGGACCGTGCAACGAGCAGCGGATCTCACAGCGCCGCAAGGCCCACGAGGACGGCGCCTGGGTGCGCGAGGCAGCCGCGGCGCATGCCGCCAAGCGCGCCTTCGGCCGCTCCGGGGCGCCGCACGAGTCAGCAGCGTCGGACGGGTCGGGCACGGAGTCCGACGAGGCACAGGTGGAGGCGACGGCATGAGCAGCTCGACGGACTGGCCGCTGTGGGAGGTCTTCGTGCGCTCGCGCCGCGGCCTGTCCCACACCCACGCCGGCAGCCTGCACGCGCCCGACGCCGAGATGGCCCTGCGCAACGCCCGCGACCTCTACACCCGGCGCAACGAGGGCGTGTCGATCTGGGTGGTTCCTTCCACGGCGATCACCGCCTCCTCGCCCGACGAGAAGGACCCCTTCTTCGAGCCCTCCGCCGACAAGCCCTACCGCCACCCGACCTTCTACGAGATCCCGGAGGGGGTGAAGCACCTGTGACCGCCGCACTCGCCCTGGGCGACGACGCGCTGGTGCTCTCACACCGGCTGGGGGAGTGGGCCGGTCACGCCCCGGTCCTCGAGGAAGAGGTCGCCCTGGCCAATATCGCGCTGGACCTGCTGGGGCAGGCCCGGACGCTGCTCTCGCTCGTCGGCGACGAGGACGAGCTGGCCTATCTGCGCGAGGAGCGAGCCTTCCGAAACCTCCAGCTGGTGGAGCAGCCGAACGGCGACTTCGCACACACCATCGCCCGCCAGCTCTACTTCTCCACCTACCAGCGGCTGCTGTACGGGCAGCTGGCGGCGGGGGACAGCGAGTTCTCCGGGCTCGCCGCCAAGGCCGTCAAGGAGGTCGCCTACCACCAGGACCACGCGGAGCAGTGGACGCTGCGCCTGGGCGACGGCACCGCCGAGAGCCATGAGCGGATGCAGCGTGCCTGCGATGCCCTGTGGCGGTTCACCGGCGAGATGTTCCAGCCCGTCGAGGGCCTGGACGTGGACCGGGAGGCGCTGCGGTCGGCCTGGCTGGAGTCGGTCACGACCGTGCTCAAGCGGGCCACCCTGACCGTGCCCGACACCGCGGACACCGGTGCCTGGGCGGCCGGCGCGGGGCGCCAGGGGCTGCACACGGAACCGTTCGGACGGATGCTGGCCGAGATGCAGCATCTGCACCGGAGCCACCCGGGGGCGTCATGGTGACCGGGACCGACACCGCTCTCGAGGCGGAGCTGCGCCGGCTGGCCGGCTCCGTGCCCGACCCCGAGCTGCCGGTGCTGACCTTGGAGGAACTCGGTGTCCTGCGCGGAGTGCAGATCCTCGGCCCGGGCAGGGTCGAGGTCGAGCTGACCCCCACCTACACCGGCTGCCCCGCCATCGAGGCGATGACCTCCGACATCGAGCGGGTGCTGCACGAGCACGGCGTGGCCGAGGTGTCGGTCGTCAAGGTGCTCTCCCCCGCCTGGTCCACGGACGACATCAGCGCGGACGGCAGGCGCAAGCTGGCGGAGTTCGGGATAGCCCCGCCGCGGCCGACCGCCGTGGACGGTCCCGTTCCGCTCACGCTCACGGTGCGCTGTCCGCACTGCGGTTCCACGGACACGGAGCTGCTGAGCCGCTTCTCCTCCACCGCGTGCAAGGCGCTGCGCCGCTGTGTCGGCTGCCGCGAACCGTTCGACCACTTCAAGGAGCTGTAGATGTTCCATCCGCTCCGAGTCAGCGAGGTCGAGCGGCTCACGGACGATTCCGTGGCCGTCACCCTCACGGTGCCCGCCGAGCTCCGTGAGGCCTTCCGCCACACACCGGGCCAGCACATCGCCGTCCGCCGCACGGGAGCGAACGGCGAGGAGATCCGCCGTACGTACTCGATCTGCTCCCCGGCCGCCGCTGCCGGGGAGGAGGCCGTGCTGCGCGTGGGCATCAGGCTGGTCGACGGCGGCGACTTCTCCTCCTACGCCCTCAAGGAGCTCTCGGCCGGCGACACGCTCGAGGTCATGCAGCCGACGGGCCGGTTCGTCCTGGAGCCGCGCGCCGGCCACTTCGCGGCGATCGTCGGCGGCAGCGGAATCACCCCGGTCCTCTCGATGGCGGCAACGTTGCTGGCAAGGGAGCCGGAAGCCAGGTTCTGTCTGGTCCGCGGCGACCGTACGGCGGCCTCCACGATGTTCCTGGACGAGGTGGCCGATCTCAAGGACCGCTATCCGGACCGCTTTCAGCTGGTGACGGCGCTGTCCCGGGAGGAGCAGCAGGCAGGGCTGCCCTCGGGCCGGCTCGACCGGGAGCGGCTGACGGGTCTGCTGCCCGCTCTGCTCGATGTGCCGGAGGTGGACGGCTGGTTCCTGTGCGGGCCCTACGGCCTGGTCCAGGGCGCCGAGCAGGCGCTGCGCGAGCTGGGCGTCCAGCGGAGCCGCATCCACGAAGAGATCTTCCATGTGGACGACGTGCCCACCCCCGCCCCGGTCGCGGCGCCCGTGCACAGCAGGCTGACGGCCACGTTGGACGGACGCTCCGGTTCCTGGCCCGTGGAGGAGGGCGAGTCGCTGCTGGAAACGGTGTTGCGCGCCCGCTCCGACGCTCCGTACGCCTGCAAGGGCGGAGTATGCGGGACATGCCGGGCCTTCGTGGTGTCGGGCGAGGTCAGGATGGACCGGAACTTCGCCCTCGAGCCGGAGGAGACGGAAGCCGGCTATGTGCTGGCCTGCCAGTCCCATCCGGTGACCTCGGACGTGGAACTGGATTTCGACCGCTGACGACGCCATTCCCTTCCCCGGGAACCTGCCCTATCTTGACGGACCGTCAGATAGCCGGTGCACGGGAGGGACTGGGCTGTGGACTTCACCTTCAACGAGGAGCAGCAAGCGGCAGCCGAAGCGGCCAGGGCGGTCTTCGCGGACGTCGCTCCCGACACGGTACCGAGTCCCGCCCTCACCGCGGGTGCCGTGGCGGAGGACATCGACCGCGCGCTGTGGGCCAGGCTGGCCGCAGCGGATCTGCTGAGCCTGCTCCTCGGTCCCGAGCACGGCGGTGCCGGCCTGGATCCCCTCGCGCTCTGCCTGGTCCTGCGTGAATCGGCGAGAGTGCTGGCTCGGGTGCCGTTGCTGGAGACCGGCGCGGTCTCGGCCGCCGTCGGGCGGTTCGGGGGCTCCGAGTGCGCGTCGCGGCTGCTTCCACGGGTCGGCCGCGGCGAGCTCGTACTGACGGCCGGCGCCAGTGGGCGCACCGGTCACGACCCCGCCGAGCTCGCCGTCACCGCGCGCCGCGCTCCCGGCGGGGACTCCTGGCTCATCGACGGGGTACAGACCGCCGTGCCATGGGCCCAGTGCGCGGACGTCATCGCCGTGCCCGCGCACGCCGAGGACTGCCGAGCCGTGATCGCCCTGGTCCCCCGGATCCGGGAAGGAGTGTCACTCGCCGGGCAGGTCTCCACCAGCGGAGAACTGTTCGCCGAGGTGCGGCTCGACGGCGTGCGGATCGACGGCGGCGATGTGATCGCCGCCGAGGGCGCCTGGGAGTGGCTGCGCGACCTGCTGACCACCGGCACCTGTGCGCTGGCCCTCGGCCTCGGGGAACGTGTGCTGTCCATGACCAGCGATTACACGGGGAAGCGCGAGCAGTTCGGTTTCCCCATCGCCACCTTCCAGGCCGTGGCCGTGCAGGCTGCCGACCGGTACATCGACCTGCGGGCGATGGAGGCGACGCTCATGCAGGCGGCCTGGCGGCTCGGCGCACCCGCTGGCCGGAGCGCAACCCGGGGCGGCCCCCTGCCCGTGGCCGGTGATGTGGCTGTGGCGAAGATCTGGGCGTCCGAGGGGGTCCGTCGAGTCGTCCAGACCGCACAGCACCTGCACGGTGGATTCGGCGCCGACACCGACTACGCGCTGCACCGGTACCACGCCTGGGCCAAGCAGCTGGAGCTGTCCCTCGGGCCGGCCGCGGCTCACGAGGAGGCCCTGGGGGACATGCTCGCGGCGCACCCGCTCGGCTGACTGCGGGATGTCCCACCCGGGGATGCGGGCGTGGCCGGACCGGGTCGCGGGACGACGGCCTCGTCGCGGGGGCGGGCCCGGCAGTCCGCCTTCGGGACCGCCGTCTAGAGCACGAAGGCCGGGTCGCCGCTGTCCGTGACCATCGGACGGCCGGCGGCGTCCCAGGCCTGCATCCCGCCGTCGATGTTCACCGCGTCGATGCCCTGCTGCACCAGGTACTGGGTGACCTGGGCGGAGCGGCCGCCCACCCGGCACATCACATAGGCCCGCCGGCCGCCCGCCACGGCCTCGGTGACCTCACCGAAGCGGGCCACGAAGTCGCTGATCGGAATGTGCACCGCGCCCTCGACATGGCCGGCCGCCCACTCGTCGTCCTCCCGGACGTCGAGCACCAGACCGCCGGCAGGCACGGAAGCTGCGTCCACCGAGGGCAGCTGGGCGAAGTTCATGGTCGGGCCTTCTCTCCTCGACTCGTACTGTCTCCCGCCCGCCGTACGTCCCGGCGCGGGCGGGTGGGCAACCTCTCGGAAAACCTACTGCACCAGCCCGGCAAGCTCGGCCTCTCGCTCCGCGACCTGGGCCAGCAGCTGCTCCGCGATCTCCTCGAGCAGCCGGTCGGGGTCGTCCGGCGCCATCCGCAGCATCGCGCCGATCGCGCTCTCCTCCAGTTCCTGGGCGACCGCGGTCAGCAGTTCCTTGCGTCGCGCGAGCCACTCGAGGCGGGCGTAGAGCTCCTCGGCCTCGCCGAGCCGTGCCTCCTCGGGCGCGGGCCCCGCCTCCCACTCCCGGGTCAGCTCCCGCAGCAGCGCCTCGTCACCGCGCCCGTACGCGGCGTTGACCCGGGTGATGAACTCATCCCGGCGCGCCCGCTCCTTGTCCTCCTGGGCGAGATCGGGGTGGGCCTTGCGTGCGAGCTCGCGGTAGAGCCTGCGGGCCTCGTCCGTGGGCCGCACCCGCTTGGGAGGCTGCACGGGCCGGTCGGTGAGCATGGCCGCGGCCTCGGCTGACAGCCCCTCGGAGTCGATCCAGCTGTGGAAGAGCTCCTCGACGCCGGGCATCGGCATCACGATCGCCCGGGCCTCCCGGGCCTTGCGCAGATCCTCCGGGTCTCCGCTGCGAGCCGCCCGCGCCTCGGCGATCAGCGCGTCCAGTTCGTCCAGACGCGAGTACATCGG
The DNA here is from genome assembly GCF_027460265.1 of Streptomyces sp. WMMC940. Classification (NCBI taxonomy): domain Bacteria; kingdom Bacillati; phylum Actinomycetota; class Actinomycetes; order Kitasatosporales; family Streptomycetaceae; genus Streptomyces; species Streptomyces sp. WMMC940. Next base: position 3,711,022 of record NZ_JAPZBC010000001.1, read on the forward strand.
CCCGAGCTTCTGGTGGTGCAGCCGGGAGAAGTTCTCCACCTCGACCCGGAAGGTCTCGACCGCGATCTCGAACTCGATCAGGGCCTGCTCCGCGGCGCGTACGGCCTTCTCCAGCCGTGCCTCGGGGCGCTCGGGCTCCTCCGCGGCGTCCTCGCGCACACCGTCGACACCGGGCGGCTCCTGCGCCGCCCGAGCGTCCTTCACGTTCTGATCGTCCACGCGGTGGTCGTCCTGCTCGTCCTCGTTCCGGGTGGCCGGGCCCCCGGGAGCGTCCTGGGTCACCCGCCCAGCGTATGGCAGAGCACCGGCCGCTCCGGCGGGCGGACGGATTGTGCGCCCGTCACACACCCAGTTCGGCGGCTATCCGTCCGCTGCGGACCGCGGCGACCAGATCGGCGTGATCGGCCTCGGTCCGGTCCGCGTAGACCACCGCGAAGCCGGCCACGGCCTCGTCCAGCTCCTCGCTCTTGCCGCAGTAGCCGGCGACCAACCGCGGATCGACGCTGTGCGCGTGGGCCCTGGCCAGCAGCGCACCCGTCATACGGGCGTAGTCGTCCACGTGGTCCGCCGCGAGGGCGGCGGGATCCACGCTGCCCTTGCGGTTGCGGAACTGCCGCACCTGGAAGGGGCGGCCCTCCACCGTCGTCCAGCCCAGCAGGTTGTCGCTGACCACCTGCATCCGCTTCTGGCCCATCACCACACGGCGCCCCTCGTGCGGGACCGCGGGGACCTCGAAGCCGGCGGCGGCCAGATGCGGCACCAGCACGGAGGGCCGTGCCTCCTTCACCTGCAGCACGAGCGGCTCACCCCGGTGGTCCAGCAGCAGCACCACATACGACCGCGTTCCCACGCTGCCGGTACCGACGACCCGGAAGGCCACATCGTGGATCGCGTAACGCGCGAGCAGCGGCAGCCGGTCCTCCGAGACGGTCTCCAGATACCCGGCGAGTGACGTGGCGACGGCCGCGGCCTCCGCGTCGGAGACCCGGCGCAGCACCGGCCTGGCGTCCACGAAGCGCCGGCCGCCGTCCTCCGACGCCTCGGTCGACTTGGCGGCGAAGCGTGCGCTCGTGTTGTTCTTGGCCTTCTCCGAGACCCGCTCCAGCGTGCCCACCAGGTCGCGTGCGTCGGCATGCGAGACGAGCTCCTCGTCCGCGATGGCGTTCCACGCGTCCAGCACCGAGAGCTTCGCCAGCAGCCGCATCGTGCGCCGGTACGACCCGGCCACGTCGAACGCGGCCTTGCGGCAGACGTCCTCGTCGGCGCCGGCCTCACGGCCGGCGAGCACGAGCGAGGTGGCCAGCCGCTTGAGGTCCCACTCCCAGGGGCCGACTGCGGTCTCGTCGAAGTCGTTGAGGTCGATCACGAGACTGCCGCGCGCATCGCCGTACAGACCGAAGTTGCCCGCGTGCGCGTCGCCGCAGATCTGCGCCGCGACACCCGTGACCGGCGTGCCCGCCAGGTCATGGGCCATCAGCCCGGCGGAGCCGCGCAGGAAGGCGAAGGGGGCGGCCGCCATCCTTCCCACGCGGATCGGCGTGAGCCCGGGGACCCTGCCCCGGCTGGACTCCTCCACGGCCCGCACCGCGTCGGGCCGCCCCATGGAAATCACCATCGTGGCGTGGGAACGACGCGGCACCTCCAGGCGCAGCGCCTTGCCGTCCCGCTTGGGGGAGTCCGGCACACCGCCCGGCACACGGCGGGCGAAACCGGTGACCTCCGGTATGCGCGCCTCGGCCGGCGCCGTCCGCCGGTACGCCACCGTTTCGGTCCCACTCATGGCGTGACCGCCTCCCCCCGCTGTGGTGCAACATCAAGTGCCCACGACCGTACCGTCCGACCAGGCCGCCGTCTCCCCCTGTGGAAAACCGCGGCCGTCGCCCGTTCCACCGACTCCGGAGCGCCACCCGTATCCGAAGTCGGGGTGCCGGGACGTCACCGGTGGCGGAGGCCCCGGAACGACCGTCCGGGCTCGCGGGACGTCATGGACGACGCCCTCAGCAGGCTCCGCCCTCCGCGCCGCCCGGAAGGTGCGACTCCGCCCAGCGGCCGAGTTCCTTGAGCGCGGGCTCAAGCGCCGCGCCGGCGTCGGTGAGCCGGTAGGCGACACGCAGCGGCGGACCCTCGTCGACCTCGCGCACTACCAGCCCGGCCGCCGAGAGTTCCGTCAGCCGGTCGGACAGCATGCGCTCGCTGATCCCCGGGATGGCCCGTCGAAGCTCGGCGAAGTAGACCGGCCGCTGCATCAGCACCGACACGATCAGGCCGGTCCAGCGTTTTCCGAACAGCCCGAAGACACGCGTGATCCCCCCGTCGACCTGCTGGCACGCGTGCTCTCCGTGTTCCGCCATGCCTCCAGCGTACTGCCTCGCCGTGCGGAGGTGAAAAAAAGTAAGCACCTGTGTTATTTGTAGTTACGAATGGAACGGCAGCGGATGCTTTCCACCCTGCCGTCGACCCTCGATCCCTTCACGGAGAACCCCATGGCCACACTGCTGCACATCGATTCCGCCCTCTTCCCGCAGGGGTCCGCCTCGCGCGATGTCACCGCCACGTTTGTGAAGACCTGGCTGGAGGAGCACCCGGAGGGCAAGGTCGTCTATCGCGACCTGGCCGCGAACCCCCTGCCCCATCTGGACTTCGCCGCGGTGTCCGCCGGCGCGGACGACGCGCTCCGCGCCGAACTCGCCAACGAACTCGCCGATGCCGACGCCGTGTTGATCGGCGCACCGATGTACAACTTCACGATTCCGTCCACGCTCAAGGCATGGCTCGACCAGGTGATCATCGTGGGACACAACGCGGGCACTCCGGACGGGCCGCTGTCCGGCACTCCCTTCACCGTGGTCGCCAGCCGGGGCGGTTCGTACGCCCCCGGTACGCCCCGGGAGGACTTCGAGTTCGTCCAGAACTACCTGGAGAAGGTGTTCGCCGGGATGTTCGGGGCCACGGTGGACTTCATCGTTCCCGAACTCACCCTGGCGCCCAGCAAGCCCGAGATGGCCGAGCTCGTTCCGCTCGCCGAGGCGTCCCGTTCCAGGGCGTTCGTGGATGCCGCCCGGAAGGCCAAGGACCTGGCGGCACGACTCGCCGCGTAAGGGGAGTTCCGGGAGCACGAGCAGCTCTCACCGATGTTCCACGTGAAACCTCCGCCGCGGCCCTCGGGAGGGCCGTGGCGGAGGAATACGCCCGCAGAGACGGGCTCAGCGGCCGATGCCCGGCCCTACAGCCCGGCGTCCCGCGCCAGCAGTGCGGCCTGCACCCGGTTCTCGCAGTCGAGCTTGGCCAGGATCCGGCTCACATAGGTCTTCACCGTCGCCTCGCTCATGTGCAGCCGGCGCCCGGCGTCCGCGTTGGACAGGCCTTCCCCGAGCAGCGCGAGCACCTCGCGCTCACGGGCGCTCAGCGCCGCGACCCTGGCCCTGGCCTCCTCGTCACGCGTCGCCGCCCGCCCCGAGGCCAACTGCTCCACGACATGGCGCGTAGCGGCCGGCGAGAGATAGGCGTCGCCGGCCGCCGCCGCCCGCACCGCGCGAATCAGCTCTGCCGGAGCGGTGTCCTTGAGCAGGAATCCCGCACCGCCGTGCTCCAGCGCCCGTAGTACGTTGCCGCGCTCACCGAAGGTCGTGAGCACGATGACGCGTGCCGTGGGAACAGCGCGGCGCAGTTCGGGCAGCGCGGTGAGCCCGTCCATCACCGGCATCTGGATGTCCAGCAGCACCACGTCCGCCCGGTGCGACCGCGCCAGCTCGACGGCCTCACGACCGTTGGCCCCCTCGGCGACGACCTCGATCTCCTGATCGGAGGTGAGGATCATCCGGATCCCGGCCCGGATCAGCGGCTCGTCGTCGGCGATCACGACCCGGATCGGCGAACCGGTCACGGACCCCCCTCTGCTCCCCCAGCACCTGGGCGCCTACGCCTAGTGCTTGACCTCGTACGACTTCTTCTCGACCAGCTTGCCGTCCTTGAAGCAGAACCGGAACACCGGCTCCGCGTCCAGACTCTCCCCGATCTCGGAGGACATCAGCACCAGGCACCGCGAACCCTCCGGCTCCGTCGGCCCCTTGCCGTCCAGTCCCTCGGTGGCGATCGTGTCCCCGCTCGGCAACTGGTCCCGTACCGTCTTCTCGGCCGTTCCGACCTTGATCGCCTGGTATTCGGAGGGCTCGATCATGCCCTTCTCGAGGGAGCCGACCAGGAAGAACACCCCCACGAGCACGGCGACCCCCAGCAGCATCACGACACCCAGCGCGATACCGCACCCCATGGCCACCCCGCTGGACCTGCTGTGCCCGTCCCTGCCGCCCATCGTCCACTCACTCTCCGAAACGGTCCTGTCCATGACGGGAACACCGTCCCCGTAAGGGGTCTTCGCCGGCTGCCGCCGAAGGTCGTCCGTCGAGTCGACGAACGGCGACGCCTCCCCGATGCCGTACGGAAGGACCCCGGCCACTCGGAAACCGCCGTCGGGGACCGGACCCGCGTGGACCATTCCGCCCACCAGCCGGGCGCGCTCGTGCAGTCCCGTCAGTCCCTGCCCGCCGCTGACGACGTGGCCGATCGTGTTCGAGGCCGTTCCGTTGACGATCTCGACGACGAACGAGTCCGGTTCGTAGCGCAGGTCCACCGTGATCGGCGCACCGGGCGCGTGCTTGTAGGCGTTGGTGAGGGCCTCCTGGACGATGCGGTACGCCGCGTGGTCGGCGGCCGCCGCCAGCGGCCTGGCCTCCCCCGAGTACTTCAGCTCCACCGCGTTCCCCGCGGCCCTGGCCGCGTCGACGAGCGCCGCGACGCCTGCCGTGCCGCGGGCGGCCCGGCCCGACTCGTCCACGGACGCGGGCGCGGGCGCCTCCACCCCGTCCCTGAGGATCCCGACGACCTCGCGCAACTCGTGCATGGCGGTCACCGAGGCCTCCCGCAGCACCCCGACCACCTCGCGCTGCCGCGGCGTGAGTTCGCGGTCGACCTCGAGGGCCCCCGTGTGCACGGAGATGAGCGCAAGCCGGTGACCGAGGCTGTCGTGCATGTCCTGAGCGATGCGCTGCCGCTCCCTCAGCCGCGCCTGGCCGGCGACCATGGCGCGCTCGCGCAACAGCTGGTTGTTGCGCTCCTGCAGGGTGTGCAGAAGGGTCCGCCGCTGTGTCCAGTACCGGCTGGCCAGGCCGGGGACGACCGCGACCGCGAGGAAGTAGAGGGTGGTGAGCAGCACCAGCGTCAACGCGGTCGAGGGCGACCAGGTGTCGATCAGCGAGACGGTGACACAGAGTGCATAGGCGCCGGCGAACGCCGCCACGGCCCGGCCCGCCCCGGTGATCCGGCGCCCGGCCGACCACCCCGCGGCCATCATCAGCGGAAGGAACCCGTTGCCCACCGGCGTCAGCGCGGCGGTCACCGCCAGCACGGTCGCCGGCAGTCTCCGCCGCATCAGCGACAGGCCCGCGATCGCGACGGCCTCGGCCAGCACGGCCGCGACGGACGCCCCCAGCACCTGTCCCAGACCCACCGCCAGAAGGGCGAGCAGCAGCGCGACGGTCGCCTCACCCGCGAGTCTGCGCCGGGACCACAGCTCCGGCGGCGCCAGCCATCTGCCGCCCGCCCGCACCCCGGCCCATATCTTCGATGACGCGTCCACGACCGCACCCTAGGCAACCGTCTCGCCCCGTCACTGCCCACTTTCGTCGCACGCCCGTCCGACGAAGGTTGCGAGGCCCGCTCGAACCGGGGAGACAAAGCGCATATGAAAAGGATCTACCGGACGGTCGGAGTCCAATGAGGGCCGGCTCCGGGGGAACTCAGCCAGAAACGGGCCCCAGCAGGACTTTCGTCTCTGGTGAGAACCCGTTCCGTCGGTTTCTCACCGTGGGGCACCGACGGAATGCGCTGGTCAGCGGTGACGCAGAGGCTCCGAAGATCGTTTCCCGCGCTCGGGATGATCGTTTCCCACCGTGCAGGTAGCCCCCACGTTGTCTCCCGCAGGCGGAGGACCTCCAAGACGGCTGGCGGTCAGAAGCGGCTGACCATCCCCGGGACGCCCGGCGGTGTCGGGAGCGGCAGCCGGTTGGGGGTGTGGCGTTCGTCCGCGGCCGGAGCGGCCTTGCAGGTGACGTCCTTCGCGGGGAGCTTGCCGGTGGTCAGGTAGGTGGTGGCCGTCTTGTCGGCGCACGACTTGGTGCCGTAGATGCCGTGTCCGACGCCTCCGGCGACCGTGACCATCTTGGAGCCCTTCATGGCGCGGCGCAGGCCCTGGCCACTGGTCAGCTGCGTCTGGGAATCCCACTCGTTCTGGAGGATCAGCGCGCGTACCGTGTTGCCGATCCGGGTGGCAGGCTCGCTGCCGTTCTTCTTCCAGAAGGCGCACGGCTTGATGTGCGAGGCGAAGTCGCCGTACAGCGGGTACCTGGCCTTGTCCCGGATCGCGTCCTTGCGGTACTGCTCGGGGTCGCGCGGCCAGGCGCGGGTGTCGGCGCAGACGACGGCCCAGAAGCCGGCGTCGCCGTTGTCCTCGGGCACGGTCCGGCCGAAGGACGGCGGAACGGGCTCGGGCGTCTTGAGTTCCCGGTCGGCGGACTGGGGAGTTCCGGCGGCGGCCTTCTTCAGCTCGGCGACCGCTTCGGCGGCGTCGCGCGTGCCGAAGAACATGCCCCGGAAGCCTCCGCGGATGTCGTCGCCGGTCAGCAGCGTGCGTCAAGGTCGAAAGGCTTGCGGTCGGCCTGGGCGACCAGGCCGTAGAAGGTCCCCCGGACCGCCTCGGGAGTCCGGCCCAGCTTGTAAGTGGAGTGCCGTGCGGCGGTCCATTCGGTCCATCGGGTGAAGGCGGGCTCGGCGCCCTCCGCCCAGACCTGGATCATCCCGCGCCAGATACGGGCCGGGTCGACGGCGCTGTCCAGTACGAAGCGGTCGGCGCGTATCGGGAACATCTGCGTGTACACGGCGCCGAGGTAGGTGCCGTAGGAGTAGCCGAGATAGGAGATCTTCTTCTCGCCGAGCACGGCGCGGATGACGTCCATGTCCCGGGCGGTGTTGCGAGTGGTGATGTGGCGCAGCTTGTCGCCCTGCTTCTTGTCGCACTTCTCCGCGACGGTCCGGGCCCACTTCACGTCCTTGGTGAACGTCTCGGCTTTGTACGGCCGTTCCCAGTTCCGCTCGTCGGGCGTCAGGCCACAGCCGACGGGGGAGCTTTGGCCGATGCCCCGCGGGTCGAAGCCGACGAGGTCGTACTTGTTCTTCACGGATTTCGGCAGCTCGCCGGCCATGTACTGAGGCATGTCGACACCCGGCCCGCCCGGACCACCCGGGTTGAGCAGCAGCACACCGCGCCGTTCGTTCTTGGTGCTCGTCTTCGTCCTCAAAATCGCCAGGTCGAGCTTCTTGCCGCCAGGTCTGCCGTAGTCGAGCGGCACCTTGATGGTGGCGCACTGAAGGGAGGCGGGCAGCTCCTTGTCGCAGCGGTGCCAAGCCGGTTTCTGCTGGAGGTAAGGGCGCAGGGAGTTCTCGGCGGCGGACGCGGTGCCGGGGGTCAGCACGGGGACCAGCGGGGTGACGGCGCCGACCGCCAGGAAGAGGGCTATTCGGCTGTTGCGCACGCGCGTTGGGTCCTTGTGTCGATGCGTACGGGACGCACCCACCCTGCCGTGCGCGTTGTGCGGATTGATCCCTCCACAGGTCAGTGCTTCTCCCACCGTGGACGTACGGGGAGTTGGGGCGGATAGTGCTGGAGTCGGACAACCAGGCTCGGCTCTTTGCCATCTATCTCAAGTGGCGTTCTGAAAATAAAGTTGAGTCGTGTACAATCTCGATTGATCCGCGTTTCAGGAATTTCTTGGCTTCCTTGCGGTGCCAGTTGCGATTCCACCGGCGTCTTCACCAAGAGGCCTACTTCGAGCGGGTCGTTCCGGTCGGTAGTCGTGATCCTTTTCACGCGTCTTCTCTTATGCCGGACCTCCCTCGGGATGTCAGAGTCTCGTCCGTGGTCACCTCCACGCCCTGGAGGTGAGGACCACGGAACCGTCTCCCTGACCTGGAGACGAATGAACGACTACTGGGGAATCCCAACATGCGTAATACCCCCACGCGCCGCGTCTCTCTGGCCGGAATAGCCGCCGTCACCAGTGCCGCCCTGCTCGCCACCGCGGCTCCCAGCGCCACCGCCGCCGACGACAGCCGGGCAACGGCTCGTACCGTGGCTGCCTCCTCCGCGACGCAGGCTCCTGAACTGACGTCCGAGCAGCGCCAGTTCATCGAGCAGGAGATGGGCCCGGAGGCGCTGGCCGAGATGGAGAGGGCCATGAGCCGGAACGGGGGCTTCGCCTTCCCGATCGCCGCGGCGGCCATCGGTGCCGCGGCGTGGTGCGCGAAGGGCGCGCTGGCCAGCATCCCCACCTCGGTGCTCAGCGACATCGCGGCAGGCAAGGCCTCAAGCAAGAAGACCTACGTCAGGAACGCCGTCATCGGCTGCCTCGGAGGCGAGATCGGGGGCGTCGTCTGGAAGTTCCTGCCGGGCTGGGTCAAGAACAAGGCCATCAACATGACGATCGCCTTCATCATCAAGTACATCCGCTGACGCCGCTCGGCACCGCGACAACCCCGGGGCATCCATGGCCTACATCTTCATCTTCGGTTGCTTCCTCGTGCTGGGCCTGGCCGCTTCGCTGGCCGCACGCACCGGGTACCGGGGCAAGGTCTGTGACCGGTCCGACGGGTACGAGGTCCCCGCGGAGGTCAAGTCCGACCCCGGCCTGAGGAAACGGGCGAATGACCTGGTGGCATTCTGGTGCACCGGGGCCGCGGTGCTCAGCTTCGCCCCGCTGGTGCCGATCGGCACGGTCATCATGAGCGGCGGTGGCCGAACGGTCGGAACCTGGGGACTTGTAGTCCTCGCCGTCTACGGCCTGGCCGTGGTGACGGTGGGCGCCTACCCCTTCGAGAAGATCAAGAGCCTGGGGCGGTCCACCGAACGGTGAACAGAGCAAGGGCTGCTGCGTCGTGCGGCCGGCGGGAGCGACTGTCGCCCTGAGCACCAGACCGGGACCGACTGCCCTGCCCCGTGGCGAAGACCGTGTTGGTGGCCGTGTATGCCGCCAGGGAGCTCGGCCACGACGTCGTGAGTGCCTGACGCTGTCGGGGATCTTGGAAGTTGAGCGTGATCGACGTACTGCTGAAGCGGTCCATTTTCCCTTATCAGAGCGACGCCAGTAGGTCGGCTAGACTCCGAGAGGCTGTAGCGGTGGGTCGGTGACCGTTGGGCGAACGCTTCGGGCTCGGCTCCCAGTGGCTGTGATCCCGCGGCGATGTCGCCGCCAGTGGTGAAGGCGGTGGCTGCGGCGTCGATCACCGTGATTTCTGCGGCCAGCCAGCACGGGCCCAGCAGGGCGCTGACGACACGGGCCGCGTTGCCCCAGGGTGAGGTGGTGCTCTTTTGGCCCTTGCGGAAAGCAAGAGCGGTCTGCTGACATCCTCGTGCGGTTCGAGTCCGCGCAAGCAGGTGTTGACGACGAGCGTCTTGCCGAAGCCTGCACCGCCGTGGATACAAATCATCGCTCGGGCGGCAACAGTGTCGATGATGTTCTCCCGCGCATGAGCAGGGCGCGCGTGGTGACCACGGACGCGTCTAAATATCCTGTTATCGATCCTGCGTTAGGGTTAGCAGTTCAGCAAAGAGACCATTAGCGCTAACGAGGGAGTTGTAGTCGCCCTGCTCGACGATGCGGCCGTCCTCCATGCAGATGATACGGTCGGCGATCTTGGTGTTCTCCAAACGGTGCGTCACCACGATGGTGATGCAGCCGTTGGAGTGAGCCTTGATTTTTTCGAAGATGCTGTGCTCTCCTCGCGGGTCCATGTTGGAGGTGGGTTCATCCAGAACGAGGAGCGCAGGCTTGCGGTAGAGCGCTCGCGAGCAAGCCAGGCGTTGCCACTGGCCGCCGGAGAGCTCCACTCCGCCGTAGACCTCGCGGGCGAGGAGCGTATCGAGGGCGTTAGGGAGCTGCTCGACCACCTCACGCATACCGACGGCGTCGATCGCTTCCCACACGCATGCATCGCCGGAGGTGCGAGGTTGACCGAGAGTTACGTTCTCGCGGACCGTCAGCGGCCACTGTGCGAAGAGCTGGGGCACCAGGCCTGTGTTCCGCCATACGCTCGAGGGGTCGGCGAGAGCTAGGTCAGTGCCGTTCCAAGTAACGCGCCCCTCGCCAGCCAGATGAATTCCAGCGATTAGACGGGTCAGCGTCGACTTGCCGGACCCATTCGTTCCGACGATCGCGAGGATCTCACCCCGGCGCAGGGTCAGTGACACTCGGTCGACGGCTGGTGCGCTCCTGCCTGGGTACTGGTAGGACACGTTCTCCAGCCCGATTTTCTCCAGTGGCACAGAGACGTTTAGCTCGCCCCGTCGGGAGGCATGCTGCTCGGCAATGTCCAAAAACGTTTGCATGTCGTTCAAATACAGGCTCGTATGGAATACAGCCGCTCCATTAGTCACGATCTGAGACAGAGCGGCCAGGATCGTCTGTACAGCGACGACTGCCGTGGCGGCGATTGCCGGCGCCACGCGCCCGGTCACCGCCAGCCAGCCGAGCACGGTCCAGGTGGCTATGAGGAGGAGGCCGCCGACTGCCGAGGCCACCAGACCAATGCGCAGCGTGCGGGGAGCAGCGGTGATGGTGCGATGGTCAACCCGCTCGGACAGTGACCGATGCCAGAACAGCAGGTAGTCGGCCATATTGTTGGCACGCACTTCATCGGCGAAATTCGAACTCGTCGCCCACCAGCGCATCATGCCGCGCACATTTCGATCTGCCACATTCGCATAGTGGATCTCGTAGTCCACCCGAGCGGACCGTACGGCCCCTATGCCGGCCGGGAGCACCGCGAGAACCAGCAGCGGGAGCATCAGCGGATGCAGCACTGATAGCACCCCGCTGGCCGTGACCAGACGAATCAGAGCAGTCATGAATCGCTGGGCGTCGTTGATCATGGCATGAGTGCGCGTCACGCCCATCTCGGCCGCTTCCTGCCGGTCCGCAAAGCCGTCGACCGCATATGCGTCGGCCTCAACACGGCAGATTGCCTCTACCAAGGCGGCATCCGCTTCAGTCACGAGCCTAGGGGTGATGCGACGCTCACCGTACATCGCCAGGGCGCCGGCGAGTCGGGCGAGAGCGGCGGCAGCCGCAACGATCAGCAGAGCGGGCACCGCGTTCCGCAGCCGCTCCTCGACCGGGCCGGAACCGAGGAGAGGCTGCATAACATCGGCCGTGGCGGACAGCAGGACTCCAGCGGCTACGCCGGTCGCTAGCTGGCAAGCTAGCAACAGCAGTACGCCCCACGGATCAATCCGCCAGGCCATCCGCGCAATGCTCCGCATTACAGAGGGAAGTTTCGAGCATAGGTGCTTGAATGACACCTGTTCGAGAGGGTTCCTGAGGTGTTCACTGCTGTACTTGATTTCGGCTGGGGGCGGCGGGGGAAGCGATTCAGGATAGGTTGTGACTGGCGTTGCGGCCTCGGCGTTGACAGGCATCAAGTGGGCTCCTGAAATGGGTTGACTGCGTAGGCTTACGTGTGAAAATGGGCTAGGGATTGTCGTACGCGGTGTACTTTCCTCGCTCGTCAGCAAGCCAATACGTCTGCAGCGGCAAACAACTGTAAGCACAAGCCATCTTTTCTGGGCCGCCCACTCGAGTACCCAACTCGCCATTCACACCGGACGGCGACTTGACGATGCACACCGCTCACCATTGATAGGAAACTCTTCGGTTTCCTCCTTTTAGGCCGCTGACCTGCAGTGTCGCGCGCTAATGGCAGGAACCGCAAGAGTTTTCCATCAATAGGTGCTGCCGCTAGTTCCTTGCAAGTCGGGAGCGATCGGCTAGGGCTTCGGTGATGAGTATTTGCCGGGCGAACTCCAAACCAGCGCGGTTCCAGTGGTAGACGGTGAGGAACGCCGCGGCTTCGCAGGGGGCCGATGAGAGCGTGCTCGGCGTGGAAGTAGTCAGGAATCCACTGCCCGCACACCTCGCCGACGGATTGGGCAAAGTCGGCGAGGAGTTGACGTGTAGGGATATCGAGCAGCGACTCGAGGCGGTCGGGGTGCGACCAGAGCGCCGCTATCTTGGTAGCGGAGGTGGTGAAGGCGTCCGACGGAGGGCTTGCGAGGCGGCGGTTTGCGGAACGACGGCAGTGCTCCCATACTTCCAGGTCCTCCCAGCCGGTGATGCCCATGGCTTCGAAGAGGGCGTGAAGCATGTTGAGGGAGACAATCCACGGTGAGGTGGAAGATGTGCTGCTGGCATGGTGGCGCAGCCAGGCGATTGAGTCGGCGGTGAAGAGGCGATGCACGCCGGTCATGGCGCTCTTACCGCCGAAGAGGTGGGTCTCGGGTTCGTAGACGGCGAAATGCCATGCGTCGATTAAGGCGTCGTGCTGTAGGCGCGCCATGTCCCTGCGGAGACGTTCGGTTAGCTGGCGGATTCCTGCCGGTCCGGCGTGAAATCGTATGCGCAGGCCGGGGGGCTTGGACATAAAGAAGAAGTCCTGAAACAGGTCATTATCCAAGCCGTTAGTGACTAGGTCCAGCAGCCGTGTCGGCAACTGGCCAGGTCGTGTTGCACCCCCGATGGTCAGGCGGCATTCAACCCATTCGCGCGCTGTGGGTTGCGGCCAACCCTCTATGCTGAGTGCGGTACCCCCCTCCCGACAGACGTCCATGGCTGGCTGGATGGATTGCGAAACTGGGTCGAGAGCGTCAGCCCAGTGCCGCAGTGTCTGCGCAATTGCTGAACGAGCGGGTTTCATCGGGCGTCCTGTTGGATTCAGTTGACCAAGAGTGCGGTGTCCCACGCGACTGCTTGCGCACGGCCAGCATAGGCGTCAAGGGCAAGGGCTAGACCGGCGGCGCCTTCCAAATATCCGGCGACATCTACGTGAGGGCCGTCGGGGTGGGTAACGCGGAAGGTAGGGATGTTGTCTGCGAAGCGGGAAATGATGCGTTGCGCTACCTGATCACGAGCTTTGCTTACCTGGACGCCGATACGGCTCTTCTCAAAGAACGACAACAGGTGTAAAACGCCGGCTTCGCCATGGCAGATCGACCAGTGCTCGGTCTGCCATCGCGGAGGCGGGGTGTCGAGCATGCCAGCGATCGCGTTCTCGGCGGACGCATGCAAGTGGGTGCTGTCGAGTGCGGTAGCGGCCAGTTGTAGCGCGCGCGCAATTCCGGGAGTTCCATAGCACCATGCGCTTCGACCGCGGCGTCCTGTGGAGGCTCGTCCTTGCCATTGTGCGAGGCTGATGTATGGAGGCCAGTGTTGGCCGTATTCGTCCTTGGCCGACTGCGACAGCAGGAGTTCGGCGAGTTCCTCGATGGCCGCGCGCTGCCCTTCCACCTCACAGCCCTCGATGACGGCCAGGGCCATCAAAGCTAGAGGCCCGGCGATGCCGTGGGCCAGGCCGAGGTTGAGATGGCCGGCACTCCAGTCCTGGTCGGGCGGCGCAAACTGCGATGTCGGGGGGGTTGATGACCAGAAGCCGGGAACACGGCTGTTGTTGCGGTAAGGGCGTAGGGCAGTCATCACTACTAGGGCGTCCAAGACCGCCTCTAGATCGGTGCGGCGTTGGCGCAACAAAAGGTAACGACCGATACCGGCAATGCCAGAGATAGTGTCGAAACGCATAACAGAGCCGATCGGGTCGGCGTGGAGCGTTGCGGTCACAGCGCATACGCGCCGACTGATCATCGCGTCTAGGGTTGTGAGGGCACTCGCGTAGTCACCAGTTGCGCGGCAGGTTAACTCCAGGGCGAAGCCGAGACCTTCGAGAGGGCCGTAGATCCCGGACTGGCGCAGTTCCTGTCGGGACAGCCCCTCCCTGGCCCGTTGGAGGAAGCGGTGAGCTGTCGTGATTGCGGTGGGATCCACAAGACTTCGGGCCAGATGCAGCAACGCGATGCCGCTTTGCCCCCGCCCAAGCGAGACCAGCGTGCCCGGCAAGGTTGACGCTGATTCCAGGCCTTTCGTCATGTCATTCGGGTCGGTCAACCTGGCCGTAATTTCATCGGCTAGGGCTGCGGCCACGGCTGCATGCTCGGCGCTCATCCTCGGTCTACCTGAACGTGAGGCCGGCGGCCCAGGGACCGGGAGACGTGGCTCAGCAGCATGAGACTGGATTCCTCGGCGGCCGTGTCTATACCGAACAGCCGATTGTGCTGCATGTGCAACAAACTTTGCAGCGAGTACGCAGCGGCGCTGCCGTCGGCCGGACCGGTTCCTGTCGCGCCAAACGCCTTCCCCAGGCGGCGACCTTCGGACGAGGACTGCCACGCGTCCAGGAAGGACCCGTCACCGTAGGCGTCCTCAAGGAACGCGACGGGAGAGGATGCGGTGAAGATCTGATGAGTCAGGTCGATCTCGTGACGCTCCAACCGTCCGTCATTGCGCAGGCGAAGCGCCCGATGAGACCACTGCCGCCAGTCCCACTCGCCGAGCGCGTCCAACAACAACGCGTAGTTTGCTACGCACAACACGCTACGCGAGAGGCGGCTACGCGCGGCTGCGCGAGACGGGCGCAATTGTTCCACCGCCATCCGGCTATCGAGATGGAACAGATCCTCTGCGAACGACATGACCTCGAGGCTGCCGCCATAGCGGTCCACTTCCGGCTCGTAGGGAAGAATCCGGAATCCGCTGCACAACCCATCATCCTGCCAGGAGTCCAAGGCCCGCAGCAGACGCGGCCACACCGTTTCGGTGACAGAGTCCGAGTGTCCCTGGATCCGCAGCCTTAGGTGATCGTCTGGTACCTGGTAGCGGACGAAATGCCAACGGCGCGCCTGGTCACCTAGGTCGCCCAGGAACGGCGAGATCCGGTCGACCAGGAGGTCGTTTTGTATTGCGGCATCCACAGCGATTTGGACGTAGGCCCAACTACCACCCGGCAAGCGGCGCGGTCGGTGGGCGGTGCGCTGCCAGCGGCGTCCCGGAGCGGTGGCGGGTGTGTGGCTGTCCGCGACGTGTGCCCTGAAGGGCATGACCAGTTCTGTCGCTCTACCCTGGGCCCACCCGAAGGCGTCACCACCGGCCAGGACGTGCGGGCTTTCGGTGATGATTAGTTGAGATCTCGCGGCGACATCACGACGCAACATCTCCGACTGGAAACGGTTGTCGAGATTGATCTCGTAACCGAGGTCCCGATAGCGGACCATGACACGCTCGTGTACGCCGAATTCCTCGCGCCACTCCCCCAAAGCCGCGTGCCACGTCCCTGCGTCCGTACTCTCGGCTGCCCTCCGTAGTTCGCTGCTGATTGCCCAAGTTAGTGGGGAGAGAACTGTACGTCCCATCCTGACACGTGGTAGCACCGGAATGTGCCTGAATTCGGCCCAGTCCCACGGTCCCCAGGACTTGTGCTTGTCGGTGAAGCGCAGGTCTGTCAACAGACGTGCCACGTCAGGCGCGTGGGTGGCCAGAGTGACGTTACTCAACATCAATGGCAAGACCTCGCGCGAGCCATCGGGAAGGTAACAGCGCAGCCGCTTGCCATCATCGGCGATCAACAACTCCGGCCATTCCAAAGCTTCCGTGGCATCCGACTCGGCGTATATCCCGACCGGGATGTGCGCCGGGGTGATTATCGCTGTCGACATAACATTGCGGACCCGGCGCTTGGCGGGAAGAAAAGTCACCTGGGCGGGCAGTGCCTGTGGGTGCGCATCCTGGATTCCTCGCAGGATGTCGTCGGCATGGGCACCGAGGTGATGGGTGAAGCGACCAGTCGTGGCACCGGCTAGGTGGGTGCCGGCGGTCGGTGACGGGACGAGGAGATACTCACCGCGATCGATGGCGTGCACGTCCTTCGCGAGCAATTGCACGAACGCCTCGATAGTGTCGAAGGCAGGGTGATCCTTCTCGGTACGCAAGGCGTCCAGTTCCGTCCCGGTCAGGTGGACCTCGCGTGTGGGGGCTGTGAGGCCGCGGTGGACCAAGGCGGCCAGCGCATCGGCCCGCCCGCGGTGTGCTTCCGCTCCGCCCTCATGCCCCCAGTGCTGCCCGGCCGCATTCCGTTCGCGGTAGGAAATGGGGAAGCCTAATCCTCGAGCGGAGTCAACGAGGTCGCCCAATCGCACCGCGCCGAAGGCTCCGTACTTCTCCAAGAACGCTTGGCGGTACGCGCGAAGCGGCGCGTACCGTCCCGCCGGAGCGATTGCCCACAAAACGTTCACGTATCGCTCCACCTCCCGTAGTACGGAATGCGGCAGCGTGACGTGAGCATCGGAGCAGAGGTCGATGTGGAGGTTGGACTGTGCCTGGCCTGGCGAATGGGTTCCGCCCGTCAAGGCCGTCCAGGCTTCGAGACCGCCTCCTACCGGCTTTCGTTCATAAGCGTCACTGAGCGTCAAGACGGCCTTCAGGTCGCACAGGGGTGACGACGGGGACGTGCTCGCCGTCGAGTGGTTCGTCCAGGTCTTCTCGACGCGGCTGGCGAGGTCGTCTAGAAGGACTTCTTGCTCCAGCAGTCCGGACAGGTACCGATCGACTGCATCTTCGGTACTTTGCGGCATCATCTGCTGAAGTCGGGCGCACAGATCGGCGTAGCCGATAGGAGTGCGCGCGGCTTCCAGGGTCGCGCGTAGCACACCCGTCAACTTGATCTTGGTCTGTCGGCCACCCGCCGATTCTCCCGCCTGGGCTCGGACGTAGGGCAACAAGAGACGATCGCCCCGCACCTGAGCTAGGTTGTTCGCAACCACGCGCAGCCCGTCCCGAGCCTGCCGATCACCCCGCCATCGACGCACGAGGTCATCCAACCATTCCCCATCCGGCCTGATGCCCTTGCGTGCCACACCTGTCGTATAGAAAGCGGCCGTCCGCTCAAACTTTGCCCGTCCCACACCAGCGTGCAGGCCAAAGGGCGTTGCCCGTCCCGTGATACGCAAGGCGTACCGGGTCACCGACTGAGCTAGCTTGAGTAGGCGGCGGTAGCTGAGTTGGTGCCCGGCAGCAACCCCCTGTAGCGCCTGCGCGAGCGACGTGCTGGAGACCGCGACGGCTTCGAGGAGAACCGGATCACCAGCCAGTTCGCGTACGTATTTCTCCAACACTGTCCTCGCAGGCCGCGCCTCAGCCGCCAACTGGTCCACGATCCGCCGGAATCGTGTATCGGGGAGAGTCGAGGACCTAAACGTGCAGATTCCAAATGGGATGTAATCCGGTGTCAAGGGTTTTCCCAATAGCGGTTTCGAAGCATCGGCGATGACCGTGCAGGCCATGCCCAAAGGGGCATGGCCTGCACGACAAGACGGTCAACTTTTCAGCAACACGGCGGGTTACATCCCCCGGTTGCCGCCAACGACGTGTATCCGTCGGATTCGCATGTCCAGTGCGTTACGGCCATGTCGGGTGACGACGAAGTCGCAACAACGACCTCTTCAATCTCCAGCTCCAGCTCCGTGAGATCGAAGTCCATGATCGGGGTCGTTGGCGTGGCAGTACTCACATTGACTCCCTGAGATTTAATGCTCGAATGATGCCGGATCGGTCGGTCGAGTGATCTCGAAGGAGGCTAGGTTGATATTTGATCAAGCGTCAATAAGATTCCTCAACAGTGGCCGATTTTCGACCGGGTCTATCAGAGTGCGGAACGTGAGTTCTTGTCCGTTTCGTGCTTGAGGTTAACCTCGAAGTTTCGTGACGGGCCGCCGACGGAGTCGGTGGTCCGTTTCCGTGCTGTGGGTTGAGTCTGTGCAGGCTGAGGGGCCGAGTGTCGTCTCGGGGTGGCGCCGGGTTCCACTGCTCCGGGTGGTGAGGGGCTGTCGTAGGGGCGGGTGGATCCGCTGGTCAGCCGGGGTTCGGCAGGAGTGCGAGCCGTTTGAGGGCTGCGGTGATGTGGGCGGTGAAGGGCCAGTGCTGGGCGAGGCGGAGGATCCGCCGGCGGCCGGTGGTGACGAGCTGTCCGGCCGTGGTGAACAGGCGGAGCCGCAGGCGGCGGGGCTCCCAGAGCCGGGCCTTGCCGGTCAGCGCAAGCATGGGCATCCAGGCCAGCAGGTCGAGGGCGATCTGGACGATCTCGAGCCAGACTTTGTTCTGGGCTGTGGTGTGGAGGGGCAGGTTGCGCAGGCCGGTGGCCCGGGCGGCCCGGATCCTGTCCTCGGCCCGGGCCCGCAGCCGGTGACGGCGCTCGAGCTCGGCGATCGGCCGGTCAGCAGTGTTGGTGGCGAAGCAGGTGATCCGCATGCCGTCCGCGTCCGTGATCCTCAACTGGGCGCCAGGGTGGGGCCGTTCCTTTCGAACGATCAGCCGCATTCCCTTGGGCCAGCCGTCCAGTAGCTTGCCCGTGAGCTCGGCGACCAGGCCCCGTCACGGACCTCACCACTGGTCTCCACGGCCGGTGTCCAGGCCGATGCGGGGACCTTCAGCACGTGTTCGTGGATCGCCTCGGTCACCGTCATGCCGACCGAGTAGGACAGCCATCGTCCGCGTTTCGCGAGCCAGGACACGAAGTCGTGGGTGCCGCCCGCGGAGTCCGTGCGGACAAGCGTCTGCCGCCCGCGCCGGTACTTCTTCGGCATCTGGGCCAGGGCCGGCTGGGCGGTGGTGATGTGGTCAGCGGCCGTGTTCGAGCCGGCGTTCCCCGGCCTGAGGAGGGCGGCGACCGGTTCGCCGGTTCCGCCCGGTCCGTGGTCGACGAAGGCCGTCAGCGGATGGTGGCCGTAGCTCTTCTTCCAGGTCGCGGCCGCGTCCTCCTTGTCGGAGTGCGCGATCACCAGGACACCGTCGAGGTCGACCGTGACCTGTCCGTCGGCGTCCGGGGCGTCCTTGCCCGCCAAGGACCAGACTCGGTCACGGACTTCGGAGCGTGCGGACCGGACGGCCCGCAAAGCCTTCTCGCCGGAGGCGGCGAGGGCGTCGATCAGACGGGAGACGGTCGGATCGGAGGCAACCGGGCCGAAGACGGCCGGCTCGCACCGCAGCACGGCGATGTCCGCGAGGCAGTCCCCGCCCAGTGCGACCGCCAGGGCGACGTCCAGCAGGACCTTGCCCGGGTGGTGGACGGCCCGCGGCTTGCGCCACGGCGCCAGCGCCTTCGATATCGCCTGATCCAGACCGGTCTTGCGGACCGTCTCCAGCAACAGGACCGAGCCGGCCTGCGAGACCACCTGGCGGCCATCCCCCTGGACACGGACACGCGGGTACGACGCGGTAGGCTCTCTCACCTGGAAAGTGCTCTTTTCCTTGCAGCCAACGGGACCCTCAGCAAGTCCTATCGTTGCAGGTCAAGAGCACTTTCTGCGTTTCTGATCAGCCACTGGACAGGCCACCTCGTGAAAGCGCGAGGTTAAGGAAGGACCGCTGGTCGCGAGTGGGAGGTCGTCCTCAGTCGTCGTGCGGGCGAACAGGCCGGGTTCGGTTTCGCCGAGGACGCCTCGGCTGACCCCCGTTTCAGTTTGGGATGTCCGGCCGCCAGACCAGCACCAGCGGGCTGCAGGAAGACCGCACCGACACCGTCGGCGTCGGCGGCGAGCACGGAGGCCGCACCTTCGGTGTCGGCGGAGGACTGTACCGGCCGGTGAGCGTTATGGCAGGAATCCGAGGTCGCTAGGAAACGTGCGCTGCACGCGCGGCAACCGCTTCGGCAGCGAGCCTGTGGTCTGCGAGAATCGCACAGGATTTCTCGAGCCCCCACGCGCGGCCGAGCACCTGCCAGGAAGCCCGAACCCTCTTTACCCCAGCGCACTGGGCCCAGCCCCCAGCCCGCCTGGAAGATCGCCTCCTAGATCCTGGACCGCGAGACTCCAAACGAATTGCGCCTCCGCAACACCACAAAGCAGACCGACCATCTCCGGGTCATAGACAAGCGTCTCGGGCCAGCGTGGACGCAACCTGCCCCCTGCTGACACGCTGTCGACCGGTGTGCGATGCTCCCGATCACAAGGGAAGGGGTGTGGCGGTGAGGCGTGAGCGTACGGATGGCCAAGGACGGCGCAAGATCGGCGCCGCTCAGGCCAGGTTAACGGCGCTGGTGGTGGGCGGAGCGGCCCTGGGAGCACTGTTGCTGCACCCCGACACGGGCCTCTTAGCCAAGGGCCGCGGGCCGCTCGGCGGCAACCCCGTCCTCGTGGTCGGCCTCGCCCTGCTGTCGCTCATTGGCGGCTTGGCGCTGCGCGACAAGTACCAGGGTCAGGTCGGCGCCGCCCGGTCACTCAACCGCGTAGAACAGCGGATGGTTGACGGCGTGAGTCGAGTCCTGCTGGCCGCGACGCTGGTCGTCCCGCTGCTCGTCATAGTCCTGCACCAGTTCAGTTCGTCCGACAGCAGCCACGGTGGCGGCCACGAGTCGTTACCGCTTCCCAGCCCGCGGCAAGACCCGGTACCGACCTCGCTCCCCTCACAGCCTGCCGAGCACGCTGACCACAGCATGCACTTCGGGCTGACGCGCATCCTGCTCGGTCTCGGCATCGCCCTGCTTGCCGTGGTCGTCGTGATCGCCGGGCTGCATCTGTGGCGGTATCTGACCCGGCCACCGGCGCCCGAGGCCCCGGCGACGTACGCGACGCTCGACGACGAGCAGGAGCGCCTGGCCCAGGCCGTGGGCTCCGGGCGCCGTGCCCTACTGGACGGCACCGACGCCCGCGCAGCCGTCATCGCCTGCTATGCCGCCATGGAGAAGTCGCTCGCCGACTCCGGCGTAACCCGGCGCGCCTCGGACAGCCCACAGGACCTGCTGGAGCGGGCCGTCGCCGACGGCCTGCCCACGGGGGCGGCCGCCGCCGCGCTCACAGCGCTGTTCCGCGAGGCCCGATACTCCACACACCCGATGGACGGCAGCCACCGCGACCGGGCCGCGTTTGCGCTCGCCGAGATCGCCGACGGCCTGCGCTCGCGGACGCCTGGCCCCGAAGCCGTGACGGGTACATCATGAGGGCGCCCGTCCGGATACGGGCCATCGTCAACTCCTCACTCGGAGCGCCCGGTTCGGTCCGCCACTCGCTGGCCGTACTGGGCATCGTCGCAGTTGCAACCACAGTGCTGCTGGCCCTGGCCAACGGTGCTGCCGCGGCCGCCACCGGCCTCGCCCTCATCACCGCAGTCGTGCTGGCCCTGGGGCGCTATGCCGTGGGCGGCCCCGCCCAGGACAGCGGCCATCACAAGCCGGTGCGCCTGTTGGACAGCCAGGCCCCGGCTCTCGGCGGATGGCAACGCATCGTGGCCAACACCTTCGCGGACGACGGCGAAGTGCACTTCGACACCGTCATGCGACCGCAGTTGCAGCGGCTTTTCGCCGCTCGGCTGGCCGAACGACACGGCGTCGCAATGTACCGGAACCCGAAGCGGGCCCGGGCGCTGATCGGAGCTGAGCTGTGGCCGTGGATCGATCCTGAGGCGACCGCTCCGCAGCCCACTCTCCCCGAGCCTGTCCTGCGCTCCCTGCTCGACCGTCTGGAAGCCCTGTGACGGTGGCGCTGTGGCCGACCCCGCAGCCCGCGCACCCCCGCCCCCTGCCCCGTGAGGAACTGACTGTGACCAGTCCACAACCTAGCTCGGACCACGACGCCCTGACTCCCCGACAGGCGGGCGAACGGGCTGCGGCCGTGATCGATGAGATCCGCACTGCTGTGGTCGGCAAGGCGGAACCGCTGGAGCTGGTAATGCTCGGCATCCTCGCCGGTGGCCACGTCCTCATTGAGGACCTGCCGGGACTCGGGAAGACGCTGCTGGCACGTTCCTTCGCCACCACTCTCGGCCTGGACTTCCGCCGCATCCAGTTCACCCCCGACCTGCTGCCCTCCGACGTCACCGGAGCTCCGTTCTACGACCAACGGACTGCCGAGATGGTCTTCCGGCCTGGACCGGTCTTCACCCACCTGCTGCTCGCCGACGAGATCAATCGCACCCCGCCCAAGACCCAGGCCGCGCTGCTGGAGGCGATGGCCGAGTCCCAGGTGTCCATCGATGGAAGTACCCGGTCACTGCCGAAGCCCTTCGTGGTCGTCGCCACCGCCAACCCCATCGAGTACGAGGGCACGTACACCTTGCCCGAGGCACAGCTCGACCGGTTCTTGCTGCGGGTTCGCATGGGCTATCTGGCGGCGGCCGAGGAGGCAGGCATGCTGCGCGCGCGTGTCGATCGAGCGGCGCCCGAGGCTGTGCTGCGCACGTTCAGCGGACCGGACGAGATGCTGGCCATGCGGGCCGCCGTTGACCGCGTCGAGGTGGACGACGACCTGCTGGAGTATGTCGTCGCGCTGGTCCATGCCACCCGGGCCCATCCTCATATCCAGGTCGGCGCCTCTCCGCGCGGGGGCTTGGCCCTGGTGCAGCTCGCCCGCGCTCGTGCTGTCCTGGACCTGCGGGACTATGTGACCCCTGAGGACGTCAAGTTTGTGGCGGTGCCGGCCCTCGCGCACCGCGTCACCCTCAAGCCAGAGCTGTGGGTCCGGCAGATCGACGCCGACGACGTGATCCGCGAGATCGTGCAATCCGTGCACGCACCGCAGACCTTGCCGCGCACGCCGATCGCGTCATGACGGAGCCCATGCCGGCCCGCAAAGCGGCCACCGCCATTCAACGGGCCCTGGACGACCGCCACGGCGCAACAACCCAACCCCCGCCGCCACCTCCACCCGGGTGGCGCGCCGGTGAACGCGCGCTGCGGTGGGCCACGTTGGCCGTCGTTGCGCTGGCCGCCGCGCTGGTCACCGGGCACGCCTGGGTACTCGCCCTCGCCGCCACACCCTTGGTGCTGCTCGCCCTCGCCCTGCCGAGCGGGCCGCGACCGGAGACGGTGACGGCCGAGGCCAACGTGGAGCCGCGGCAGTGCTTCGAAGGCGAGCAGCTAACGGTGCGGATCACACTGTCCTACGACGGTGAACCCGCCCGTCTGGATCCCGGAGTCATGCTCGGTCACGGGGTCCGGCTCGATCACCTCGCGGTCGGCCCGCACCGCGTCGATCTCGTCCTGACAGCGCAGCGCTGGGGCCGCTGGACACTCGGCACCGTCGACGTCGACGTCTACGACCCCGGCGGGCTGGCCCTGCGCACCGTGCGAGCCGAACTCGGTGAGATCGCCGTCTTCCCACTGTCCACACACGCCAGCCTCACGCCCATCCCCGTCCGGCTGCCGCAGCGGCTCGGCGAGCACACCGCCGTGCAGCGCGGCGAGGGCGTCGAGGTCATCGGCGTGCACCCGTATGTACGCGGCGAACGGCAGCGGCGGATCCACTGGCCGGCCACCACCCGCCGCGGCGCCCTGCAAGTCCACCAGTTCGCCGCGGAGCGCACCGCCGACACCGTGGTGCTGCTGGATGTGCTCGCCGACGTAGTCGACCCGGTCACCGGTTCGTCCTCGCTCGACGAGACCTTCCGAGCCGCTGCCGGGCTGGTCCGCGCCTACCTGCGCACCCACGACCGGGTCGGCGTCGTGTCGATCGGTGGCGCGACCCGCTGGCTGCAACCCGGAAGCGGCCACGGGTACTTTTACCGCATCGTCGAGAGCGTGCTGGAGGTCCGCAAGGACCGCGCGTACCGCACGGAGGGACTCAGCCTGCTCCCACCACCTGCGTTGCCCGAAGGAGCGCTGGTGTACGTCATCACGCCGTTGACCGACCAGCGGATTTTCGACATCCTGCACCAGGTGCGCGGACGGGCCAACCCGATGGTCGTGGTCGAGATCCCCACTGGCCAGCCGGTCCTGGAACCTGGCGACACCGAGGGCGAACTCGCGCTGCGGCTGTGGCGGGCCGACCGCAATGCTATGCGCTTCGCCTTGGTGAAACGCGGCATCGCGCTCGTCGCCCACCGGCCCGGCGAGACCCTCGACATCGCCCTTGCGCCGCTGCTGCGCACCCGCATCCACGGGGGGGCCCGATGACCACCGCCCCCGCCCGGATCGTCCGGCCAGGCACACCCCCGGCTGACAGCCGAGCCGCCCTCCTCGTCACTCGTCTCACCTCCCGCATCACCGACCGCTTGCTCGGAACGGCCCTTGCCGTCGCCGCCTGCAACCCACCGGCCGCACTGCATGCACCGCTGCCGGTCAGGGTGCTGGTGGTCGGAGCGGCGGCGGCCGCGTGGTGGGCCGCTCCAATGGTCGACGCACGCCCCGTCTCGACCTCCATGCGCTGGCGGACCGTCGCGGCCCGCCGCAGGACGACCGTGCTGCCGGCGGCGGCGATCGCGGTCGCCGCGGCCACCGGCCCCCCGGTCTGGCTGGTCGTCTGCATCGCCGCCCTGCTGCTTGCCTACCTGCTCGTCACCGATGCATGGACAGCCGGTGTCACTGCCCCGCCCGGCCGCCCGCAGGCGACACCCGCACTGGCGGCCGCCGCCGCGACCGCAGTGGTACTGCTCGCCGCTCAGGCGCCGGTCGCGGGCACCTCATGGGCACGTCTGCCCGCCTCACTCGCCGTCGCGGCGACCACGGTTTGCCTGGTACTGGCGCTGCGCACCCGTCGCAGCCCGCCCGGCTGACCGCCGAGCGCGCTTGGCCGTACCGTCGGCATCGTTGAAGGATCGCACACTGCACCGGGGAGTGGTCCTTACGGTTGGAGGCGCTCGAGCGGCGCCCACCATTCGAGCCGAGCTCCATACCAGAGGCCCACGGTCACGCCGCCCAGGCGCGAGTCTGCGTTGGCCGAGGGATGGCCAGCCCAAGGCTGGCGAGAGCCGTGCCTGACGTCGCGAGACGACGAAGCCTCGCGGCCTCCTCCTCGGTGGCGTCAGCATCGGGCACGATCTCGGGCAACACCTGATGGAGCGCGTGCTGTGCGCTGAGCGGCCGCCCTTCGACCTGATGCTCGATGGCACGGTCCACGTAGTCGCGTGCTGTACGCAGTCGCTTGCGTACCTCATTGATCGGCATCCCCAGCGGAATATCTCCAGCGACTCCAGCAGGATCCGGGGTGGGACCGGCTTCGAGCTGTTCGGCAGCATGCGTGAAGAAGACCTGCAGCGCTTCGATGAGGGGCATCGGTGTCTCGATGCAGTCCAGGGCCAGCGCCTTGATATTCCAGGAGCACAGTGGCTTGCTGTGCTTGCAGTTCCAATGCTTAAGCAGTCTCACGGCCCTGGCGAACACCACGTCGGTGGACTCGATGGCACGAAGAACCATCTCGGTGTGGGCGACGGGGTCGGCATGATCCCACTTGGCGGCGATCTCCATGTTGGGGATGTACAACCCCTTCCCGGACGGGTGAGGGACCGCCGTCATGACGTCCGCCGTGAAGTCCTCCTGCTGCTTGGTGACGGGGTCACCGAAGCGGACAAGCACAGCGCGACGCCTACCGGCAACCTCAACCGTCAGCCGGTGAAACTCGTCTTCGAGGTCTTCACGAATCACGTCGCGTGCGCGCTCCATCAGGGACAACGCATCGTGGCCGTCCGGACCGTAGCCTGCGGCGTCTGCTCTGCTAAGGACCGCGCCGAGGTCCACGTCAGTCAGAGGCGAGTTGGCGTCGCCGTGGGCAACGCTCCCGTTGAAGTAGGTCTTCGCCCCAGGGAAGGCCCGTCGCAAGGCTTTCGCCAAGAGACCCCTACGGCGCTTGGCCTCAGCCAGCTCCTCGTCAGTCACCTGAATCTCGCGACGCCCCTCTTCAAGAAGAGTCGCAAGCGACTTGCCGCTCATCCGAGCTCCCTTCAGTCACGGCTGCTCTCCCCTCGATACCCGTGATCGCCATCTTCGCAAACTCCAGGCGATTCCAGTCTTACAAACAGCGTTTGGCAGGATGGAACACCCAGCGCCAGTCAGCGAGGATGTGAACTGATGGACGATTTCTACGAAGCCTTCGGCGACCGGGTGCGACGAGCCCGTACGGCTCTTGGGCTGAATCAACAGTCACTTGGTAGGGCAGTCGGTCTCAACCGCACGTCAATCAGCAACATTGAGCAGGGCTGCCAGCGGGTGGCTCTACACATGCTCTACGCGTTCGCGATGGCCCTGAAGGTGGAACCCGAAGCATTGCTCCCCGGTTCCACGGGACAGCCTGATGTCCTCGATGAGCTTCCGGAAGACGCCCGGATGTGGGCCCAGAACGTGCTCGCGAACGCGGAGGAGACCAATCATGGCTAGGCGCGCAGAATCGCTGGCTTCCCGACTACTGACCGACGGAGGCGTCTCCGCTCCACCGGTGAACGTCGAGCAGCTCGCCGCCGACCATGGCGCCCTCGTGTCGGCGAGCCCTTTCAGGGACGGCGACGTGTCCGGCATGCTTCTCCGCCGCGAGGGGCAGCCTCCGGTGATCGGTGTCAATGGGGCACACCCAGAGCGTCGCCAGCGTTTCACCATCGCCCATGAGCTCGGACACTTGCTGCTGCATCCAGGGCGGGAGATCGTCTTGGACAGGCCGGTGCGAGTCAACCTCAGGGACAAGACGTCCAGCATGGCTACCGATCAGGAAGAGATCGAGGCCAATGCGTTCGCCGCGAGCCTGCTGATGCCGGCCGAGATGGTCCGCCGAGAGTTGGTGAAACTCAGCCCGGCAGTACGTCAGGACCCTGACGACTGCACGGCTCGTCTCGCAGACGTGTTCCAGGTGAGCACAGCAGCGATGGGTTTCCGGCTGATCAACCTCGGAATGTTGAGCTAGCGCCCCTGCGCCGGACAGCCCCGGCATAAGACACTCCTGCCGGGGCGAAATCTTGGCCGCACAGTGCCGGAGACGACGTCAGTTGTCCGGGACGCCGTTCGTGGACCACTCGTTGGCGAAGTGCTCCATCTGCTTCAGGACGAGGTTGATGGCCTCGGCTTCCTGGTCCGGCGGGTACTTGTGTCGGGCGAGGAGGCGCTTGATGGCGCTGCGGAGGCGGGCGCGGACCGGTTCGCGGGCGATCCAGTCCGGCTTGAGCTTGCTGCGGACCTCTGCGACCAGCTCGCGGGCGATGCCGGCCAGCACCTCGTCGCCCATCACCGAGCGTGCCGTGCCGTGATCGGCCACGGCGTCGTAGAAGGCGAGCTCGCGCCAGTCCAACGGCGGCTCGAACTTCTCGCCGCGGCGGGCGTCGTCCATGACCTCCTTCGCCATCTCGACGAGCTTGGCGATGAGCTCCGCGCTCGTGTACTGCTGCCGCATATACCGGACCATCAGGTCCTGGAGCCGTTCGGAGAACGTGGTGCGGCGAACGATGTTGTGCCGCGTCACCTCGCGCATCTTCCGCTCGATGAGTCGCCGCAGTGCCTCCGCCGCCAGGTGCGGGGTCTCACTGTTCTGCAGCTGGGCGACGAGCGCGTCGTTCAGGTGCGTCAGGTCGGCGGTCTCCAGGCCTGCCTCGGCAAACAGGTCCGTCACGCCGCCGGTCTCGACGACCGAGGAGGTCAGCTGCGCGAGGTACAGCTCGACGTCGCGGGCGACGGGCAGACCGCGGGCCTCGCGATCCATCGCGTCGTACTTCGCCATGTAGGCGCGGACCTCGACGAAGTACTGGATGTCGCGCCGCCAGGCGGGGTGGTCCGGGAAGCGCTCGCCGATGTTCTTGGCGCTGGCAGACAGCGCGTAGAAGCGCTCCAGGCGGTGGGCGTGCTCGCGGAAGCGCCGGCCGAGCGTCTGGCGGGGGTCGTCCAGCTTGTCCGGGTCGTTGCCAGCCGTACGCGGATCGCGCAGATAGTTGGCGGCCCTGATGGCAGCGTCGATGAATGCCGTCCTGGACGGCATGGCCAGCCGTGCCTGCCAGTCGAAGCCGCGCAGGATGTCGGTGAGGATGTCGTACTCGTTGCGCAGTTCGTCCAGCGCCCGGTCGAGGTCCTGGCCGAGCGTGCGGTCCTGCTTGTCGGCTTCGGTGTACTCGGCGATCGCCCGCTGGAGGTTCTCGGTCAGCGGTGCGTACCCAACGAGGAGGCCGTCCTCCTTGGCGCGGAAGCGGCGGTTGACGCGGGCCAGGGCTTGCATCAGGTTGGCGCCCTTGAGCGGCCGGTCCAGGTACATCGTGTGGACGGGCGGAGCATCGAAGCCGGTCAGGAGCATGTTGTTGACGATGAGCAGCTCCAGCTCGTCGTCGGGATCCTTCGCCCGGTTGATGACCGTCTTGCGCTGGCTGTCGCGGAGGGCATGGGCGCGCAGGTGGTCGGGATCCTTACGGGAATCCGAGGAGAAGACGATCTTCATGGCGCCCTTGTCGACCTCGTTGCTGTGCCACTCGGGCCGCAGCTCGCGCAGGGCGTCATAGACACGGACGCAGATCTCGCGGGTCGCACACACGACCATCGCCTTGCCAGCCGCGCCGGCCTTGTCGGAGACGCCTACGAACGGCTTCATACGCTCGCGCCGTCCCTCCCAGTGCTCGACCAGGTCCGCGGCGAGGTCCCGTATGCGGGCGGGCGCGCCGTACATCGCATTCATGGTGGCGACGGCCTGTTCGACGCGGCGGCGCTCGACGTCGTCGAGGCCATCGGTGATGCGGTCCGCCTCCTCGTCGATCGTCGTCGGATCTACGCCCTTGTCCATCACGAGCTGGATGACGCGGCTCTCGTGGAAGACCTTGACGGTGGCGCCGTCGTCGGCCGCACGCTTGAGGTCGTAGACGTCGATGTAGCCGTTGTAGTCGCCCTTGTCGCCGAACACCTCGCGGGTGTTGCGGTCGGCCTGGGATAGCGGGGTGCCGGTGAAGGCGAGGAGCGTGGCGTGCGGGAGCGCGTCGCGCAGGTGGCGGGCGTAGCCGTTGAGGGAGTCGTAGTGGCTGCGATGTGCCTCGTCGACCACGACCACGATGTTGCGCCGGTCCGACAGCAGCGGGTGCTCCGCGCCGGACTGCTTCTCCTCCTTGGTGCGGCCGAACTTCTGCAGCGTGGTGAAGAGGATGCCGCCGACCCGCTTGGCGGCAAGTTCCTCGCGCAGCTCGGCCCGGGTGAGGACCTGCTTGGGCGCCTCCGGGAGGATCTCGCTCTCCAGGAAGGTCGAGAACAGCTGGTCGTCGAGGTCCGTGCGGTCCGTGATGACGACGACCGTCGGGTTCAGAAGCGCCGGGTCCTTCATCACCATGGTCGTGGTGAGGACCATCTCCTCGGACTTGCCCGAACCCTGGGTGTGCCAGACAACGCCGGCCCTCCCGTCGCTCGCCGCGGCCTGGCGCACGGCCCCCGCGGCGCGGGTCACCGCGTGGTATTGGTGCGGCTTCGCGATGCGCTTCATCCGCCTCGACGGGACGAAGTTGACGAAGGACCGGATGAGGGCGAGGAACCGCGGCTGAGTGAACAGGCCGTGTACAGCCAGGTTCTGGCCCGAGTCCCATATCCCCTCGGCGTCAAGCGGGTCGACGCGCGCGCCGAACTCGTCCGTGTTCCAAGGCGCGAAGTGCTCGTACGGGGTGAAGGGTGTGCCGTACTTGGCGGTGATGCCGTCCGAGAGCAGGATGACCGCGTTGTACCGGAAGGCAGTCGGAAACTCCTTGACGTAGCGGGTGACCTGCGAGTGCGCGGTCTGGAGCGTGGCGTCTTCGTCGCCAGCGCGCTTGAGCTCCAGAACGGCGAGCGGCAGGCCGTTTACATACAGGACGACATCGAAGCGGCGGATACGCTCGCCGTCGATGACGGTCACCTGGTTGAGGGCGCGGTAGACGTTCGCGTCCGGGTCGTCCAGGTCGACGAGACGGACGGTGGGGTTGTGCTCGGCGCCGAAGGCGTCGGTGTACGTAACGGACCGGATGCCGGTCGTCAGAAAGCCGTGGGCGGTGCGGTTCTCTTCATACGTGTCCTGGGACGTCGGCGTCGCGGCGACGGCGACGGCGTCGCGGACGGCGTCTAGAGGCAGCTCGGAGTTGAGCCGCTCGATCGCCTCGCGGAGGTCCGGATACAGAATCAGGTCGTCCCACGACTTGCGGTGGCCGGAGCCGGGGGCGAGCTCATTGCCGGGGGTGTGCTGCCAGGCGAGCTCGCCGAGCTCGTCGAGGGCGAGAAGCTCCCAGTCAGACTCGTGGGGGCGGTGGCGCTTGTTATCGTCGTCGGGGGGCGTCATGTGTTGTCCTCGACAATCTTCTCAGCATCTTTGATGCGGAGCAGGCCGGACGTGAGTTGGGGGAGGAGCGTGTCGCGGAGGGTGGCGAGGGTTCGATTCTCATTGGAGGTGTGGACGGCGGTTGCATGCAACGGCGCGACTGTGTGAGCGAACTCCTCCAACCGTGTAGCGTCCGGCAGGCGAATCCGCATGGCTTTGAAGTTTTTACGACTGAGCTCGAGAAATGTGGATCCGTTTGCCAGACTAATCATTTCACTTACACGGGAGCGCATCTCATGCAAGAGCCACCAACGCATTTCCTCGTTCGGGGGCACCACTACAATGAAACCTTGATTCACAGCCGCAGGAACCTGTGGCAGCGCGAAGGCCCCAATCGTGGCGCGAGAAGTCATGAAGATTGATGTCGTCGGATAAAGCTGAGAGGCGCAGTTCTCGAGGCCGCGCCGCGTAATGCTCCGACTGGTCTCAAAGAGATACGGAGACGGGAGGGCCGTCACATCAGAAGGAGTCGTCCAGAAAATTCCCCCGCCCCAGTATTCCTCAACTTTAGTACTGGGAGTCCCTCCGCCAGCGACCGTAGCCATCGATCCGAAGGTCTCATTACCGAACTCAAGCTGACCTGCCAACTGCTTGAATCGCATGTCAGCCAGTTCAAGGACCTTGCTCGCAATTCGCTCATTGACGGCGATCTTTTCATCCAGTGCGCCTAGCACCGCCACCGCTGCGCGCTGTACCGGAAGGGGTGGATGGGGAACCTTGAACGATTTCACGGTGGCAACGGGTTGAACCAGCCCTGGGACACCAACGGTTGACACGTGTTGCAGAATTTCATATTGCCCAGCCGGCGAAGAAAGCCAGTAGTAGTAGAACTCGGGAATGGCTCGCGAGATATCAAGCCGGGCTTTCACCTGACTAGTAGACAAGACGTAGCGGCCATACTTTGGCGATCTCGGAATCATTGACACCTGACCAATGGTTCCTCGATGCGTGATCACCAGGTCTCCTGCGGTCAGGTTCGCGCCAGGCAGACTGTCTGCTTTCTTCTCGGTGATAAACACAAATTCATCGTCGTGAAATCGACCGGTACCCAGATTTACGCCTCGCACCAGTGGGACGCCAGAAGGGACATAGTCGTCCTTCGTGTAAGCCGATCCGTATGGCTTCGAGAAAGCGCTCTTCTCGGGTGCTGCGAGTTCCTCGAATCGCACAATAGGCCACTTAGACATCGATCCTCCCCAACTGCTCCCGGACCGTCATCTCCAGCTCCACCGACTTCTTGAACAGTCCGTACAACTCCTCGGTCAATGTGGCGATCTTTCCCGCCACCGCTTCCGGGTCATCTTCATCCGCCTCGACGGCCCCCACGTACCGTCCAGGCGTCAGCACGTACCCGTGCTCGCGCACGGTCTCCAGGTCGGCCGAGAAGCAGAATCCAGACTCGTCCTGGTACGTCAGCCTCTCCTCACGCGCCGACGCGGTACCTCGCCAGGCGTGGTACGTGCCGGCGATCTTCGTGAGATCGGCATCTGTCAGGATGCGCTCAGTCCGGTCGGCCATCTCGCCCATGCTGCGGGCGTCGATGAAGAGGATCTCGCCGCGCCGGTCTTCTAGGTGCTTCGCACCCTGAGGGGTTTTGTCCTTGGCCAGGAACCACAGGCAGGCCGGGATCTGGGTGGTACGGAAGAGCTGGGACGGCAGGGCGACCATGCAGGCCACCAGATCCGCCTCCACCATCGCCTGGCGGATCTCCCCCTCGCCGCTCGACTGGGAGCTCATCGAGCCGTTCGCCAGGACGATGCCGGCCGTGCCGCGCTCACCCAGTTTGGAGACCATGTGCTGGAGCCAGGCATAGTTGGCGTTGCTCTTCGGCGGAACCCCGAACTTCCACCTCGGGTCGCCTTCGTCCCGCGCCCAGTCCTTGATGTTGAAGGGTGGGTTGGCCATTACGAAGTCGGCCTTGAGGTCGGGGTGCTTGTCGTCGGCGAAGGTGTCGCCCCAGCGGCCGGCAAGATTGCCGTCGATGCCGTGAATAGCGAGGTTCATCTTGGCCAGACGCCAGGTGCGCTCGTTGAGCTCCTGGCCGTAGACCGCGATGTCGGCCTTGTGGCCGCGCCCCCGGTGTGCCTCGATGAACTTGCTCGCCTGGACGAACATGCCGCCCGATCCGCACGCGGGGTCATACACGCGCCCGCCGTACGGCTCCAGGATCTCCACGATGAGGCGGACCACCGACTGCGGCGTGTAGAACTCGCCACCCCGCTTGCCCTCCGCACGCGCGAAGTTGCCGAGGAAGTACTCGTACACCTCGCCCAGCACGTCTTGCGCGGCCTTGTCCTCGTTGCCGCCGAAACGGGCGTCGCTGATGAGGTCGACGAGCTCGGCCAAGCGCTTCTGGTCGACGTTGTCGCGGTTGAAGATCTTCGGGAGGACGCCAGTCAGGGAGGCGTTCTCCCGCATGACGGCGTCCATCGCCTCGTCAAGGAGCTTGCCGACGCCCTGGCTCTTGGCGTTGGCGGCGATCCACGACCAGCGGGCCGTCTCCGGAACCCAGAAGACGTGGGCGCCGGTGTACTCGTCCCGGTCCTCCAAGAAGTCGTCGAGCCGGTCCTCGGAGATGCCATCCTCGGCGAGTTCCTTGGCTAGCTCGGCACGGCGCTCGTCGAAGGCGTCGGAGACGTACTTCAGGAAGATCAGGCCGAGGACGAACTCCTTGTACTGCGCGGCGTCGATCGAGCCGCGCAGCTTGTCCGCGGCCTTCCACAGGATCGCCTGGATCTCCTTGGCGGTGGAGGCACTGAACAGCTCCGCCTGGTCGGCGGCCTTCTTCGTAGCGGTAGCCATCAGGCAGACCGTCTCCTTCAGTCGTCGGTTCCGGGAAGATTCTGAATGGCCAGCGTGCCGTCGGCGATGCCGGCGGCCGTTATGCGGACCAGGTCGTCGAGTGCGGCGGACTGTTGCCGCAGGAGCGCCGCCCGGTCCTCGATCTCGGCGAGCGCGGCGTCGTATAGTTCCGCCTCCGCCCGCCCCAGGTCAGGGATGCTCAGGTCCTCGATGCTGCGCGACGCCCGCACGGCTCCCCTGGTGCGCGCATACTCGGCGGCTGCCGCCCGCAGCAGCGCCGCCAGCACCCGCGGCTGGACCGGCGGGTCGGCGTCGGGGCGGACACGCAGGATGCGGGCTGGGGCAGCGACCACCGACAGGCCGCCCGTGTCGACGTGTACGCCGAAGCGCGGGCTGGCGGTGACGACGATGTCGCCGGGCTCAGTGAACTGGGCGTGCTCGTACGCAGTGAGGAGTAAACCGCGGTCGATACGGCGGCTGCCGTGCCTCACGGTGCCGAGGATCTCGTCCGGGCCGAGCACCGGATAGTGGCCCTCTACCGACAGGTGTTCGGGCGCGATGCGGTGGCCGGGGCGCTTGCGGAGGCGGCGCTCCTCAAGGAGCCGGCGGACCGTGGTGCGCCGCACCGGCTGATCCTCCGAGCGCAAGACAGCCTGGATGCGCATCGCCGCGCGCAGGTCGGTCTGCTGTCGGCGGGCCTGCTCCTGGAGCTCCGTCAGGTGCTGCTCGAGTTCGCTGATGCGGGCCGGGCGCTCGATGACCGGGCGCGTGTAGCGGGCCTCGGCGGAGCGCTGGTTGGGGGTGAAGGCGGTGCCCGGCCGGTCGTTGAGTTCCTTCGCGGGGACGATCACAGCGTGGCGGGGCTCGTGCCGGCGGTCCCCACGCCAGCCGGAAGAGCGCCAGATGGCGATGTCCTCGGCGAGCGTGTCGAGAACCGGCTCGGTGAGCGGTCGCGCGGAGAGGTCGGCGAGGAGGACCCGGCCCGTGCGCTCCTCCTCCGGGGTGCGGGCAAGGACCCACACCGCGGTGCGGTAGCCGGGCCGGTACGGCATTACGCCGTCGGGAAGGTTGATCACGGCCTTCAGCAGGCCAGGGCGGAGGAAGGAGCGGCGCAGCCGGTCGGCCTCGCCGTGCCGCGGCAGCGGGTGTACGAGTACGTCGGCAGGACCGAGGACGACGGCTGTGGAGCCGGTGCCAAGGTAGTCGGTGAGCTCCTGCACCTGCTCCAGGACGGCCTCGGGGCTGCGGGTCTCCGCGGCCTCGTAAGGGAGGACGCAGACCAGCAGGTTCGGGTATCCCCACTCGTCGACGGAGACGGACAGGTCCTCGCCCTGCATGACGTCGAGTTGAAACTCGTACACCCCTCGTACGAGCATCCGGCGGCGAACGAGGCGGACGCGGCCCGGGTCGGGGTCGGCGGCGAGGTACGTGTGGCCGGAGCTCTCGGGGGCGTGGGCGTGCAGTGCGGCAAGGAGGTCGCCGGTGCGGGCGTGCGGGGTGGCGACGACGGACTCCTCACCGAGGGTGTCGACGCCGGACAGGGCGGCAAGGGCCCGGGCGACGGCCGGGGTGGGTTCGTCGGCGGCCAGCTCGTGGGAGCCGAGACGGCGGCGGGCCTCGAGGACCCAGTCGAAGGCCTCGGCCGGGGTGTAGGCGGCCTCGGTCAGGTCGTCCGCGAGAGCGGCGAGGCCGGGGCCGATGCGCTCCGGGTCGGGTACGGCGCGCAGCTCGGAGAGGAGGAACTGGTCCTCGGCGTCCAGGTCGGCGGCCCTGGTCATGAGAGCTTCCCAGTCCTGGTCGGCGACCGCTGAGTCGTACTGCTGGCGCAGGCAGATCAAGGCAGTCAGGGCCCCCACCAGTACGGATGACGAAAGTGCGGGGGTCCGCCAGGCGGACAGTGTGTGCAGGGCGAGCTCCGCGCGTAGGTGGCGAGGGTCGGCGTTGCCGCGGCCCGTCGTCGTTAGCCAGTCGACGACGGCGCGGGCGTCGAACAGGGGGCGGCCGTCCTCGTGGGCGACAGGCGCGGGGAAGTCCGGGTGCCGACGGCTCCATGTAGTGGGGACAGGCCGCTTCACCTGGGCGAGGGAGGCGATTTCGGCATAAGTGATCCGCCAGGCCGGCATCTCGGGCACGATGGGCGATGTCGCTTCGCGCGCTGTGGCCACAGCCCGTCCCCTTCGAATCAGACCTGTTGTCCTGCGTGCGGGCCTCGGTCGAACCCCCTGAGCCCGGTACCACGGCAGGTGTCAGAACTTTACAGCGCTAGGCGTGATCAGATTCTGGTCGACCTGATAACAGGGGTTATCAGCCTTCATCAGACTCAAAGAAGGCAACGTGCCTCACCTTGGGTGGCCCATCGCCCTACCAGGGGCGCTCAAGCCTGGAGGTCCGACACATGACCAGCTCTCCCTCGATACCGCCCGCCGGCCATCAGCCCGGCGCGGACGGCGGGACCCCTTCGTGGAGTGCGGTGCCGTCGCCGGGTTCGCCGGCGTACGTTCCGCAGCCGCCCTCGACGCCGTCCAGGAGCAAGGCGTGGCTCACCCACGGTGCGGCGGCGTTCGTCGCGCTGATCTTCGGCGCTGCGATCGGCGGCGGGGAGTCCAGTGGCACGGCCGACACCGCCCGTCCCGCGCCGACCGTCACCGTCACGAAGACGGCCCGTGCCGCGGCGCCCGATGCCAAGCCGGCCAACGAGGCGGGTACGGCCAAGGAGACGGGCACGGCCAAGCCGAAGCCGGCCAAGAAGCCCGGACCGCCCTCCAGCATCGACAGCGACGGCACGTTCCTCGTCGGCGAGGACATCCAGGCCGGTACCTACAAGTCCGCCGGTCCCGAGGACGACAACTTCGGCCTCGGCTGCTACTGGGCCCGGCACAAGGACGCCTCCGGCGAACTGACCGGGATCATCGCCAACGACAACATCACCGGCCAGACCCGGGTGACGGTCAACAAGGGCGAGTACTTCGAGACGAAGGGCTGCCTGGAGTGGCAGAAGGTCGGCTGACCAGCCGCTGTACAGGGTCAGACGCCGCGCTTCCCCCATGGGCGACGGACGGCCCGGCCGTCCGTCGCCACCCATCCGCTGCACTCCGTGAATCAGGAGGAACCCCATGGGCCGTCGCTCTCCGCTCGCCTATGTACACCACTCCGACACCCGTGTACGCCGTGGGGTGCAGGTCAGCGGCAAGGTCAGGGCCGTACCCGGACCGATCGTCCTGGCCACCGACGCGTCCGTCGGCAGGGACCGCGTCGCCGCCGGTTTCATCGCCACCACCGGTCATGCCGGACTACGTGCCCACCTCTACCCGGTGCACCTGGCCGCTCCCCGCACACGAATCGTTGTCACGGAACTGCGGGCCGCCTATTGGAGCCTGAAGCCGGTTCTCGCCGCTCACCCCGGCGCACCCGTTCAAGTGCGCCTCGACAGCCTCGATGCGCTCGGCTACCTGCACGCCTGGCAGAGCGGCAGCACGCGCATGCCGGAGGGCTACGACACCCGCCTGCGTTCCCAAGGCCGGATGCCCACGCTCATGAAGCTCCAAATGCTCGCGGAGTACACCCCGGACCTGACGTTCGTCCACGAGAAGGCCCACGTCGGCAATCCGTTGAACGAGGCTGCGGATTCCCTGACCAAGCTCGGCCTGCGCGCCATCCACAGCAAGGTCCCCGCGAGCGAGATTCCGCGCCTCGTTCCCCTGGGCCGTCGGCGCCCTCGACGACTACCGCCGGAGCGGCACAGGACCCACCCGCCTCGACTGCGCCGGCGGTCTATCCACCCGCTCTGAGAGAGGAACCCTCGCGATGTCCGAACCCGAGCCGTTGCCCCCCGTCCCGCCCAAGGGCATGGAACCGGAGCCCGGATCCGCCGCGCCGGTGCCGGCGATGCCGGACCATGCACCCTCCATTCCGCCCGCGCCCCGGACCGGCTCCCGCTGGGCGGGACTGTCACGCCGCACGGTCCTGTTGCTCGGCGTCGCGATCGGAGCGGCAGCGGTGGGGGCCGGCTGGCTGGCCACGTCCCTCCTCGGAAGCGACGGGGACGAGGCGGGCGAGGGTGTCACCTCTGCCAGCGCGACCTCGGCTGATGAGAAGGATGGACCGGAGACATTCAAGACGGACGGCACGATTACGCTCACCTCGGTCGGTACGGGACTTGAGGACGGGGCGCTGTGCTCCGGCACGGGCGGCTACTCAGACATCGACATCGGTACCCAGGTCAACATCACCGACGCGGCTGGGACCCTCGTCGCCCACGGTTCTCTCGGCCTGGGCGAGAAGACCGAGGCGGGGTGCACGTTCCCGTTCACGGTCGACGACATCACCCCGGGGTCGAAGTTCTACACCGTAGAGGTGTCCCATCGCGGCGGCCTTACACAGACCGAGACCGAACTTCGCGCGGGCGGACTCGCATTCACACTCGGCGACTGATCGTCTCCCCAGAGCTCGGTAGGGACGGGGCGCTGCTGTTCACCACCGCCTGCCCGCTGGCGATGCCGGTCCGTAGGGCGCCCTCCGCGGCGGTGATGTCACCGAGCCCGGGCGGCGGCGTGCTCGCACCGATGAAAGACGCTGCGACCCACGTACGCCGACAGAGATACATGATCCTTCAATTCGGCCACTGCAGTCGGAACGATCCGTCCGGCCTGCACGGCGGAGGGCAAGGCGGGCACGGGCGTCCAGCCAAGAGCAACTGACCAATGCGTTCTGACAAGTTGATAACCCGGGTTATCAACTCATTGGCGCAACTCTTTGTTCCGTCTCCCTATCGTTCCGTCCCGTCGGCGAGCAGTGCAGCAGGCACCGGCCGCACCGCCGCTCGCCCCGCCCGTCCCCTCCGCACCACCGACCGGCGCCCGGGAGGCACCTCATGACCGATATGGAACAGCCCGAGGAGAACCTGCACCACTCCACCGACATCACGCGGCCGAACCCCGCGGACCAGCCCGCGACCGTGGCCGAGCTGGTGCAGCTCCGTCTCGAGGAGTCGTCGCTCAGCGAGCCCGTGAAGGTGCTCCTGCAGGAGGCGCTGGGCCGCGGGGAGGAGCGGGGGACGTCCTCTGTCGGCCGGATCTACCTCGAATCCGTCGCCGTCACCGGATTCCGCGGCATCGGGCCCCGGACCTGGCTGGGCCTCAGCCCCCGGCCCGGCGTGAACCTCGTCGTCGGCCGCAACGGCTCGGGGAAGTCCAGCATCGCCGAGGGCATCGAAACGGCCTTCACCGGCGTCAACATGAGATGGCACGGTCTGCACGCCTCGCGCAGCAGCAACTGGCGCAACCTCCACCACGGCGGCGGAAATCCGGAGATCGAGGTCAAGCTCGCCATCGAGGGCGACGCCGGCCGCAGCACGCTCACCCGCACCTGGGACGGGGAGGACTTCGGCGCCTCCCGGGGCGAGCTCAAGCGGCCGGGACACGGCCGCGTCCCCGTCGACCGGGTCGACTGGAAGCAGGCCATGGAGGACTACCGGCCCTTCCTGTCGTACGTCGATCTCGACCGCATGATCAGCGGTAAGCCCGCGCAGATGTACGACGCCATCGCCTCGATCCTCGGTCTCAGGCATCTCAGCGCGGCCGACGGCCGGCTCCGGACGGAAGAGAAGGCACTCGACGACGCGGCCAAGGCGGCGAAAGCGGAGGTGCCGGAGCTCACGGCCGCCCTCTATGACCTGGAGGACGACGAGCGGGCGGTCCACGCGCTCCTGGCCATCGACACCCCGGGCAGCCCGGACTTCAGCGCACTCGGGGGGCTCGTGGCCGGGCTGCCCGACGACTCCGACGAGGGACTTCTCGCCGAGCTGCGCCTCGCGGCCGGTGTTCAGGGGCCCGACATGGAGCGGGTCGACGCGGCGGTGGCCCGGCTGGCCAAGGCCCTCGCCGACGCGGAGGACGTGCGCGGCACCAGCGCCGAGGATGCCCACCAGCGCGCCGACCTCCTCTCCAAGGCCCTGTCCCACCACGACCGGCACGCCGATGAGGAAACCTGCCCGGTCTGCGGGACGGACGGTGCTCTGGACGCGGACTGGGCAGCGCGCGCCGCCGCGCAGATCGCCGTCCTCAGACAGGAGGCGAAGGCCGCCGACGACGCACGCAGCGAACTGCGCTCGGCTGCCCGGTCCGTGCAGGACCTCGCGTACAGGCCTCAGCGGATCCCGTCCGCTCTGACCGATCCGTGGGATGCCTGGACTGCCTGCCGGACGATCAGCGATCCGGGCGAGCTGGCCCGCCGTGCGCGTGAGACCGCCGCGCCCCTGGCCGATGCCTGCGCCGTGGTCAAGGAGAGCGCTGTGAAGGAGCTCGAGAGGCGGGACGAGCGCTGGCGCCTGCTCGTCATCCGCCTCGCCGCCTGGGCGGAAAGGGCCCGGGCCGCCGAGGAGAACGCACCGCGGCTCAGGGACATCCGCAAGGCCCGTGCATGGATCAAGAAGCTGTCCACCGAGCTTCGGGAGCGGCGCATGGAGGGATTCGCCGACCATTCGCAGCAGATCTGGGAGAAGCTCCGCCAGGAGAGCGACATCGAACTCAACGGCGTGAGCCTGCGGGGCAGCGAGAAGGCTGCCGTCCGCTCGCTCGTCATGGACGTCTCCGTCGACGGCCAGGACGCCTCTGCCCTCGGTGTCATGAGCCAGGGGGAACTGCACTCCCTCGCGCTCTCCCTGTTCCTCCCCCGCGCCGTCACGGCCGACAGCCCCTTCGGTTTCATCGTCATCGACGACCCCGTGCAGTCCATGGACCCCGCCAAGGTCAACGGACTCGCCCAGGTCCTGCACGAGCTCGGCAAGCATCGGCAGGTCGTCGTGTTCACCCACGACACCCGGCTCCAGAGGGCATTCACCAGCCAGGAGCTGCCGGTGACGGTGTTCCAGGTCGAGCGTGGCCAGGCGTCCAGGGTGAAGGTCACCCGGGTGAACGACCCGGTCGCGCAGGCGCTCGCCGACGCGATGGCCATCGCCGCAACTCCGAACCTTCCTGTCACGGCACGCAGCCACGTGCTGCCCAGCCTGTGCCGTATCGCCCTCGAGAACGCCTTCCTGGAAGCCGCTTGGATCCGGCACCACCGTCGCGGCGGACCCGAGCAGGAACTGCACGCCGCAGTCGACGACGCCGAGAAGTTCCGGAAGGTCGCGGCGCTCGCCCTCTTCGGTGACGTCCGGAAGGCCGGCGACGTGGATGCGGAGGTGCGCGCCCGTTACGGGGCGCAGGCGGCCCAGCTCGTCCGGCAGTGCCAGAGCGGCGCGCACCCGGGAGGCGCGCAGATCCCGGACGCTCGGCGCTTCGTCGACGACGTCGATGCCCTGGTGCAGAAGGTGCGCAGGCCGGAGGTGGACGCGTGATGAGTGCTCCCGCCGCCTCCGTCACGGACCTCCTGCTGACGGCCGACCGACTGATCGCCGGTGACCTTGCCGGCACCTCGGTCGGTGGCCGCCACCGTGGTGCCTCCATCGCGCTGCGGACGGCCCTGGAGATCTCCATCGACCGGGTGCTGGACGCCGCGGTGCCCGGGCTGTCCCGCACCACGGGCCGGGCCAAGCTGCTCTGCCTGCGCTGCTACACGGCGGCGGAGACCGCCCGCCGCGCCAAGGCCGTCTGGTCCCATCTCTGCCTCGGGTGCCACTACCACCAGTACGAGATCGGCCCCACGCACGACCAGGTCCGCACCTGGCGTGCCGAGGTCCGGGAACTGATCGGCCGCCTTTCGCACTGACCGTTCGTTACCGGTCGGTCTCTGATAGTTGTTTGGACGGGGTACGGGCGCATTGCCCGTAGCGGTGTCCCAGGACGCCGCAGGGAGGGATGCAGATGAGCACCACCACGCGCGAAGAGGTCCTCGCCGGCGAGCAGAATGCGGTGGACCACGCGTACGACTGCTACACCGCGCGGCTGGCCGAGATGAGCGGGACCTCGGCCGCCACGGCGTCGGCGAGCGGCAAGGACGGCATAGCCAATCGGAAGGACGCGGAGGCACGGGCCGCGGCGTACGGCGGGCTCGGCGACGAGGCCCTGGTCTTCTCCCGGGTCGACGCGCCGGAGGAGCCCGGAGGGGAGCCTCGCCCCTGGTACATCGGCCGGCGGGGCGTGCGTGACTCGCAGAACGACCCGGTGGTCCTGCTGTGGAGCAGCGACCTCGCCAGGAAGTGGTCCGAGGCGCTCCCGGAGGCGCCGGGGGACGTGGTTCTGCGGCGCCGGTTGCAGTGCGTGCAGCGCGTCGTCGAAGACTACTTCGACGAGATCGCCCCGGCGTCGCCGTCACCCGCGCCCATGGCGGCCCTTCCGAGGCCGCGGTCCGAGGACGACCCACGGACGGCAGCTCCGCCCGAGGACCTCTCCGAGACCCGGCCCGAACCGGCCACCCGGCAGGGCGAGGACCGGCTGCCGTCTCCAACGCCCGGCGACGTCGCCCGCATCCAGCGCCGCAAGCCGCTCCAGCCGGACGACTTCCTGCTGCGCGAGCTGCAGCGATCGCGCAGCGGCCGGATGCGGGACATCGTCGAGACCATCCGCCGCGACCAGATGGACCTGGTCGCCGGCTCTCCGTCCGACATCCTCGTGGTGCAAGGCGGCCCGGGCACGGGCAAGTCCGCCGTCGGTCTGCACCGTGTGACCTGGCTCGTCAACAACGAGCACTTCAAGGCGCAGGACGTCCTCGTCATCGGCCCCCACCAGCGGTTCCTCGACTATGTGAGCCGGGTCCTGCCCGCCCTCGGCACACGGGACGTCAACGCCGTCCAACTGAGCCGTCTTTGGGACGGAGAGGTGCTCGGCACCGACACCCCGCAGGCGCGGCTGGTGAAGTCCGACGAGCGCATGGCGGCCGTCCTGCGGCGCCGGGTCGAGCGCGACTGCCGCCCCGAGGTCCTCGACGAACTCACCACCGCGCCGTCCTTCGAGGGTGACGAGCCCGCCGTCGTCGTCACCGCCGGAAGCACGACCCTGCGCGTCCCCCGGTCCAAGGTGGCCGCCCTCCTCGACGAGGCCCGAAACGGCGACGGACCGTACCGGCAGCGCCGTGAACGCTTCCGCAATCTGTTCGTCGACCTCCTCCTCCAGGAGCTCGCCGCCATCGCCCCGCGCCGCGGACAGGGCGGTACGATCCGCCGCGACCTGGAACGCAACCGCCGGGTCGAGCGGCTCGTCGAACGGGTCTGGCCGTCGCCGGGTGCCAGGGAAGCCCTGCGCAGCCTCTACGACTCGCCCGAACTCCTCCGAGCCTGCGCCGAAGGCGTTCTGGACGACGACGAGCAAGCCGCCCTGCACCGGCCCCGGGCCGTCACCGCCGACGCCGACGCCTGGACCCTCGACGACCACGTCTGCCTCGAGGAACTCGGATACCTCATCGCCGGGGAGACCCCCGGCCGCTACGGGCACATCGTCGTCGACGAGGCACAGGACCTCACCCCCATGCAGGCCCGCGCGCTGCGCCGCCGCTGCGCGGTGGGCGGTTCCATGACGGTGCTCGGAGACCTCGCCCAGGCCACCGGCCCCCACACCCACACCAGCTGGGACCGTCTCGGCACGCTCC
The DNA here is from genome assembly GCF_027460265.1 of Streptomyces sp. WMMC940. Classification (NCBI taxonomy): domain Bacteria; kingdom Bacillati; phylum Actinomycetota; class Actinomycetes; order Kitasatosporales; family Streptomycetaceae; genus Streptomyces; species Streptomyces sp. WMMC940. The sequence goes on from NZ_JAPZBC010000001.1 coordinate 3,753,320, forward strand.
TGTCCGACCACGGCGACTGGCGCGTCGCCGAACTGAGCACCAGTTACCGCGTGCCGGCGGAGATCATGGAATTCGTCGCGCCACTGGCCCGTGCGATCGCCCCGGCGCTGCCGTACCCCCGAGCCGTGCGCGAGGTGGGTGAGGACGCCGTACGAACCGTGGCGACCGAGCCGTGGAAGCTCCTCGAGGACACCGTCGCCCAAGTGACCCGCCTGGTGGGCACCAGCGACGGCACCACCCTGCGATCCATCGCCGTGATCGTCCCCGACGACTCCGGCTGGCTCGACGAGATCACCCGTCACCTCGACCAGAGCGCCGGCATCACCGGGCCGCGCCGAGAAGCGGTGTCCGTACTCGCCGCAGCCCAGGCCAAGGGCATGGAGTACGACCACGTCCTGGTCGTCGAACCCGCCACGATCGCCGACCGCGGTGCGGCCGGGCTGCGCCAGCTCTACATCGCCCTCACCCGCAGCACCCAGAGCCTGACCATGCTGCACACCTCACCGATCCCGGAGACCCTCACGAACAACCCCGACAGCGACGAGCAGTTCCCTGCCCGGACGGAATCCGACGCGGCCTCCGGCGACGTACCGGACATCGGGACGGACATCCGCGTGCGCGTCATCGGCCCCGCACCGGGCGGCCGCTACCGGGTCGAGGCACTTTCCCCCACCACCGACCGCCCGCTGGTCCTGACCGTCCGACACGGCTCCACTCCGCCGCGCCCGGGTACGGAACTGGACTGCTGGGTCTTCGGCAACGAGACCAACCACAGCGTGCTCACCGCCGATCAGCGCGGCCGCCGGCCGATCTCGCCCACGATGGCGGAACGCTATGCGGCGGCACTCGGCGTACTCGACGACCTGGTGGCCGGAGGGGGAGACGTGCCGCAGGACGCACGCAGCCGACTCTCCGAACTCCAGGGCATGGCCAACCGCGTCCTCCGCCGCGACCAGGCGGACTGGGTGGACGTACGACGCGTTCTCGGTTCCCCGGACAGACACCGCCTGGGCGTGCTGCGCGACCTCGCGGCGAGCACCAACCGCGTACTCAAGGACCACGCACTGGACGTTCGCGGCCTCCAGGACCAACTCGCCGACTCGGGTTGGGCCGACGCGCTACTCGAGGCACGCGAGACGATCCGCACCCGGCTGGCCGAGGCCGCAGAACCGGACCAGCAGAACGCACCCACGCATCAGCCCGAGCGGGAGGAACCCGAGTCCGTGACCACCGTCGACGAATCTCCCGCCGCACCGTCAACAGCGACGAAAGACGACTTCCTGCGCGAGTTGGAGGCCTCCGCGGCCGTCGACCGCACGTGCAAGAAGCACGAGGCCGTGCGCCACGCCCTGAAGTCGGCACTGCTGTGGGCGGACATCCAGCCGTCCGACTCACCGGTCATCGACGTCAGCTGCGTCACGGACCGAGGCCTGTTCGTTTACGAAGTCCTGGGCGCCGGCCGCTCCACCTACCAGGACCTCCGCTCCGGAGCGACCCGCCTCCTCGAGATCAACCACACCCTGCCGGCACCGGCCGACCGCCTTTACCTGGTTCTCTGCGAAGCACCCGCCGAGGCATGGTCGGCCGATACCGTCCGCGACGTGTTCAACGTCCAGGTCCTGTGGCGCAGCCCCAACGGATGGAGCGGCCAGGACTCGGAAACCGCGTTGGGCTCCTCCGGGGCGTGATGCCGAAGTGAATCGGCCCGGACGCGATACGCGTCCGGGCTCACTTTCAGGAGCTCGGCGCGGTTGTCGAAGGCCCGCGGTCTGACCAATCCGCTGGTGAAAGGTAAACCGTCGATCCGCTCTCGCCGCGGCCGACGACGGCGCAAGCCGGGCAAGCGCCACGCCGACAAGGGATACGACTGGGACCACCTGCGGCGATGGTTACGGCAGCGCGGGATCGCCCACCGCATCGAAGCCCGCAAGGCGTACCGCCTCATGCCCAAGGAACTCGAGGACGACGACGGCCACCAGCGCGTGATGTGCCCGGCAGCGGCCGCGAAGGCCCAGTGCTCCCCTCAAGCCGCGCAGCCTCGGTCGCGGTGTCCACCCGCCCTTGGTGGGCCCCTGGCCGAGCCCCGCAGGCCCCCTCAAGGCCTGCCGCCGGCGCAGCATCACCCTCGCCCGGGCGCAGGACCAGCCACTGGGCACGTGGACCCCCACCGGCCACCTCGCACCGACCGGCTGGCGACCGGCGCGAGCCGCGCCAGCTGAAGATCAACAGAAGATCAGGGCCACATCGTGACAAGAGCCACGGTGTGGGCTCTTTCACGTAAAATCGCCCACAGTGGTGTCGCACACAGGATCCATACACCGACCGAACCCCGCCGGACAACGAGAAACGGGCCCCCACCAGGACTTTCGTCTCTGGTGAGAACCCGTTTCATCGGTTTTCATGGTGCGCGAGGGGGGAGTTGAACCCCCACGCCCTTGCGGGCACTGGAACCTGAATCCAGCGCGTCTGCCTATTCCGCCACCCGCGCATTTGGGTGTTGCCCCCTGCCCCCTCACCTGTTCGGTGCGAGCGCCTGGCGACATGCAGAAGATTAGCACGCTGAGGAGGGTGGATTCACATCCGTTGTTTCGGGCGGCTCCCGACGGCGGAGGAAGACAGCAGAGGCCTGCCGGGGCACGCCTCGTACCGCTTCCGGTGCCGGTTCCGGGCACCGCATCGGCCGCGGGACGGGCACCCTCACGGACCCCCGCGACGTTGAAGGAGCGAAGGCGGCAGCCCACCGCACCACCACCCGGCGGGCACCGGCCACGGAAACGGAACCCGCGGAGGAGAAGAGGCAGGGCTGGAGGACGACGACACGGACAACCGGAGAGGGACAGACGAAGGAACGCAGCGCGGCCGCCGGCACTCCTCCCGGGTGCACCTCCCCCCGCTCCCCCGGGGTGCACCCCGGGTGCGGGACACTGTCAGGAGGCCGCCTCTACGATCCGTGTGAGAGGTGACACTCATCGACGGGGCAGACAAGGGGAACCAGCCGATTTCCCGACGCGTGGATACGATCAGTAAGCAGTACCAGGACGACACCGACGGAGGAGGTGCCCCATGGGAGTTCTGAAGCGTTTCGAGCAGCGGCTCGAAGGCCTGGTCAACGGCACCTTCGCCAAGGTCTTCAAGTCCGAGGTCCAGCCGGTCGAGATCGCGGGCGCCCTCCAGCGCGAGTGCGACAACAACGCGACCATCTGGAACCGGGACCGCACGGTCGTCCCCAACGACTTCATCGTGGAGCTGAGCGCGCCCGACTACGAGCGACTCAGCCCCTACTCCGGCCAGCTCGGCGACGAGCTCTCCGGCCTGGTCCGGGACTACGCCAAGCAGCAGCGCTACACCTTCATGGGCCCGATCAAGGTCCATCTGGAGAAGGCCGACGACCTCGACACCGGTCTGTACCGGGTGCGAAGCCGCACTCTCGCGTCGAGCACGTCACAGTCGCCCGACCGCGCCCCCGCCGGCCCGGAAGCGGGTCACGCGGGTGCCCCGCAGGGGCCCCAGCGCGGCGGGTACGGCTACCCTCCTGTCGGTGCGCCTCCCATGCCGTCCGCCCCGCCGCCCGGCGGAGGCAGGCCCGGCCCGGGAGCAGCCCACGGCGGGCGTCCGACGGCATCCGGTCCGATGCCGGGCGCCCAGGTGCGCCGCTGGATCGAGATCAACGGCACACGCCACCAGATCTCCCGCCCGACGATGGTGCTGGGCCGCAGCACCGACGCCGACGTGCGGATCGACGACCCCGGCGTCTCCCGCCGGCACTGCGAGATCCGGACCGGAACGCCCTCGACGATCCAGGATCTCGGGTCCACCAACGGCATCGTGGTGGACGGGCAGCACACCACCCGCGCTACGCTCCGCGACGGCTCGCGGATCGTCGTGGGCAGCACCACCATCGTTTACCGGCAAGCCGAAGGGTGAAGCGGGGGCAATGTCAGAGCTGACCCTGACGGTCATGCGGCTGGGTTTCCTGGCCGTTCTGTGGCTGTTCGTCATCGTGGCCGTCCAGGTCATCCGTAGCGACCTGTTCGGCACCCGCGTCACGCAGCGCGGCTCGCGCCGCAACGCCGACGCTCGGCCGCAGCAGGCCGCGCGCCAGGCGGCCGCGCCTCCTCAGCAGCGCCAGCAGGCGACGCGCCAGCGCCGGGGGGCGCCCACCAAGCTGGTCGTCACCGAAGGCTCCCTCACCGGCACCACGGTCGCGCTGCAGGGTCAGACGATCACGCTGGGCCGTGCGCACGATTCCACCATCGTGCTGGACGACGACTACGCCTCCAGTCGGCATGCCAGGATCTACCCGGACCGTGACGGCCAGTGGATCGTCGAGGACCTCGGGTCCACCAACGGCACGTATCTCGACCGGACCCGGCTCACCACCCCGACACCGATTCCGCCGGGCGCGCCGATCCGCATCGGCAAGACCGTCATCGAGCTGCGGAAGTAGTACGACAATGAGCGAGCGGAGCGAGCGAGCCGCGGCGGTCCGCACGGAGGACCCCGCAGCGGTCCCGGCGACGGACCGGGGCAGGCTCCCGACCGGAGGGTGGGCAGTGTGGCTCGAGACCGGCTGTACCCCGAGGCAGCGTCGACAGGGCAGGTGCGCATGAGTCTGTCACTGCGCTTCGCCGCCGGATCGCACAAGGGCATGATCCGGGAGGGCAACGAGGACTCCGGCTACGCCGGTCCCCGTCTTCTCGCGATCGCCGACGGCATGGGCGGCCAGGCGGCCGGCGAGGTCGCCTCGTCGGAGGTCATCTCCACGCTCGTCCAGCTCGACGACGACATCCCGGGCTCGGACATCCTCACCTCGCTCGGTACCGCCGTGCAGCGGGCCAACGAGCAGCTGCGCCTGATGGTCGAGGAGGACCCCCAGCTCGAGGGCATGGGCACCACGCTGACCGCGCTGCTGTGGACCGGACAGCGGCTCGGCCTCGTGCACGTCGGCGACTCCCGCGCGTACCTGCTCCGCGACGGGGTGCTGACCCAGATCACGCAGGACCACACCTGGGTGCAGCGGCTCGTCGACGAGGGCCGGATCACCGAGGAGGAGGCCACCACCCATCCGCAGCGCGCCCTGCTGATGCGCGCACTGGGCAGTGGCGACCACGTCGAGCCCGATCTCTCCATCCGCGAGGTGAGGGCCGGCGACCGTTATCTGATCTGCTCCGACGGACTGTCCGGCGTCGTGTCCCACCAGACGCTGGAGGACGCCCTCGCCAGCTACCAGGGCCCGCAGGAGACCGTGCAGGAGCTGATCCAGCTCGCCCTGCGCGGCGGCGGCCCCGACAACATCACCTGCATCGTCGCGGACGTGCTCGACACGGACTCCGGAGACACCCTCGCCGGCGCGCTGAGCGACACCCCGGTCGTCGTCGGCGCCGTGGCCGAGAACCAGGCGCAGCTGGGTGACGGCGGGGCGATGCAGACCCCCGCCGGCCGCGCGTCCGGCCTGGGCCGGCCCGCCGCGCCGCCGCAGGGCGGCAACTTCGGTCCGCCCGGGAGCGGCGACGACGTCGGTTACGGCGGGATGCCGCCGGAGGGCAGCTACGGCGCGTACACGGACGAGGACTTCGTCAAGCCGCGCCGCGGCCGGAAGTGGCTGAAGAGATCCTTCTTCATCGCGCTCGCGCTGGGAGTCGTGGGCGGCGGTCTCTACGGCGGTTACCGCTGGACGCAGACCCAGTACTACGTCGGCGCGAACGAGGACCACGTCGCGCTGTACCGGGGCATCAGCCAGGACCTGGCCTGGCTCTCGCTCTCGAAGGTCGAGAAGGACCACCCCGAGATCGAACTCAAGTACCTGCCGCCCTACCAGCAGAAGCAGGTCAAGGCGACCATCACCGAGGGCAGCCTCGGCGATGCCCGCGACAAGATCCAGGAGCTCGGCGCGCAGGCCGCCGTCTGCAAGAAGGACGAGCAGCGCCGGGCCGCCGCGGACCGGGCCGCGGGCACGCCGCCGGGTGAGGGCCAGGCCGGCGGTACGACCGGCACGAAGCCCTCGACCCAGTCCGCCCAGACCAAGCCGACCGCAGCGTCTCCCTCTCCGGGCCCCACCCTCTCGGAGGAGGAGCAGAAGCTGGCCTCGAACTGCGGCAAGCAGTAAGCACCCGTAGGGGGGCCTTTCTCCACCATGAGCGTTGTCACCAACACGACCACCATCGGCGCGATCGACGCACCGAGCCGCCGCAACACCGAGCTCGTGCTGCTCGCGTTCGCCGTCGCCATCCCGGTGTTCGCGTATCTCAACGTGGGCCTCGCGCTCAACGGCGAGGTGCCGTCCGGCATGCTCGGCTACGGGCTCGGCCTCGGACTGATGGCCTCCGTCGCCCATATCGTCGTACGGAAGTTCGCCAGGTACGCGGACCCGCTGCTGCTGCCCCTGGCGACACTGCTCAACGGGCTCGGGCTGGTGCTGATCTGGCGGCTGGACCAGTCGCCGCGGCTGAACGCACGCCCCGACTTCGCCCCGCAGGCGACGAACCAGCTGATGTACTCGGCGCTCGGCATCGCGCTGTTCGTCGGCGTGCTGATGATCCTGAAGGACCACCGCGTCCTCCAGCGCTTCACGTACATCTCGATGGCGGCGGCGCTGGTCCTGCTGATCCTGCCGATCGTGCCGGGGCTCGGTGCCGATGTCTTCGGCGCGAAGATCTGGATCCGGGTGGGCGGGTTCTCCATCCAGCCCGGCGAGTTCGCGAAGATCGTCATCGCGGTCTTCTTCTCGGGCTATCTGATGGTGAAACGGGACGCGCTCGCCCTGGCCAGCCGCCGGTTCATGGGCCTGTACCTGCCGCGCGGCCGCGACCTCGGCCCGATCCTCACGATCTGGGCGATGAGCCTGCTCATCCTGGTCTTCGAGAACGACCTCGGCACCTCGCTGCTGTTCTTCGGCATGTTCGTGGTCATGCTGTACGTGGCCACCGAGCGGACGAGCTGGATCGTCATGGGCCTGCTGATGTCGGCGGGCGGCGCCGTGGTCGTCGCGCAGTTCGCGAGTCACGTCCAGTCCCGCGTCGCGGCCTGGCTCGACCCCTTCGGGTGCCTGGAGACCGCGCCCGAGGGCTCCAACATGATCAACGCCTGTGACCAGATGACCCAGGTCCTGATGTCGTTCGGCGCCGGCGGCACCCTCGGCACCGGCCTCGGCCAGGGCAACTCCGACCTCATCAGCTTCGCCGCGAACTCGGACTTCATCTTCGCCACCGTCGGCGAGGAGCTCGGCCTGACCGGCGTCATGGCGTTCCTGCTGCTGTACGGCCTGATCATCGAGCGCGGCATCCGCACGGCCCTGGCCGCCCGGGACCCGTTCGGCAAGCTGTTCGCCGTCGGTCTCTCCGGCGCCTTCGCCCTCCAGGTCTTCGTCGTGGCCGGCGGTGTGATGGGACTCATCCCGCTGACCGGTATGACCATGCCGTTCCTCGCGGCCGGTGGCTCCTCCGTCATCGCCAACTGGGCCCTGATCGGCATCCTCATCCGTATCAGCGACACCGCGCGCCGTCCGGCGCCGGCTCCCGCCCCGTCCCCCGATGCCGAGATGACCCAGGTGGTCCGACCGTGAACAAGCCCCTGCGCCGCATCGCGATCTTCTGCGGCCTCCTGGTCCTCGCCCTGCTCATCCGGGACAACTGGCTCCAGTACGTCCGCGCGGACGAGCTCAACACGCACAAGCTCAACCGCCGGGTGCAGATCGAGCGTTACGCCCACGAGCGCGGCAACATCATCGTCGACGGCAAGCCGATCACCGGCTCGGTCGAGACGAAGGGCAGCGACTTCAAGTACAAGCGCACGTACACCAACGGCCGCATGTGGGCACCCGTCACCGGTTTCGCCTCGCAGGCGTTCGACGCCAACCAGATCGAGAAGCTCGAGGACGGGATACTGACCGGCAACGACGACCGGCTGTTCTTCGACCGCACGATGGCGATGTTCACGGGCGAGAAGAAGAAGGGCGGCGACGTCGTCACCACCCTGAGCGGCAGGGCCCAGGAGGCCGCGTTCAAGGGACTCGGCGACAAGAAGGGCGCCGTCGCGGCGATCGACCCGCAGTCCGGCAGGATCCTGGCGCTGGCCTCGACCCCGTCGTACGACCCGTCGGTCTTCGCGGGCAACTCGATCAAGGACTCCGAGAACCGCCAGAAGCTGCTCAACGACAAAGACAAGCCGATGGTGAACCGCGCACTGCGCGAGACCTACCCGCCCGGATCCACGTTCAAGGTCGTCACCGCGGCCGCCGCGCTCGAGAACGGCGTGGTCGAGGACATCGACGCGCCGACGGACACCCCCGAGCCCTACCTGATCCCGCTCTCGCGGACGCCGATGAAGAACTCGCACGGCGGCTGTGAGAAGGCGAGCCTGAACGCGGCCATGGAGGTGTCCTGCAACTCCGTCTTCGCCAACCTCGGTGACAAGGTGTCCCGGGACAAGATGGTGGAGATGGCCCAGAAGTTCGGCTTCAACAACGCCGAGATCGACACCCCGGTCCGGGCCTCCGCGTCCGTCTACAACAAGACCATGGACCGCGGCGGCAACGCGCTCTCCTCGATCGGCCAGTTCGACACCGCCGCGACGCCGCTGCAGATGGCCATGGTCACCGCGGCGATCGCCAACGACGGCAAGCTGATGAAGCCGTACATGATCGACCAGCTGCGGGCGCCCAACCTGGACGTGATCCAGACCTTCGAGCCGGAGGAGATGAGCCGGCCGGTCTCGCAGGAGAACGCGCAGCTCCTCCAGCAGATGATGGAGAACGTCGTCGAGAAGGGCACCGGCACCAAGGCGCAGATCAACGGCGTCACCGTCGGCGGCAAGACCGGTACCGCCCAGCACGGTGTCGGCAACAGCAAGCGCCCGTACGCGTGGTTCATCTCGTACGCCAAGACCGACAACGGTTCGCCGGTCGCGGTCGCCGTGGTCGTGGAGGACTCCAGCGGCACCGCGCGCGACGACATCAGCGGTGGCGGACTCGCCGCTCCGATCGCGCGCGACGTGATGAAGGCGGTGCTCGACGGCAAGGAGTGACGGATGTCACTGTCCTGGCCTCTTCCCGCCTCATACCCGCACAATGCGATACCGGTCGCGTATCAGGTCCCGGCCATGGGCGGATGAGGAGCCCCGTGGCCGGTAGCGTATGCGCGAACAGCACACCGCCGGAGCACACACACGGGTGCGGTCGGGACTGACGGAGAGGGCTGGAACAGTTATGGAAGAGCCGCGTCGCCTCGGCGGCCGGTACGAGCTGGGCTCGGTGCTCGGCCGTGGTGGCATGGCCGAGGTCTACCTCGCCCACGACACCCGGCTCGGTCGCACCGTTGCCGTGAAGACGCTGCGGGCCGATCTCGCCCGTGACCCGTCCTTCCAGGCCCGGTTCCGCCGTGAGGCCCAGTCGGCCGCCTCGCTGAATCATCCCGCGATCGTCGCCGTGTACGACACCGGCGAGGACTACGTGGACGGCGTCTCCATCCCGTACATCGTGATGGAGTACGTGGACGGCTCCACGCTCAGAGAGCTGCTGCACTCCGGGCGCAAGCTGCTGCCCGAGCGCACGCTCGAGATGACCATCGGCATCCTCCAGGCCCTCGAGTACTCGCACCGCAACGGCATCGTGCACCGCGACATCAAGCCGGCGAACGTCATGCTGACGCGCACCGGCCAGGTCAAGGTGATGGACTTCGGCATCGCGCGCGCCATGGGCGACTCGGGCATGACCATGACCCAGACCGCGGCCGTGATCGGCACCGCCCAGTACCTCTCCCCGGAACAGGCCAAGGGGGAGCAGGTCGACGCCCGGTCCGACCTGTACTCCACCGGCTGTCTGCTCTACGAGCTGCTGACGGTCCGGCCGCCGTTCGTCGGGGACTCCCCGGTGGCGGTCGCGTACCAGCACGTTCGGGAGGAGCCGCAGGCACCGAGCGTCTTCGACCCCGAGATCACGCCCGAGATGGACGCGATCGTCCTGAAGGCGCTGGTCAAGGACCCGGACTACCGCTACCAGTCCGCCGACGAGATGCGGGCCGACATCGAGGCGTGCCTCGACGGCCAGCCGGTCGCGGCGACCGCGGCGATGGGCGCCGTCGGCTACGGCGGCGCGTACGGCGCCCAGCAGGGCCGCGGCGGCGAGCAGCCGACGACGGCGCTGCGCCAGGCGGACCCGGGCGGCCAGACGTCGATGCTGCCGCCCATGAACCCGGACGACGGCGGATTCGGCGGGTACGACGACCGCCCGGACCGCCGCCGCCAGAAGAAGTCGAACACCTCCACGATCCTGCTCGTCGTCGCCGGCATCCTCGTGCTCGTCGGCGCGATCCTGATCGGCAAGGCGGTTTTCAGTCAGACCGAGGGCGGCGGCAAGGTCGACGTGCCGCAGCTGGTCGGCAAGCCGTTCGAGGAGGCCAAGCAACTCGGCGAGAACGCCAAGGTCGAGGTCGTCCGGTCCGGCACCGATCGCTGCGACCAGCCCAAGGACAGTATCTGCAGCCAGACCCCGGCCAGCGGTCAGATGAACCAGGGCGACACCGTCCAGGTGGTCGTCTCCGAGGGCGCCCCGCTCGTCAAGGTACCGGACGTCACGAAGGACTCCGAAGAGGACGCCACCAAGGAGCTGAAGGACAAGGGCTTCGAGGTCGAGACCGAGTCGGTCGAGTCCGACCAGGAGGCCGGCACGGTCGTCGAGCAGGACCCCGAGGGCGGCACCCGGGTGGAGAAGGGTGAGACCGTCACCCTGAAGATCGCCAAGCAGGCCACCAGGACGGTGCCGGACGTGGTGGGCAAGCCCTTCGACCAGGCCAACCAGCAGCTGACGCTCCTGGGCTACACGGTGGTACGGCAGGACGTGGACTCCGACGAGGCCGCAGGCCAGGTCACCGCCCAGAGCCCGGCGGCGGGTTCCAAGGAGGCCAAGGGCGTCACGATCACCCTCCAGGTCTCCAAGGGCCCGCAGACACCGCAGAGCCAGGTGCCTGAGGTGCGGAACCGCACTCTGGGCGAGGCCAGGGCCCTGCTGCAGCAGGCCGGATTCAACAACATCCAGGTGCAGGGCGACCAGAACGACAACGCCCGGGTGATCCAGCAGACCCCGCAGCCGGGAACCCAGGGTGACCCCGCTCAGACCCAGGTGGTGCTGTTCACGCTCCCCGGTGGTGACGGCAACGGCGGGGGCAACAACGGCGGCGGATTCATCGGCGGACGCGACGACTGACCACCCGGCCACCGCACGCGCGGGACACGGGAAGAGGCCCCGGCACCTGATCTTGGGTTCTCACGGTCCTCGCAACATCCATGATCTGTGGGAGTTGCGAGGACCGTGGGCGTTGAGTGTGATGATCTTGCCGGGTTGCGGGAGCGTTTCTTTGCACGGCTGGATGTCGTGGGGAACGTGACCGTGGTGGCGCGGGAGCAGGGGGTGAACCGGAACACTGCCTTCGGCTGGGCCCGGAAGGCCGGACGGAGTTCGGTGCGCCTGCCGCACCGGCATCCTCGGCGGGACGATGACGAGCGACTTCGGACCGAGGGTGTCCCACGCCGGGTGGCGGCCGGGCAGGTCGGTGTGAACGAGCACACGGCCAAGGATGGGTGCCGGGGCCTTCCCCTGTCCGAACGGCGGTCCTCAGGCTCGCGCGTGCGAGCCCCTGCCGCGCTCGCCGCGCCCCTCGGGCACCCGATCGCGGTCTCCCCCGGCAGCGGCACGCGGTATCACGCGCCGGGGCCTGCTCCGGGCCCCCATGGCGTACGGTGACGCGGCGCACGTGGGCGAGGTCACGATCTCCCCCGGCCACCCGGTCCGGCCCTGGGGCGCGGAGCGCGGGTCACGGCGCGGGCGGATTCGCCGCGCCGCGCTCGCAGCGGCCTCGCTCATGACTGCCGCAGCTCCGCCGGCGGTGTGCGGTCCCGGTCGACCTTCTCCGTGCGCTCGAGTTCGCCCCACACGATGTAGCGGTAGTCCGAGGTGTAGATCGGCGTGCAGGTCGTCAGCGTGATGTAGCGGCCCGGCTTCGTCCGGCCCGACTCCTTCGGCACGGGCTGGAGCACGTCCACGTTGTACTTGGACGTCTCCTTGAGGTCCTTGAAGACCTTGTAGATGTACCAGGTGTCCACGGTCTCGAAGACGATCGAGTCGCCCGTCTTGACCTTGTGGATGTTGTGGAACTTGGCGCCGTGGCCGTCCCGGTGGGCGGCGAGGGTGAAGTTGCCCTGCTTGTCGGCCGGCAGAGCCGACTCGATGGGGTCGACGTAGTAGCCCGCCACCCCGTTGTTCAGGGTCTTGGGATCGGTGCCCTTCTTGACCAGGACCTCGCCGTTGTTCATGGCGGGCACATGGAGGAAGCCGATGCCGTCCTTGGTGTCGAGCGCACCGGGACCCCCGGCCCAGCGGTCGCGGACGCGCTCGCCCTGCTCCGCGGCCTCGCGGTCGGCGATGACGTTCGTCCACCACAGCGAGTAGACGACGAAGAGGGCCAGCACCAGCCCCGCGGTGATCAGCAGCTCGCCGAAGACACTGATGACGCCGGCGATCCGGCTGCGCGCACGTGCCACTGCACCTGTCCCTGTCCCAGTCCCTGTGGTTCTCTCGCCCGGAGCCACGCCCGTCCGTCAGCCGACGAGCGCGTCCGGCTTGCCCTTGCTGCGCGGGCGTTCGTCGACCATCTTGCCCCACACGATCATGCGGTACGTACTCGTGAACTCGGGCGTGCAGGTCGTGAGCGTGATGTACCGGCCGGGCCCGGTGAAACCGGAGCCGACCGGCACGGGGGCGATCACCCCGACGTTGGAGGGCGAGGTCTGCGGCAGGATGCTGTGCATCTCGTACGTGTAGTAAGTGTCCTGCGTCTCGACGACGATCGGGTCGCCCTGTGCGAGCCGGTTGATGTACCGGAAAGGCTCGCCGTGGGTGTTGCGGTGGCCCGCGACCGCGAAGTTGCCCTGCTTGTCCTCGGGCATCGCCGTCTTGAGCCCGCCCTCGGCGTAGTGGCCGACCATGCCCCGGTCCAGCACCCGGTGCTTGTCGATGCCCTCGGCGATCGGCACGACGACGTCGAGCTTGGGGATGTGCATGATGGCGAATCCCTGGCCCGGTTCGAACGCGCCCGGGGCCCGGCCCTTCGCCCAATCGTCCTGGATCTTGCTCGCCGCGGCGTTGGCCTGCTGGCCGGCCAGGATGTTGGTCCACCACAGCTGGTACGTGACGAACAGCAGCATCAGGACGCCGATGGTGATGAACAGCTCGCCGAAGGCACGGCTGGCGATCACGGCCGGGCTGTCCTTGGCCGCCCGGGCCGCCCGTCGAGCCTCCACGCGGGAGAGCGGGGCCCCGGTCTCCGAGGGTTTCGGCGTCACGGGCGGGGCGGTCGGTGCCCGGCGTCTGCGGCCCCGTCCCCGTGCCTTGGCCGCCTTGCGGCGCTCGGCGCGGCCTCCGGTGGGCCGCTCGGGCTCCGAAGGGCCCGTGCCGGGCACCCGGAGCGCCGCGGTCTCGTCCTCGGGCGGGAAGAACGGCGACGGAACGGCCGCGGTCGGACGGTCGGCTCCCGTCCCCGACGGCGGCGGGTACCCCGACCCCGTCACGGAGCCGGTCCCGCCCCGGGCACGGGACTGCTCCTGGAGCCGGTTCTCCTCCTGGACCTGGGGATACGCCTGCTGTCCGTACCAGTCCTCCTGGTACGCCGCCGCGGGGTACTGGCCGTGGTCGGGCCACTCCTGCGGCGTGGACTGCCGAGGCCCGCGCTGTCCGGGAACATCCGGAGCGCGGTACCACGGCGGTCCCCCCTCGCCGTTCACGCCAGGGCCTTGCCCACCACCGGCGCGAGCCCGGCCGACCGGCCCACGGCCCCCGTGTCACCGCATTCCACCAGCCAGTTGGCCAGCATCAGATGGCCGTGCTCCGTGAGCACCGACTCGGGGTGGAACTGCACACCCTCGACCCGCTTCTGCCTGTGGCGCAGGCCCATGATGATTCCGTCCTCCGTGCGGGCCGTGACCTCGAGCTCGTCCGGTACGGTCTCCGGCTCCGCCGCCAGCGAGTGGTAGCGCGTCGCCGTGAAGGGAGAGGGCAGCCCGGTGAACACGCCCTTGCCCTCGTGCCGTACGAGCGAGGTCTTGCCGTGGAGCAGTTCGGGCGCCCGGTCGACCACCCCGCCGTAGGCCACGGCCATCGACTGCATGCCGAGGCAGACGCCGAAGACGGGGACGTCGGTGGCGGCGCAGTGGCGGACCATCTCGATGCACACACCGGCCTGTTCGGGCGCACCCGGCCCGGGGGACAGCAGCACCCCGTCGAAACCGTCCTGCGCATGCGCGGTGGACACCTGGTCGTTGCGCACGACCTCGCACTCGGCGCCCAACTGGTACAGGTACTGGACGAGGTTGAAGACGAAGCTGTCGTAGTTGTCGACGACGAGAATCCGCGCGCTCACTGGCCGTCCACCGTCACGTCGTTGAACGGAAGCAGAGGCTCCGCCCAGGGGAACACGTACTGGAAGAGCGCGTACACGACCGCGAGGACCAGCACGAGCGAGATGAACGCCCGTACCCACGCGTTGCCCGGCAGATGCCGCCAGATCCAGCCGTACATGCCGTCCCTTTCCTTTCGGTACGGGACCAGATTAAAGGGCGCGGGGGGCCTGTGGGTCAGCTGTGGAGAGCTTCCGGTTTGCCGTGGGTCACAGGCCGCGTGGCGTCGAGGTGCGCCCACACCACCAGTCGGTGGCTGCTGCCCCACTCGGGATCGCAGGTGGTGAGGGTGAGGTAGCGGCCCGGTCCGTCGAATCCGGACTTCACCGGAACGGCGTCGACGACTCCCACGTCGCCGGGCACGGTGCGGTACGGCTTGTTCCGTATGCGGTAGGTGAACCATGTCGTCCCGTCGTTGAGGACGACCGCGTCGCCCGGACGCAGCCGCGGGAAGTCCTTGAACGGGTCCCCGTAGGTACGGCGGTGGCCGGCCACCGAGAAGTTCCCCGTCGCGCCGAGCCGGGCGCTGCCCGCGTAGTGCCCGAGCCCCTTCTTCAGGGTCTCCGCCTCGGTGCCCTCCAGTACCGGCCGGTCCCAGCCGGCGCCGAAGCGCGGCACGTACATCACCGCGAAGGGCCTGCCGGGCTCGTACGGCCTCGCCTCCGGCGGAGCGGGATCCGCGGCGGGCGGCGGGGACACGGCGGGTCCGCTCGCCTCCGGTGCCGCGGACGGCGCCGGTGCTCGCCTCGCCCATTCCTCGTGGAGCCGGACGATCTCCTCGGCGGTCGCGCCGTCGGCCTTCACACCGGTCCAGAACAGCACGTACGCCACGAACAGCACGATCACTGCGCCGGTGGTGATGCATATCTCACTGAACGTCCGGACGATCAGTCGCACCGACACGGGCCGCCCTCCCCGGGACTACTGCACGGGCTTCGCGTAGTGGAGATCCACTGTGCCCGAGTAGCCGGGGAGAGTCACCGCCTCGCGCTCGTCGACTTTCCAGCCCAGCCCGTACGCCTTCACGTAGAGCTGGTAGTTCTGGATCGCCGGGGAGGCGGTCAGCGCCCGCTTGAGCCGGTCCGGGTCGCCCACGGCGGTGACCTTGTACGGCGGCGAGTAGACCCTGCCCTGCAGGATCAGCGTGTTGCCCACACAGCGCACGGCGCTGGTGGAGATCAGCCGCTGGTCCATGACCTGGATGCCGCGGGCGCCGCCCTGCCAGAGGGCGTTGACCACGGCCTGCAGGTCCTGCTGGTGGATGACGAGGTCGTTGGCCTGCGGTTCCGGGTAACCGGGTGCCGCCTGGGCGTTCGGGGGAGCATCATTGAGGGTGACGGAGACCGCCCGGCCGCTGAGTTCCTCGGTCCCCGCGGCTGTCTCCAGCGCCCGGAGCTTCTCGTCCTCGGCCGCGGTGGAGCCGTCGTCACGCCGGGCGAGGGCGTCGACGTCCTCGCGGACCGTCGACGTGGACTCGTCGAGTTCGGCGTTCTCGTGGCTGCGCTGCTGGATCAGGTCGGAGAGCTTCAGCAGTGAGTCGTCGGTCCGGAGGTTGGTGCCCTTGGCCGTGTTGAAGCTGGTGACGAAGATCAGTCCGGCGAGCGCGAAAACGGCAGCGGTCAGCAGCCGGACCGGCCGCCACGAGGAGCGACGGACCGGCCCACCGGGGGAGTCGGCAGAATTGCTCAACGTACCCTTACCCTTCAGGCGCTGCGGAAGGACTACGCTAACGGACGCCCGGGGGAGGACCAGGTCCCCCTCATCCCCCCGCCGGCGCCAGCCACAGTTTCCCCTGCGCGGTCACGCAGCGCATCGACAGGAGAGTCCCTCGTGCCGAAGTCACGTATCCGCAAGAAGGCCGACTTCACGCCTCCGCCGTCCTCCAAGCAGGCGACCAGCATCAAGCTGACCAACCGCAGCTGGGTGGCCCCCGTGATGCTGGCGCTGTTCCTGATCGGGCTGGCGTGGATCGTCGTCTTCTACGTCACCGACGGCTCGTTGCCCGTGAAGACCCTCGGCAACTGGAACATCGTGGTCGGCTTCGGCTTCATCGCGGGCGGCTTCGCGGTCTCCACCCAGTGGAAGTAGCGGCGACCGACGGGGCAGCGGGCGGACCGGCCGCTGTCACGCTCTGCCCCTAAATTATCCACAGCGTCGTCCACAGATGAGGAAAAGGTCTGACGATCTGTGGATAACTCTCCGGTTGTTGACGCCGATGTGACCACTGGGGCCGATCCAGCGACGATCCCCCACCCTGTGCGCCCCTTGTCCCTCCTGGGAAAACCCAGGTCAGGGACAGGGGGCACAGTTGTTCCCCACAAGGCGCACAAGATCCGCCACACGCTGTGGACAACTTTGGGGAAAGCTCACGCTCAGGTGAGCAGCGACTGGGTCCTGAGCACGATGGACAGGACCGAGGCGACCAGGACGAGGGCGCAGACACCGACCTGCACCAGGCCCCTCCGCTCACGAGGGGCGTGCACCATACCGAACGCGATCACCGTGCCGCCGACCAGGCCGCCGACGTGGGCCTCCCAGGAGATGCCGGGCATGGTGAAGGTGATGAGCAGGTTCAGCGCCAGGAGCGCGATCACCGGACGCAGGTCGTAGTCGAGCCGGCGCAGCAGAACGGCCGTGGCCCCGAGCAGACCCCAGATCGCCCCGGAGGCGCCGAGCGCACCCCGGTTCGGCTCCTCCAGCAGATAGACCAGCGCGCTTCCCGCCACTCCGGAGAGCAGGTACAGCGCGAGATAGCGCACCCGGCCGAGCGCCGCCTCCAGTGGTCCGCCCAGCCACCAGAGCCCCAGCATGTTGAAGGCGATGTGCCAGATCTCCTGGTGCAGGAACATCGAGGTCACCAGGCGGTACCACTCGCCGTCGGCGACTCCCACGACCTCCTGGATCCGCGGGTTGAACGCCAGCCCGATCAGATCGAGCCGGTCCGCGATGGTTCGGTCGGCGAGCACCGCCAGGAACACCGCGGCGTTGACGCCCAGAAGGATCTTGGTGACGAGCCGGGGGTCGCCCGAGGTGAGCTCGGCCCCCGCGATCGTGCGGGGACGGCTCGCGGACGGGGCGTACCCGGTGCCCGAACCCGTACGCACGCACTCCGGGCACTGGAAGCCGACCGATGCGCTGACCATGCAGTCGGGGCAGATCGGCCGCTCGCATCGGGTGCAGCTGATACCGGTCTCCCGGCCCGGGTGCCGGTAGCAGCTGGGCAGTCCGTGCGCGGCCCGGGGCCGGTCCGGGCTTCCTGGCGCCTGATCCATGAGGTCCCCTCGTCTTCCGCGCGGGCTCCCGCGCAATGCTTCGCCCCGCTCGTCTTACGGACGAGCGGGGCGCAAAGGTTCCCGTACGGAACCCGGCCTCCGCAGACGATTCCCGCCGCGGCCTCCTGGGGTCAGCCCTGGCGGGTCTCGATCACGACGGATTCGATCACCACGTCGTTCATCGGGCGGTCGGTGCGCGGGTTGGTCGGAGCACCCGCGATGGCGTCCACGACCTTCCGGCTGGCCTCGTCCGTGACCTCGCCGAAGATCGTGTGCTTGCGGGTCAGCCAGGCGGTCGGGGCCACGGTGATGAAGAACTGCGAGCCGTTGGTGCCCGGGCCGGCATTGGCCATGGCCAGCAGGTAGGGCCGGTCGAAGGCCAGGTCGGGGTGGAACTCGTCGGCGAACTCGTAGCCCGGGCCGCCGGTGCCGTTGCCCAGCGGGTCGCCGCCCTGGATCATGAAGCCACTGATCACCCGGTGGAAGACCGTGCCGTCGTACAGCCTGTCCGTCGACTTCTTCCCGGTCGCCGGATTGGTCCACTCCCGCTCACCCGTGGCGAGCTCGACGAAGTTCTTCACCGTCTTCGGCGCGTGGTTCGGCAGAAGCCGGATGTCGATGTCGCCGTGGTTGGTCTTCAGGGTGGCGTGGAGCTGCTCGGCCACGATCTGCCTTCCGTAAGTCTTCTCTGACGTCCTCAGATCCTCCCACGGAGGAGCCGTGGACGCGGAAAATGACCCGGATGCCCGTCCCGCATGCCGTGCCGTCCCCCAGCGGGCATGATTTCGAAAAGGGTGGAAAGGCGGATGGTGCCTTTGCTGGGTCGACAAACGCCCCAGACGCCCGCGAACGCCACCGAGGAGGAGGATCCCGTGACCCGCATGGACAGCGTGCGCGCCGCGACGGACACGGCCAAGGAGAGCGTGCTGCACGCCGCGGAAGCGGTGGCGCCATACGCCGGCACGGCCAAGGACCAGGCCGCGGTCTACGCCCACCAGGCTCGTGTCGCCCTCGAGCCCAAGGTGAAGAAGGCCGCTCGCCAGGCGCGTCATCAGGCCCGCGTCCAGTACAAGTCCCATGTCGCACCGCACGTTCCGCCGCAGGTGGACGACGCGGCTCACCGGGCCGCCGTCATGACCCGGAATGCCGCACGCCAAGCGGCGGACTACACGACTCCGCGCCTCGAGCACGCCGTCGCGGTGGCCCAGCCCGTGGGGCAGGAGGCCGTCACCCGGTCCGCCGCCGCACTGGCCGCGCTGCGCGGTTCGGTCACGGCCGAGGACATCAAGAAGCTCGCGAGGAAGAACGAGCGGCGTGCGAAGTGCGGTCGCGCCGCGAAGGGCGCGCTGGTGGTCGGCGCCGTCGCCGCGGGGCTGTTCGCCGTGTGGAAGTGGTGGGACAAGCAGGCGAATCCGGACTGGCTGGTGGAGCCTCCCGCCGCGACCGAGGTCCCGGACCGTTCGCCGTCGTCGGTCGACGGGAGCGATCAGTCGGTGCTGGACCCGGAGGTTCAGGCCAAGCAGGCGGAGAACGAGGCGGAGTCGGACCGGGAGGACCGTCGCTGACCTTCCGGGACATCCGTCACCGGCGTACTCCTGGCAGGACTGTCACCGGCTGGTCCTGCGGACCGCTGGTGGTGGTCCCGCCGGAACTCTGCCGCACGGCTTCGGCGGACCGTCGTGGCGTCGGCCCTGAGGACCGTCGCCCGTCCTGGCCGGGCGATTCCCGCCGGGGATCGCGGGAGGATCCGCACCGGCCGGCCTCGGAGGGCCGTGGCCCACACCCATCGACCTCGCCGGCCCCGACAGTGCCCGCCTGACCCGTCCCGGCAGTGCCGGCCTGCCTCCACCGATCGGCCCGGGCGGCAGTGGTTCCGGCCGCCTCCCACCGTCCTGGCCGCACACGACTATCGCTGACGACGTGTGGTACCGGACGATCGGCTTCGGGCAGGCAGAGGGCTTCCCGGCGCCTCATGCCGCCGCCGGAACGCGCGCCTCGTCCTCGAAGTGCGAGGACTCCCGCCGCGCTTCGGCCGCGTCGTTCAGGGTGGGCACCTTCCGGACGGCGGGCGAGGCGCCGTGGGCCTCGGCGCGGATCCGCTGCTTGATGGTCGGCGGCAGAGCGCGGTCGCGAGGGGTCCTCTGGCGCACCACCTCGTACCAGAAGCCGTGTACGGCCGTGGTCCCGTACGCCCCCGCGGCCGCGGGAAGGGTGCGCGCCCCGGCGGGACGCTCGTGCGCACCCGCTCTCTTCCCCGCGCTCCGCGCGCCGACGGGATGCTCGTGGGCACCCGCTCTGCTGCCCGCGCTCCGCGCGCCGGGGACGGTGGGCTTCTGCTCCGCCGGGCCCTCAGGCTGACGGGGGCCGGCCGACTGCTCGGCGGCCCTGGCGGAGGGGGCGAAGCCGAGGGAGGTGAGCAGGGTGACGATCAGGGAGACGAAGGCGGTCCACAAAGAGGTGACCTTGACGGCGGCCATGGCTCCTCGCTTTCGGATTGGGCGTTTTACATACGTTCCTCATGATGTGGACGCACCTCGAAAATCGTGGGACCTCGGCGCCGGGTCGGCGGATCTTCCGATGAACACCACCCGCGCGGCCTACCGGCCCTGAGCCGCCGTCAGGACGGAACAGAGCAGCCCACCCCCTCCCGGCCTGCGGAAACAGCCCGTGCCGGCGCCTGGGCGATGCCTAACGCGGCGCCACGCATCCCGCAACCCGGAACGGATACCGCCCGCTGCTCCGGACGGGCATCGGAGCGGGGCGCGCGGGAGGCCGCCGCCCGGCCGGGTGGTGGCCCCGGGCACGGGGCATTCCCCGCGGCGGACAGCGCACGGGGCGTCCCCGTGCCCGGCTGGACGAGCGGGCCGGGAGGTGCACGCCCGCCGGGGCGACGGGGGACGCTCCGGCCGCTCCCGCTCCGTCCCCGGGGGGCTCTCCTCATGCAAAATGCCCTCTGACCTGCGTTCTCGCAGGTCAGAGGGCATTCACCGGGTGGAGCCTAGGGGAGTCGAACCCCTGACATCTGCCATGCAAAGACAGCGCTCTACCAACTGAGCTAAGGCCCCGGAACGGAGACCAGAGTACCGGGTAACCCCCGGGATCTTCCAAAAGGATTAGGGCTCCCGGTATTCGACCACTCTCCGTAGGATGCTCGTCGGGTTCGCACCAGCGAAGCCACGCCAGGGGAAGCGATGGGGAGACGCAACATGGATGCAGCACAGCAGGAAGCGACCGCGAGAGCGAGAGAGCTCCAGCGCAGCTGGTACGGGGAGCCGCTGGGGGCGCTCTTCCGCCGGCTCATCGACGATCTGGGCCTCAACCAGGCCCGTCTTGCCGCGGTGCTCGGGCTGTCGGCTCCGATGCTCTCCCAGCTGATGAGCGGCCAGCGCGCCAAGATCGGCAACCCGGCGGTCGTCCAGCGCGTCCAGGCCCTGCAGGAGCTGGCCGGGCAGGTCGCCGACGGCAGCGTCAGCGCGGCCGAGGCCACGGATCGCATGGACGAGATCAAGAAGTCCCAGGGTGGCTCCGTGCTCACCGGCACGGGGCAGTCCACGACGAGTTCGGGAGCTCCGACCGTGCGCCGGGTCGTGCGGGAGATCCAGTCGCTGCTCCGTTCGGTGGCGGCGGCGGGCGACATCATCGACGCGGCCGACTCGCTCGCCCTCACCCATCCGGAACTGGCAGAGTTCCTCCGGGTGTACGGCGCCGGGCGCACCGCGGAGGCGGTCGCCCACTACGAGTCGCACCAGAGCTGATCGAGGCGGGACGCGGGCGGCGGGGCGGGAAGCACACCGGACGAAGCAGGACGCCGGAACAGGGAACCGGGAGCGGGCGCAGCGCATGGGTGAGGTCTTCGCTGGTCGGTACGAGCTGATCGACCCGATCGGACGCGGTGGGGTCGGCGCCGTGTGGCGCGCCTGGGACCATCGGCGGCGGCGCTACGTGGCCGCCAAGGTCCTGCAGCAGAGCGACGCCCACTCGCTGCTGCGCTTCGTCCGCGAGCAGGCCCTCCGCATCGATCACCCGCACGTCCTCGCCCCGGCCAGCTGGGCCGCGGACGACGACAAGGTGCTGTTCACCATGGACCTGGTGAGCGGCGGGTCGCTGGCGCACGTCATCGGCGACTACGGCCCGCTGCCGCCGCGGTTCGTCTGCACCCTGCTCGACCAGCTGCTGTCGGGGCTCGCCGCGGTGCACGCCGAGGGGGTCGTGCACCGCGACATCAAGCCCGCGAACATCCTGCTGGAGGCCACCGGCACCGGGCGGCCGCATCTGCGGCTGTCCGATTTCGGCATCTCGATGCGGAAGGGCGAACCGCGGCTGACCGAGACGAACTACGTGCTGGGGACGCCCGGTTACTTCGCACCCGAGCAGATGCTGGGCGCGGAGCCGGACTTCCCCGCCGACCTGTTCGCCGTGGGGCTCGTGGCCCTGTATCTGCTCCAGGGCCAGAAGCCCGATTCCCGGGCCCTGGTCGAGCACTTCGCCGCGCACGGCACCCCGGGCGCCCCGCAAGGGATTCCGGAACCCTTGTGGCAGGTCCTGGCCGGCCTGCTCCAGCCCGATCCACACGCCCGCTTCCGTACGGCGACCGGCGCGCGGAAGGCCCTCACCTCGGCCGTCGAGCTGCTGCCGGAACCCGCCATCGACGACGAGCCGGTCGAGGTCTTCGACCAACTGGGTCCGCTGCCCTCGGGCTTCGGCCCCGACGGCCCAGCGGGAAGCGGACCGGGCGGGCCGCGGACCGACGCCGCGCCGACCGGGGAACCGACGGGCGGCCACACGAGCCGCAACGGGCGTACGGACAGCACCGGGCAGGCGCAGGAAGCCGCACTGGGCGACGACGCGGACTCCCGGTCGCGCCCACCCCGGCCGGATCCGGAGCCGCAGCCCCGGCCCACGCCCCAGCAGACCGGACAGGCGCTCCAGGACGGGCTCGGCTCCCACGGCTCGCAGGGGGCTCCCCTGCCGACGCCGTCGGAGACCGGCTCCTTCCATCTGCCCCCGCCGCCCAATCGGCCGGCGCCGTCCCCCGCCGGGGATCCGCCGTCCGCCTCCGCGCCGCCCGGAACCCCCGCACCGGTACCCACCCATGCCGGCTTCCCGCAGTGGCATCAACCGCCGGCACAGGACTTCGCCCAGGCGCCGACCGCTGCGGTTCCGCACGAACAGCCCCTCACCCGCCGGTACACCGGCCACGGGCCCCAGGTGCCGGGTCAGGCGCATCCGGTGCCGTACGCGCCGCCCCGTGCCCCCTCGTCCGTGCCTCTGCCCACGGCACGGAAACGACCGGGACCGCCCCCGAAGGTGGCGGTCCCCGTGCTGCTCGTCGCGCTGATCTGTTTCGCGGTGGGGATCTGGGCCCTCGCCCAGGCCTGAGAATTCCCGCGGGCACGTGGAGTGCGGTCGCCGCGCGGCAGGCGGGTTCACCGAGCGGAGGGCGGGCTCACCAGGCGGGAGGCGGGCCGTAGTCCGTCCGTGCCGTACCGTCGGCCTGCCCCGTACCCCCCGGACGACCGGATCCGGCGGCGGGCCCGTACCCGTGACCGTGTCCGTACGGAGAATCGGTGCCCGGAGTCTGCGTCCCGCCGGGGCCGACCGGGGGACCGGGCGTGCGGAGCGGGGTGCCCGCCGGGACCCGTGGTGTGCCGGGCCCCTGTCCGGCACCGGCGGACGGCCCGCCCTGCGGCGGTGCGGCGGCGCGCCGCCGCGCCAGCAGCGTCCAGGCGCCCAGGCCCAGGACCAGCACCGTCCCCGTGCCCACTCCGGCCACGCCGACCAGCCGCATCGCGTCGCTCTTCTCGGCCTTCTCGCCCTCGGAGACGCCGAGGTCGCCGACCGGCTCCGCGTACGGCGGCGCGGCCTTGGCCTCGCCCTCGACATTGACCCGGAGCGTCACGCCGAACTGCTTCTTGCCGAACTTCTGCTCCAGTTGGGGATTCAGGCTGACGGCAAGGTAGTAGTCGCCCTTGAGCCGCATGCCTTCCACGTGGTCGCCGTTGCCGAACCGGTTCTCGTAGGCGACCTCCGGCAGCGGGTCCAGTACGGCCTGCTTCTGCCGGCCGTCGTACGACCTCGTACCGGCGTCCTCGACCAGACCGCGCACGGGGTTGTACAGCCGCATGGTCAGGGCCTCGCTGACGAAGACGGAGCCCTTGGTGTTGGTGCTCCCCAGGGAGGCGGTACCGAAGATCCGCTGCCCCCAGTCGAGCTTGACCCGGTAGAAGTAGGTGCGCCCCGCATCCAAGCGGCCGCTCCACTCGCCCTCGGCGATCTCGGCCGCGTCGTTGAACCCCGTTCCGCCGACGGCCTCCCTCGTCCCGCCCCCGGGCAGTCCGGGTGAGGCGGAGGGCCAATCGGTGGGGGCCTCGGTGGGCCCCTGCTGCTTCAGCCCGGGCTCGGTGACATGGCGGATCTCCAACTCCCAGTCGCCGGGGACGGAGGCGCCGGCGGACGCGGAGTCCGCGTCTCCGGTCCTCTCCACGACCACGTTGTAGGCGCCGCCCTCCTGGCAGGTCGAACGGCCGTTCCCGATCGTGCGGTGCGCGGTGGCGGCGAGCGGTCTGGCGAACCTCCCCGGCCCCACCTTGTCGTCGGCGCTGCTGCAGTCGGCACCCT
Organism: Streptomyces sp. WMMC940; assembly: GCF_027460265.1. Lineage (NCBI taxonomy): Bacteria > Bacillati > Actinomycetota > Actinomycetes > Kitasatosporales > Streptomycetaceae > Streptomyces > Streptomyces sp. WMMC940. The sequence goes on from NZ_JAPZBC010000001.1 coordinate 3,777,652, forward strand.
GGCCGTTCTGGAGGGTGACCTCGATGCCGGAGTTGTACGCGAGCCCGGTCCCAGGGCCGGGGACGGCCACGACCGAGACGTACGCGTTCCGCTCGGCGTCCAGATCGACGCGGAAATTGAGCTTCCCGCCCGGCCCGATCGAGGAGCGGTAGGTCGTACCGGCCTTCAGCTCCTCGGCGTCGGAGCTGCTCTCCGCGCCCTCGATCCGCTGCGCGCCCGTACCGAAGACATACGGGTCCGGCCGGTCGGCCGCCCGAGCCGGGACGGTGACCACTGCCGCCGCCGCGCACACCGCCGCCGTCACGACCGGCGCCACCCTGCCCCTGCTGCGCTGCCTCATCTCCGCGCTTCCCCTTGTCGTCTCCGTCGTCGCCCCGGGGACGCCGGCGTGCCCGTAAGGCCCGTGACGGCGCTCATGGATCGTGGTCGCGATCCACCGGGCGGGACCGCCCGCCGCCGGGGCGGTCGTGGTGCCGGTCCATCCTGCCCCGCCGTCCGGGCCGCTGTCTTCGCGCGGTCCCGAATCGCCGCCCCTGTCGCACGCGCCCCGCGGAGGGTGCCCGGGCACGGTCGACTTCACTCATGCAAGCAATCTATTTGCTCAAGCGAATCCGAGGGGTCGCGGGGCTACAGCGGCATGGACAGCACGGAGCCCCGGCCGCTCGGCGGCCGGGGCTCCGTCACTCTCAGACTGTCTGCGTCTCACACACCCGAACCTGCGGGCACGGAGTCGGTCGCCTCCGTCCACAGATCCTGCTCGGCGCGATCCGCCTGGATCTGGCGGTACACGAGGAGCCCGCCGATGGCGGCCAGTGCGACCAGGAGAAGCTTCTTCACCGCGCGACCTCGTCTTTCCTTGACGTAGGGGACTTCTGGCGCCCGACTATACACACCGATCGATACCGATCGGTGACCTGCGTACGCCCCGGCCGGAGCCTCCCGAGCGGCCAACTACCCCCACCGCCACCAGGGATGGCCCTCCCGGGGGCACCGCGGATCCCGCCACGTTACGTCACAGGTTGTGAACGGCGGCCCCGCCCTCCTCCTTCCCGCCCCGCGCACCGCCGTCGGGCCGTAGGGAACCGTCGCGGCCCGCCCGGCGCACCACGGGCGCCGGAGACGGCCCTCGGGGCCCGAATCCGCCCGGGCAGGCCCCACACGGTCACGCGCGGCGCCTCATCGAGGACGGGCAGGTATCGCGGTCCGCAAAGCCGTCTTGTTCGGTACGGAACGGTCGGCCCCGGAGATGCGCAGCTCTCTCGGCCCGCTCATGAGCGATCAGGGCTGCCGACCGAACCCGGCCGGTCCACTCGTCGGCTGATGTCAGCCATGAACGCCGAAGACCCCCAACCATGATCGGTTGAGGGTCTCCGTGCTGGTGGGGCTAACAGGATTTGAACCTGTGGCCTCATCCTTATCAGGGATGCGCTCTAACCAACTGAGCTATAGCCCCGCCGCGCTGCGCGCTGACCCCTGAAGGTTAGCGCACCTGGGGGGCAGTCCCAAAATCGGTTCTCCACCCCCCGGGACCTCGGGCTATTCGTCCTCGGCCAGCGTGAGCTCGACCCCGCCCACGAACCCGGCGGAGAGGTTGTAGATGAAGGCGCCCAGCGTCGCCAGCGCCGTGGCCAGCACCACGTCGATGACCGCGATCACCGACGTGAAGAGGAGGACACGGGGAAGCGAGAGGAACGACTGGAGGTCGAAGCCGTTGCTCTCGTTCGAGCCCGTCGCCTCGCTGATCGTCCCGCCGACCGTCGAGAAGACGCCCATGGCGTCCATGACCATCCACAGCACGGCCGCGGCGACGATCGTGCAGATGCCCAGGGCGATCGAGAGCAGGAAGCTGACCTTCATCACCGACCACGGGTCGGCCTTGGCCACCCGCAGTCGGGCCTTGCGCGTACGGGGCTGTGTGGTCGCCCCGGTGCGCGGCCGGCGGACCGCCGCGCCCGCAGTCGTCTGCTGGCCGCCCTGCGTCCCTCCAGGAGGAGAGGGGTACGCCTGGGGCGGGTGGTACGGCTGGGTTCCCTGCTGCACCGGTTGCTCCCCACCATAGGTTTCGTGCGGGGGCTGCGGCCCCCGGGTGTCGGTCACGGTCGTCCCCCTGCCCTCGGCGGGGGAGCCCCCAGCCGGGGAGTGCGAGGCGGAGCCACTGGCGCCGTTCGTTCCAGAAGCGTCGCCGGCATCGGCCGATCCGGCGCCGGTGGCTCCACTCACGCTCTACTCCTCGTCGTGCTCTGAGGCCGAGGGCTCCGCACCCTGGCCGTTCCCGGCGTCTGCGGTGGCCTCGGGGGTCCCGGCCTCGGCACCCTCTTCGGCGCCCTCGACCCCGTCGACCTCCTCGGCCTCGCGGCCGGCCTCCGCGTTGCGCGCGATACCCACGACGGCATCCCGCTTGCCGAGGTTGATCAGTTGGACGCCCATGGTGTCACGGCCCGTCTCCCTGACTTCATTGACTCGCGTACGAATCACACCACCGGACAACGTGATGGCGAGGATCTCGTCGGTCTCCTCGACCACCAGCGCGCCGACCAGCGAACCGCGGTCCTCCACGATCTTGGCGGCCTTGATGCCGAGGCCACCGCGGCCCTGGACGCGGTACTCGTCGACGGCGGTCCGCTTGGCGTACCCGCCGTCCGTGGCAGTGAACACGAAAGTACCGGGCCGCACCACATTCATCGACAGGAGTTCGTCGCCCTCGCGGAAACTCATGCCCTTCACCCCCGACGTGGCACGGCCCATCGGCCGCAGCGCTTCGTCCGTCGCGGTGAACCGGATCGACTGGGCCTTCCTGCTGATCAGCAGCAGATCGTCCTCGGCCGACACCAGCTCGGCGCCGATCAGCTCGTCATCCCTGCCGTCCTCCGTCTCGCGGAGGTTGATCGCGATGACGCCGCCGGAGCGCGGGGAGTCGTAGTCCTTCAGCGGGGTCTTCTTCACCAGGCCCGCCTTGGTGGCGAGGACCAGGTAGGGCGCGGCCTCGTAGTCGCGGATCGCGAGGATCTCGGCGATCTGCTCGTCCGGCTGGAAGGCCAGCAGGTTGGCGACGTGCTGGCCGCGGGCGTCGCGGCCGGCGTCCGGCAGCTCGTACGCCTTGGCCCGGTAGACCCGTCCCTTGTTGGTGAAGAACAGCAGCCAGTGGTGCGTGGTGGAGACGAAGAAGTGGTCGACGATGTCGTCTTCCTTGAGCTTCGTGCCCCGCACGCCCTTGCCGCCGCGCTTCTGCGAGCGGTAGTCGTCGGTCTTCGTGCGCTTCACATAGCCGCCACGCGTGATCGTGACGACGATGTCCTCCTCGGCGATCAGGTCCTCGATGGACATGTCGCCGTCGAAGGGCACGAGCTTGGAGCGCCGGTCGTCGCCGAACTTCTCGACGAGGGCGGCCAGTTCCTCACTGACGATGCCGCGCTGCTTCTCGGGGGAGGCGAGGATCCGGTTGTACTCGTTGATCTTCGCCTGGAGCTCGTCGTGCTCCTGCACGATCTTCTGGCGCTCCAGGGCGGCCAGCCGGCGCAGCTGCATCTCGAGGATCGCGTTGGCCTGGATCTCGTCGATCTCCAGCAGGCCCATCAGGCCCTCGCGTGCGACCTCGACCGTCTCGCTGCGCCGGATCAGCGCGATGACCTCGTCGATCGCGTCGAGTGCCTTGAGCAGACCGCGCAGGATGTGGGCGCGCTCCTCGGCCTTGCGCAGCCGGAACTTCGTCCGGCGGACGATGACCTCGATCTGATGCGTCACCCAGTGGCGGATGAACGCGTCCAGCGACAGCGTGCGCGGCACCCCGTCGACCAGCGCCAGCATGTTGGCGCCGAAGTTCGTCTGCAGGTCGGTGTGCTTGTACAGGTTGTTGAGGACGACCTTGGCGACGGCGTCGCGCTTCAGCACGATGACGAGGCGCTGACCCGTGCGGGACGAGGTCTCGTCCCGGACGTCGGCGATGCCGCCGACCTTGCCGTCCTTCACCAGGTCGGCGATCTTCTGCGCGAGGTTGTCCGGGTTGACCTGGTAGGGAAGCTCCGTGACCACCAGGCACTGGCGGTTCTGGATCTCCTCGACCTCGACGACCGCGCGCATCGTGATGGAGCCGCGACCGGTGCGGTACGCCTCCTCGATGCCCTTGCGGCCCACGACCAGCGCACCGGTCGGGAAGTCAGGGCCCTTGATCCGCTCGATCAGCGCGTCGAGGAGCTCCTCGTGAGTGGCCTCCGGGTGCTCCAGGGCCCATTGGGCTCCGGCCGCGACCTCGCGCAGATTGTGCGGAGGGATGTTGGTGGCCATACCGACGGCGATACCGGCGCTGCCGTTGACCAGCAGGTTCGGGAAGCGTGACGGCAGGACCGTCGGCTCCTGGTTGCGGCCGTCGTAGTTGTCCTGGAAGTCGACGGTCTCCTCGTCGATGTCCCGGAGCATCTCCATGGACAGCGGCGCCATCTTGCACTCGGTGTAGCGCATGGCGGCCGCCGGGTCGTTGCCCGGGGAACCGAAGTTTCCGTTCGAGTCCACCAGCGGCATCCGCATCGACCACGGCTGCGCGAGACGGACCAGCGCGTCGTAGATCGAGGAGTCGCCGTGCGGGTGGTACGTACCCATGACGTCACCGACGACGCGGGCGCACTTGTAGAAGCCCTTCTCGGGCCGGTAGCCGCCGTCGTACATGGCGTACAGCACACGGCGGTGGACGGGCTTGAGGCCGTCCCGCACGTCGGGCAGCGCACGCGACACGATGACGGACATCGCGTAGTCGAGGTAGGAGCGCTGCATCTCCGTCTCGAGCCCGACGGGCTCGATCCGCAGCTGCGGGCCTTCCTCTTCGGTGCCGGTGGTGACGGGAGCGGGGGCGTCCCCGTTGGGGACGGGGGAGGTCTCGTCGGCCATTGCTGGTCTTCAGTCCTTTCGAGCGGTCAGCTGAGACCGACTCAGATGTCGAGGAAGCGGACGTCCTTGGCGTTGCGCTGGATGAAGGAGCGCCGTGCCTCGACGTCCTCGCCCATCAGCACCGAGAACAGGTCGTCCGCCTGCGCGGCGTCGTCCAGCGTGACCTGGCCGAGGACCCGGTGCTCGACGTCCATCGTGGTGACGCGCAGTTCCTCGGCGTTCATCTCACCAAGGCCCTTGAAGCGCTGGATCGAGTCTTCCTTGATCCGCTTGCCCTGCTGCTTGCCGAGCTCGACGAGGGCGTCGCGCTCCCGGTCCGAGTACGCGTACTCGAAGTCGTCGCGGCCCCACTTGATCTTGTAGAGCGGGGGACGGGAGAGGAACACGTGGCCCGCCTCGACCAGCGGCCGCATGAAGCGGAAGAGGAAGGTCAGCAGCAGGGTGTTGATGTGCTGGCCGTCGACGTCGGCGTCCGCCATCAGGATGATCTTGTGATAGCGAAGCTTCTCGATGTCGAAGTCTTCGTGGATACCGGTGCCGAAGGCCGAGATCAGGGCCTGGACCTCGGTGTTCTGGAGGATCTTGTCGACCCGCGCCTTCTCGACGTTCAGGATCTTGCCTCGGATCGGCAGGATGGCCTGGTACATCGGGTTGCGGCCGGACTTGGCCGAGCCGCCGGCGGAGTCACCCTCGACGATGAAGATCTCGCACTTGGTGGGGTCGTTCGACTGGCAGTCGGACAGCTTGCCCGGCAGCGAGGCGCTCTCCAGCAGGCCCTTGCGGCGCGTCAGGTCGCGGGCCTTGCGGGCGGCGACACGGGCCGTGGCGGCCTGGATGCCCTTGCGGACGATGTCCGCCGCCTCGTTGGGGTTGCGGTCGAACCAGTCGGTGAGGTGCTCGTTGACCACCTTCTGGACGAAGGTCTTCGCCTCCGTGTTGCCCAGCTTGGTCTTGGTCTGGCCCTCGAACTGGGGCTCGCCCAGCTTGACCGAGATGATCGCGGTCAGGCCTTCGCGGATGTCCTCACCGGTGAGGTTGTCGTCCTTCTCGCGCAGCAGCTTCCGGTCCCTGGCGTAACGGTTGACCAGACCCGTGAGCGCGGCGCGAAAGCCCTCCTCGTGGGTACCGCCCTCGTGCGTGTGGATCGTGTTCGCGAAGGAGTAGACACCCTCGCTGTACTGCGAGTTCCACTGCATCGCGACCTCGACGGAGAGCAGCCGCTCCTTGTCCTCGGCCTCGATGTCGATGACCGTGGGGTGGATCAGCTCGCCCTTGCGCGAGTTCAGGTACGTCACGAAGTCGACGATGCCGCCCTCGTAGTGGTACTTGACCGTGCGCGCCTGGGGCTCGGCCGCCGCCTCCGCGTCCGGGTCGTCCGCGCCGACGGTCGCCTTCGCGGACTCGCGCTCGTCCGTCAGCGTGAGAGTGAGGCCCTTGTTGAGGAAGGCCATCTCCTGGAAGCGACGCGAGAGCGTCTCGAAGGAGTACTCCGTCGTCTCGAAGATGTCCGGGTCGGCCCAGAACGTGACCGTGGTGCCCGAGTCCTCGACCGGTTCGTGCTTCGCCAGCGGGGCGGTGGGCACGCCCGTCTTGTAGTCCTGCGTCCACCGGTAGCCGTCACGCTTGATCTCCACCGAGACCCTGGTGGAGAGCGCGTTGACGACGCTCACACCGACGCCGTGCAGACCGCCGGACACGGCGTAGCCGCCGCCTCCGAACTTGCCGCCCGCGTGCAGGACGGTGAGGACGACCTCGACGGCCGGCTTCTTCTCCACGGGGTGGATGTCGACGGGGATGCCACGGCCGTTGTCCACGACCCTGACCCCGCCGTCGGCGAGGATCGTCACGTCGATCGTGTCCGCGTGCCCGGCCAGGGCCTCGTCCACGGAATTGTCGACGACCTCCTGGACGAGGTGATGAAGACCACGCTCACCGGTCGACCCGATGTACATGCCGGGGCGCTTGCGGACCGCGTCCAGACCCTCGAGGACGGTGATCGCGCTGGCGTCGTACGAGGACGGCCCCAGGCCCTCGCGGGTCTGGTCGGCGGCAGTGGAAGGAATGTTCTCGTTGGGGTTGCCGGAATCGGCCACGAAGCGCCCTTTCTGGCACAGCACAAACCGTTCTCCGGGCAAGCCGGACCGGCTGCGTCGTTCGGCTGTAATCGACGTGTCCCGCACAGTGGCGGGATTCTCTACCAGTCTACCGGTACCGCAGACACGAATGGGGGTTTGCCGGTACCTGAGTCCGCATGTGCCGCCCTCAACGGGCGGCTGCCGACTCCCCATATTCGGGAAGGGCCCCCAAGGGGCTCACACGGGCTTTGAGAGCTTCGGCCTGTCAACCTCCGGCTACGGTGAGGGACACCCCCTGAGCCCCACGAGCACCACCGCTCCCGAGAACGGGCCGGTGGGCGGCACGGGCACGGTGACCGGAGGCGCATCGGGAACGCTTGCAGGGCATCTGACCTG